>JAMLGM010000028.1 GCA_023957975.1 Microthrixaceae bacterium | reverse complement strand
TCGGCCACCCCGCCGAACTTGTAGCGGGCATGCCGTGAGACGACCGGTGGGCTACAAGTTCGGCGGGGTGCGACGATCTTGTAGCGGGCAGGTCGTGGGACGACCGGTGGGCTACAAGTTCGGCGGCGGGGTGCGGGATCAGGCGGGCCAGGCCTCGTCGAGCTCGACGAACATCGCCGAGTTGGCGTCGTAGGCCCGGTTGGTCTCGGCGATGAAGGCGTCGAGCTCGGCGTCGGTCCACGGGGCGTCGTCCAGCCTGCTCCGGTACGCGTCTTTGTAGGCATCCAGGTCGTCGATGTCGAAGTCGTAGAACGACAGGGCACCGGCCAACCGATCGCCGTAGTGACGCTCGAGGGTGCGACGGATGGCCTGGCCGCCCGAGAGGTCGCCGAGGAGTCGCGTGTAGTGCTGCGCGACGAACCGTGCCGGCTCCGCGCCGCTCGAGCGGATCAGCTCGACGTACGCCCGCGTCGCTGGGCGGGTGCCGAACCGCTCGGACCAGTCGGCTCCCACCAGGTTCGCCAGGTCGGCCTCGATCCTCGGGACCCGACGCAGCTCCGCTCCGACGAAGGGTCCGACGACCGCGTCGTCGGCCAGGCCGTCCCCGGTCTCCTCGAGGGCCCGGTAGATCGCGTGGTGTTGGACCATCAGGTCGGCCACGCCGTCGATCGGGAGCTGGCCCCGCATCAGGCGGTGGACGAACTGCTTGCGCTCAGCGGCCCGGTGCGCGGTCATCGTCGCGTTGCGGATCCGCACCGAGAACGGCGGGTCCAGCTCGATCGTGTCGGTGGTGGTCATCGGTGTCCTGTCTCCAGTTCCGTCGTTCGGGCAGGGCTGTTCGGGCAGGGCTGTCGTTGGGGCAGGGCTGTTCGGGTCACGGGTTGAGTGAGTAGTGCACGCCCACGGGTTCCTGCGCCTTGAGCGGGTCCGCAGCCGCGCCGCTCGAGTACCAGTACGCCGCGGTTCCGGTCTGGCCGTGGAAGTTCACGAACGACTGCGGCCAGGCACCCTTGTGGACACCTCCGACCTGGGCCGGGCTCCCGGCGGGGGGAGTGACGTTCGAGCCGAGATAGCGGGTCGGGGCGGTCCACCCGGTGGCGATCGCTCCGCCGGCGTAGACGTCGGCGAACTCGGCGAGGGTGATGCCGGGCGTGTCGGGAAGCGTGATCTGGATGTCGGGGTTCTCCTGCGAGGAACCGCGGCCGCCGATCGTCGCGGTGAGTCGAGCGGCGCCGCCGGCATCGACGGTCAGCGTCGGGTCGACGATCCAGAACGGGGTGTAGCTCCCGTAGAAGTTGACGGTGAACGTGCCGCTCCAGCGGATGGTCGCGGCCCCGGTGGCCGTGTTCACCGTGCCGGTCCCGCCGGTGTAGCGGACGCGCTGGCCCAGGAAGAAGGCGTTGGTGGCGGTGACCAGGTTGCCGTTGCCGTCGCGGTTCTTGTTGGCCCACGACACGGCCGGCTCGCTGCCGATGGGTACGAAGGAGCCCGCGGCGTTCTTCTTCTGCACCGTGACGTTGCCGCTGGTCGGC
>JAMLGM010000027.1 GCA_023957975.1 Microthrixaceae bacterium | reverse complement strand
TTTGCCTCGGCGGCCCAGCTCAGGGCGTCGGCATGGAGGCCGGACAGGCTCAGCCCGTCGTACGGGTTGCGGTAGCCGACGCGCACGTCGTTGTCCTCGTCGATGTAGATCGTCTTGAACAGCGCCTGATTGATGAGCCGACGGTTCGCGTCGTCGGCGTGCTCGTAGATGTCGGCGGCGTTGGACAGCAGTTTCAGGGAGTCGTCGAGGTTCTCTCGCGCACTGACGTAGTGGCCGTGGTGCGCGGTGATCCGGTGCTCGATGGTCTCCAGCGACGCGGTGATCCGGTCCTGCTCCTTCTTGAGGAGGTCGAGCGGGATGGCTCCGGCGTAGTGAGCTTGGAGCAGCTTGTGCTGCTCGCCTTCGAGTTGGGTTCTCCGGGACGCGAGGTCGGCAAGTTCGGCGGCTCCTTCGGCCATCATCTCGTCGAACCGGGCATGGATCATCGCCGAGACCGCCTGCGTCGTCTCGGGATCGAGCTGCACCTTGGTGTAGAAGCGCTCGATGAGTCGTTCGACCTGCTCGATGAGCATCGCCTGCCGGGTGCAGTCGCCTCTGCCACCATGCCGGCTGGCGCAGACGAAGTACGGGTAGATCGTGCCCTGGCTGCTCTTGGCGTTGCACACCAGTAGCCGCGAGCCGCACTGGCCGCAGAACACCGTCCCCTTCAAGTAGTGCTCGTGGACTTGCGTTGCATCTGCTGCCGAGCGGTGCGTGCCGAGCACGGTCTGCACCTGGTCCCACACCTCGTTGGGGACGATGGCCTCGTGCGCTCCGGCATAGGTCACGCCCTGGTAGCGGACGCTGCCCTTGTAGTACGGGTTCGTCAGCATCCGATGCACCGACGACTTCCCGATGGGTCGGGACGGTCGCCGCGGCGACGCCGCTGTCGTGAGCCCGCGCGCTACGAGCTCCTGGTGAAGCTGGCTCGTCGTCCAGTCGCCGGATGCGAACACCTGGAACGCCCACCGCACCAACGGGGCTCGCTCCTCGTCGATCTCGACGGTGCGTACTTCCCGCCCGAACTCGTCGCGCACGCCGACGTTGCGGTAGCCGATGGGTGCCTTCGTCACGGTGCCGCCCTGCGCGGCCTTCTGCGACAGACCCTTGACGACCTCGGTGGCGAGGTTGCGGGAGTAGAACTCCGCGATCGAGGACATGATGCCGTGCAGCAGCATCCCGGACGGGGTCTCGTCGATGTTCTCCGTGGCCGACACCAGCGTGACGCCGGCGTCCTTGAGGGCGAGGTGGATGGTCACGTCGTCGGCTCGGTTGCGGGCGAGCCGGTCGACCTTGTGGACGATGCAGTAGTTCGTCTTGTGCTTCGCGACGTACTGGATCATCCGCATCAGTTCGGGCCGGTCGGCCTTGCGCGCGGACTCGCCCGCGTCGACGAACTCCTCGATGATCGTTGCTCCGAGCTGGTCGGCCTTGCGCTGGTTCGCCTCGCGCTGGGCCGGGATCGAGAAGCCCTCCGCCTGGCCGCCCTTCTCCGCCTGCTCCTTCGTGGAGACCCGTAGGTAGGAGACGGCGAATGATCCGGGGAACGGGGTGGGCGCTACGAGGCTGTCTATCGCGGTTCGGTCCGCGTCGATGATCGTCATGGCTCTTCTCCACAGTCACTGGTCCTGCCGA
>JAMLGM010000026.1 GCA_023957975.1 Microthrixaceae bacterium | reverse complement strand
TCACGAATCGTGCCGTGCAGCCTCGACTCGACCAACGCGATGACCTCGTCGCGTCCGGCGACGTGCGAGTACAGCGTCGCCGGAGAGATCCCGAGGTCCTCGGCCAACCCCACCATCGTGAAGGAATCCAAGCCGAGCCGAACCGCCGCATCCACGATGCGCTCCCGACCGACCTTCGGCGGCCGCCCACGACGCGCATGCGGAGCGCTACGACCTCCATTCTCCATGGTGATCGACTATATCCGAATTGTGATTCGGAAATGCTGGTCCTTTCCCCGATCACGCGAGGACCAGGTTTCGCGACCGCGGTGTCAGGTTCCCGGGGAAACCTGTGCAGGCTCCCAGCCGTGGTCGCGCGCGAGCTTGTTGAGGCGCACCCGGCCGTCGGGGCGACCGGTCAGGGCGACCAGGACGAGATAGTCACGATCGGCCGGCCGCAGTCGTTCACCAGTTGCCGAGCGCGATGCCCGGCGCACTGACCGATGTGGACCGACCGAGCGCCTGGTGCGCCACGCGTAGGTTCGGCCCACATGCGCGATGCCGGGGGGCTGCTGAGAGGCGGGATCGGGGATCTTCGGGTCGTGAGTGAGCCGGTTCACCGCAAGTGACCGCGCCGACGTGCTTCGGCGACCGCACCGGTGCGGGTGGCCACACCGAGCTTGGCGAACACACTGGCGAGGTGGCTCTTGACCGTGGCCTGACTGATGTAGAGGTCGCGGGCGATGGTGGCGTTGTCGTGACCGTCGGCCACCGCAGCAAGAACTTCCAGTTCTCGTGGCGAGGGGATGTCGGAGTTGCGCCTCGATCTGGTTACAACTCTGGCAACTACCCGGGGATCGAGGGGCTGGTGGCCGGCAGCGACGGCCCGAACGGCGCTGATCAGGTCTACTTCGGGCGCATCCTTGAGGACGTATCCGGCGGCACCGCCCTCGAGTGCCGCATCGATGTCGATGTCGTTGTCGAAGACGGTGACGACCAACACGCGCGGGCGGGCCTGGGATCGTTGGACCTGGCGCAGGACGTCGAGTCCACTCGGCCCGGTTCCGAGATGGACGTCGAGCACCACGACGTCGGGTTCGAGGTCGGCGATCGCGACGACCGCGGTGTCGTGATCGTGGGCCTCACCCATCACCACGATGTCGTCTGCTGCGTCGAGAACCGTACGCAGCCCCGCCCGCACGACGGGGTGGTCATCGACGATCACGATGCGGATCATGGTGCTGTTCCCGGTCCGGGTCGCAGCGGGATCGTCGCGTTGATGGCCGAGCCCTGGCCCGGCTCGGAGTCGATGTTGAGCGTTCCGCCGAGCTGTTTGGCCCGGCCGCGCATGCTGGTGAGCCCGAACCCTCGGACTCCCACGGCATCCGCATCGAACCCGACACCGTCATCGACAACGTCGAGGCTCACCGTCGAGGGTTGGAAGGTGACGGTGAGGACGACGCGGTGGGCCGTTGCGTGCCGACGGGCGTTGGTCAGCGCTTCTTGGGCTATGCGCAGGAAAGCGCCTTCGATCTCGATCGGAAGACAATCATCATCACCGTCGAAACGGACCTCGACAACCGGGGAACCGGGCTGAGATTCGGCGACAGCCAGCAGCCCCAAGGCCGAACGGAGAGTGCGATCGTCGAGCTCGACGGGGGCCATGGCCCCCATGAGC
>JAMLGM010000025.1 GCA_023957975.1 Microthrixaceae bacterium | reverse complement strand
TGGACGAAATTACGCCGAGCGGCCGATCTTCCGGTGGTGTCGCGACTGTGGTGGAAATTCCGAGGCGGCGTAATCTCCGGGTGAACTGAACCCACCCAACGGCGGCTGGCACCGCCGAGGAGATCATGCCATGAACGAACATACCAAGACATCCGAGTTCGCGCTACCGGTCGACGGAGGCCCGCACGACCCGCTCGAGGATGAGGTGCGCCGGCGCGTGCGTGGCTTCATCGAGACGATCCTCGAAGAGGAACTGGAGGCCGCCCTCGGTCGCGGGCGCTATCAGCGTTCGGCCGAAAGCAAGCGTGGTCAGCGCAATGGCCACCGCGATCGGCAGGTGATCGGCACGTTCGGCCCCGAGACGGTGAAGGTGCCACGAGCGCGTCTGGTCGGCGATGACGGTCGAACCAGCGAATGGCGCTCGAAGAGCCTGCGGCGCTATCAGCGGCTCACGAAGAAGGCCGAAGCGCTGATCGCCTCGGTCTATCTTGCCGGGACGAACACCCGGCGGGTGAAGCGGGCGCTGTTCGGCCTGTTCGACGGGGCCGTCAGCAAGGACATCGTCAGCCGGGCCTGGCGGAAGGTGAAGACCGATTGGGAGGCGTGGTGCACCCGCGACCTCGCCGACGAGGACGTCGTCCGCCTGATCCTGGACGGCACGGTCGTGAAGGCCCGGATCGACCGCAAGGCCACGGCGATCTCGGTGCTCGCCGCGATCGGCGTGCGGCGGGACGGCCAGAAGGTGCTGCTGTCGATCCGCAACATGGGCGGCGAGAGCAAGGCGGCCTGGCGGATGTTCCTCGGCGACCTCGACGCCCGCGGCCTGCGGGCCCCCGATTTCGTCATCGTCGACGGTGCGCCCGGTCTCGAGGCCGCGTTGACCGAGCTGTGGCCGGCGGCGCCAGTCCAACGCTGCACGGTTCACAAGCACCGCAACCTGCTCGCCCACGCGCCCAAGAGCCTGCACGATGAACTGACGGAGGATTACCGCGACATGATCTACGCCGAGACGAAGGCCGAGGTCGGAAAGCACCGCCGGGCCTTCCTCCGGAAATGGCGGCTGAAGTGCAAGGCGGTGGCCGACAGCTTGGAAGAAGCCGGGGATCTGCTGTTCGCGTTCACCCGGCTTGATCCCGCACAATGGAAATCCGCCCGGACAACGAATGCGATCGAGCGGCTGAACGAGGAGTTCCGGCGACGCATCAAGACCCAGACGGTCCTTCCCAATGCCGAGACCGCGCCCATGCTGTTTTGGGCGCTACTCGCGTCCGGCCAGATCGTCATGCGGAAAGTCGACGGATGGGAAACGCTCGATCAACCCCTCGCTGCTAAAACCGTTGACCTCGCCGCCTGAAACGGCCAACTATCACCCCGCCCGGAGGACGCCGCCCGGCAATTTCCACCACATATGCGACACCACCGCTACGGGCGGCATCCTTCAGCTCAACGTGAGAGCTACCGTAGATGCCGGTTTGACTTCGACCCGTGTGTCAGGGCGACTTTTTCAGCAGCCTGCTAGATGTTGGCGGCAGCCGGCCGAGAGGGTCACCGGACCGGCTTGGGTCTGCTCGATCAGCCTGTCGCCTCGGGCAATCTGTCGATGGCAACGCCGCTCAAGGGTCTCCAGCGCCATGTATCCAGCCAGCCGAACGGTCGGGTCATCGCTCTCGGCACCAAGGGCCGCGCTGCGACCAATCGGTTGACGACGTCGGCGTTGCGAAAGATGCTGCCCGCGTCTGTCGCGAAAGAACCAACGCTTTGCTAC
>JAMLGM010000024.1 GCA_023957975.1 Microthrixaceae bacterium | reverse complement strand
TGTGTGTTTGATCGGCTCGCTATAGATTGCATATACAAAACTTCAACCGCGACGGGGTGGCCGTCAGGCCTTGCAGCGATGTCCCTCAGAAGTTGTGCGAAATCTGAGGGGCTGGCCGAATTGCTTGCATGGCCGAGGTAAAGACGCGCGAAGCGTTTGACGGGTGTCGCGCCACTGTGGAGGGCCTCGCGCAGGCGTGTCACCGCAGCCGTGTCGATCGCAGCTTCGAGTTGGAGTTCAACCAAAAATGGTGATAGCACCGCGTTGGTGACTGCGTCATCCAACATTTTTGTTGCAGTTGCAGGCGCTCTCTCGTGTACGATGCCGAGGAATCCGCGCAGTAGGTCCGGGTTCTGATCGCCTGCGGGCACAGCCGACAAGGCCGCAACAAAGAACTGCCAGTACCTCTCAAATTCGAAGGCGGCGGTTGCTAAGCCTCGGCCCAGCGCGCGCGCCCGACCAGGTGACCCGCTCGAAAGTTCCGGTAATAGCAACCCTAGGGCCTCTTCATCACCGATAAGCTCTTTACCGAGGTCTATCACCAGCTCTTCGAGAACTTGGAGCCGAGCGATCGTGTCTATGCCTGTACGTTCCTCCGCGGTAGCAATGTCAAATGTACCCCATTGGCGAGGTAGGACGTAGACGCGGACACGATCGACCAGCCGCCGAGGCTCCAGGAACGTTCGAAGTTCGTCCAGCCGCTTCAAGTTCGTCGAGTCTGGACTTTCCCCACAGTCCCGGCGGGCCTTGAGGGTCGCAATGTATCCCTCCGCCCAGAAACCATGTCGCCCGACAGCGCGCGCTGCCCGCTCTAGCTCGTGAGTGGCTAGCCTGAATAATTCATCAGGGCTGTGTTCGGTGCTGGCGGGCGAGACATAAGCCGTTGGGATCGTTTAGGTTTCGGTTGCTGAGACCGCGCCTTTGCGACCGAACGGAGTTGTGTGCCCGCCATGGCCGAAGATGCTCTCTTTCTCCCCGGTCTGTCACCTGTTTCGGGCAAGCCGGTTCACCTCGCCTTCGATGGCGGCCGGTTGACCTCGGATGGGGGTGTGCTGGTGCTGGCCGAGATCGAGCGAGGGCTCGGGATCGCCGAGCGGCTGGCCGGCTGCATTACCGATCCACGGGCGCCCGAGCGGGTGCGGCATGGCCTCGCCGAGATGATCCGCTTCCGCGCGCTGCTGATCGCCGCCGGCTACCCGGACGCCAACGACTGCGATGCCCTGCGTGACGATCCGGCGTTCAAGATGGCGGTAGGCCGCCTGCCCGAGACAGGGGCCGGGCTCTGCTCGCAACCGACGATGTGCCGATTGGAAAATCTGCCGGGGAAGACCGCGCTCATTCGCATGACGGATGCTATGGTCGACCTCTTCTGCGACAGCTTCGCCGAAGTGCCGCGACGCATCCTGCTGGACATCGACGACACCCTCGACCGGGTACACGGCGCCCAGCAGCTGTCGCTGTTCCATGCCCACCACGACAACCGCTGCTTCTTGCCGATCCATATCTACGAGGCCACGACCGGCAAGCCTGTGGCGGTGATCCTCAGACCGGGCAAGACCCCCGACGGTGCCGAGGTCGCGCTTGTGCTCAGGCACCTGGTCGAGGCGATCCGCCGTCGCTGGCCAAAAGTCGAGATCGTGATCCGCGGCGACAGCCACTATGCCCGCCCCGAGGCCATGAGCTGGCTGGAGCGCAACAGCGTCCGCTACATCTTCGGTCTCGCCGGCAACCGCGTGCTGCTCGACCGCGTCGCGGCACGCGCCGAGGACGCAGCCGTCCGCCGCGCTGAGCAGGACGCCGACAAGATCCGCAGCTTCCACGACTTTCGCTACGCCGCCAGGAGCTGGACAGTCGAGCGCCGGGTCATCGCCCGCATCGAGGCGACCAGGCAAGGCAGCGACACGCGCTTTGTCGTGACCAACCTCACCGGCACGCCACGCTGGCTCTACGAGGTCCTCTACTGCGGCCGAGGCCAGGCCGAGAACCTGATCAAGGCGCACAAGCTGCACCTCGCCTCGGACCGCACCTCATGCTCGAAGGCGACGGCCAACCAGTTCCGCCTCCTCGTCCACACCGCCGCCTACTGGCTGCTGCACACGCTGAAGGGCCTCGCCGCCAAGACCTCGTTCTGGCGCGACGCCCAGTTCGACACCGTGCGCCTCGCCTTCGTCAAGATCGCCGCCCGGGTCACCGAACTCGTCACCCGCATCAAGGTCTCGCTGCCGTCGAGCTATCCCTACAAGCAAAGCCTCGCCCGCTTCGCCGACCGCGCCCTCGCCATGCCCCCGTGACCGCCGGGGCGACGTGCCCCCAACCGAGTCCCTACCGTCCACCGCCAACACCGTCATCGAAGACCGAAAATGCGCACCAAGCGCCACCCTCACGCGCGCCTGACCGCCAACTCACTCGCAGCCTCATGAATGAAGCGGGCTAGCCTGAA
>JAMLGM010000023.1 GCA_023957975.1 Microthrixaceae bacterium | reverse complement strand
CAGTTCTCGTCGTGGACGTGATCGGGCAGGTACTTCTCGGCGAGCAGCGCCATCTCGACCGCGGTGCGGGCACCCTCCTCGCCCACGTTATGGCCGCCGGCATCCTCGGAACGGTCGAGGGCCTGTTGGAGATTCTCGGTGGTCAGCACACCGAAGATGACCGGCACCCCAGTGGCGAGGGCAACCTCCTGGAGGCCCCGCGCACACTCCCCCGCCACGAAGTCGTAGTGGCTGGTGTCTCCGCGGATCACGCATCCGAGCCCGATGATCGCATCGAACGTGCCCGAGTTGATGAGCGCCATCGACGCGAACGGAACCTCAAACGCACCTGGAACCCACTCGATGGTCACGTTCTCATCGGCCACGCCGCAGTCGCGCAACCCGCGAGTCACGCCGTCGAGCAGGCGCGCGGTCACGTGGTCGTTGAAGCGCCCGCACACCACCCCGATCGACAATCCCGACCCGTCGAGTTCGGGCAGTTCGCGCCCCTCATATGCCTGATCGACACCCATCACCTGACCTCCTGTCGCAATGCTCGCACCACCGGGACGACCTCGAGTGCTGACCGAGCGATTTCGATTCCCTTACCGACCAGGTGCTCGGCGAAGAACGCAAGGTCGCCGGGATCGTTCTCGTCGAAGCGTTGCGGGGTCAACACCGCGGAGAGCACCGGCACCTCGGTCGCCGTGGAGACCGCGACGAAACCGTTGAGGATGGCATTGGCCACGAACTCGTGGCGGTAGATCCCCCCGTCGACCACAAGACCGAACGCGAGGACCGCATCGAAATCTCCGGAGGTCGCCGCCAACTGTGCGACGAGCGGCAATTCGAGGCTGCCGGGCACCGTGATGAGCCGGATCGCTTCGGCCGCCACCCCCGATGCGACGAGGTGGTCACGACACGAGGTGGTCGCGACGTCGACGAGTTCGGCGTGCCATTGCGCCGCGATCATCGCAATCCGATAGTCGTTCGGCGCCATCTCAGTCGGCGCTGCCTCAGTCGGCGCCATCTCAGTCGACCCCTTCGATCAGGTGGCCCATCTGTTCGACCTTGGTGCGCAGGTAGTTGATGTTGTGCTGATTGGGCTGCGCCGGGATCGACACGCGACCGGTGATCTCGAGTCCGAACCCGTCGAGGCCACCGAACTTCGAGGGGTTGTTGGTGATGAGGCGCATGGTGGTGATGCCGAGGTCGTTGAGGATCTGTGCGCCGATGCCGTATTCGCGCGAGTCGACGGGCAGGCCGAGTGCGACGTTGGCCTCGACGGTGTCCATCCCCTGTTCCTGCAGGTTGTAGGCGCGGATCTTGTGGCCGATACCGATGCCGCGCCCCTCGTGGCCGCGCAGGTACACCATCACCCCGAGCTCCTCCTGGGCAATGCGCTCCATGGCCCCCGACAGCTGCGTGCCACAATCGCAGCGCATCGAGCCGAACACGTCGCCGGTCAAGCATTCGGAGTGGACGCGAACCAACACGTCCTGTTCGCCGGCGACCGCTCCCCGCACCATGGCCACGTGTTGTTCGCCGTCGAGAACCGACTCGTAGACGTAACAGGTGAACTCGCCCCAGTCGGTGGGGATCTGGGCCTCGGCGACGCGCCGCACGAGCTTTTCGGTCTGGCGCCGATACTTGACCATCTGGGCGATCGAGATCATCAACAGGCCGTGTTCCTTGCAGAACTCGACGAGGTCGGGCACGCGGGCCATCGTTCCGTCGTCGTTGACGATCTCACACAGCACACCAGCGGGATAGCAGCCGGCCATGCGTGCCAGGTCGACCGCCGCCTCGGTGTGGCCGGCCCGCTTGAGCACACCGCCCTCCGCATAGCGCAGGGGGAAGATGTGGCCGGGCCGGGCGAGGTCGCCGGGCCGGGTGGCGGGGTCGCACAGCGCCTGGATGGTGGCCGAGCGGTCGGCGGCGGAGATCCCGGTGGTGGTCCCGTGGCGGTAGTCGACGGTGTGCATGAACGCCGTGCGCTGAGCCTCGGTGTTGTCGTGCACCATGAGTGGGATGTCGAGCTCGCCGAGCCGGTCTCCGGTGAGCGGAGCACAGATCACCCCGGAGGTGTGGCGGACGAAGAACGTGATCGCCTCGGGGGTGGCGTGCTCGGCGGCCATGATGAGATCGCCTTCGTTCTCACGGTCCTCGTCGTCGACGACCACGACGATCTCCCCGCGTCCGATGGCTGCGACCGCCTCGGGGATCGTGGCGAAGATCGAATCGGGGTTTGTTGCACCTCTGGTCATGATGCGGTTCCTCTCTGGTCCGACTCCGCGCTCGGCAGGTGGGCGGCGATGAGTCGTTCGATGTACTTGGCGGTCACGTCGACCTCGAGGTTCACCAGGTCGCCCACCCCTCGTTGCCCGAGGGTGGTGACCTCGGCGGTGTGTGGGATGACCGCCACGGTGAACCCGTCGTCGAGCGCATCGACCACGGTGAGTGAGACGCCGTCGACGGTGATCGACCCCTTCTCGACGACGTAACGGGTCAGTTCCGCGGGCATCGTGACCCGCAGGTCCGGCACCGCAGCGGCGACGGTTCCGACGGCGTCGACGTGACCCTGCACGAGGTGTCCGCCGAGGCGATCCATGAGCCGAACCGGGCGTTCGAGGTTGACCCGGTCGCCCGGTTCGAGCGTTCCGAGCGCACTGCGTTGGTAGGTCTCGGGCGACACGTCGGCCTCCCACCATCCGGGGTGAGCGTCGGTCGGGTCCTGCCAGGCGACCACGGTGAGACACACCCCGTTGACCGCGGTGGAGTCGCCCAGTTGCACTCCGTCGAGCACCGCGGTCGCGGCGATGCGCAGCCGGGAGCCCTCGCGGGACACAACGGTTCCGAGTTCCTCGACGATGCCGGTGAACACCTCTATCTCCGTTCCTGGGAATCCGCCGCAGCGGTGGCGGGCGTGAGTTCGAGGCGAAGGTCGCCGCCGACCCGTTCGACCGTGTCGAATCGACCCCGCCAGACGTCGTCGATGCTGTAGGCGCCGAGGCCGGTGAACAGCCCTCGGGCGTCGCCGCCGCCGAACAGCGCCGGGGCCAGGTAGAGCACGAACTTGTCGACGAGGCCGGCGCGGTGGAAATCGCCGGCGACCTGGGCGCCGCCTTCGACGAGCACCTGCAAGATGCCGTCGTTTCCGAGCTCGTCGAGGATGTCGACGAGCTCGCCGCGCATCTCGCGGCAGGGCTGCACCTTTGCCTCGGGGTCGACCGCCGAGTTGGCGAGGATGACTCGAAGCGGGTCGACCGTGCCGTGTTCGGGCAGCACCGGCGGGTGATAGTCGCGCACGGTGAGCGAGGGATTGTCGCGTCGTACGGTCCCGGCACCGACGATGACCGCATCGCTCTCGGCGCGGATGCGATGGCCATCCGCGCGTGCTGCGGGGCCGGTGATCCACTGGCTCGAACCGTCGGGGGCTGCGGTGAATCCATCCACCGACGCCGCCATCTTCAACACGACATAGGGGCGGCCGGTGGTTCGGTGTTTGATGTAGGGCGCCAGTTGGGTGGCGACCCGATCTGCGTACAGCCCGACTTCGACGGTGATGCCCGCGGCACGCAGCGCCTCGATCCCCCGACCGTTCACCCGTTCGTCGGGGTCCTCGAGGGCGATGACCGCCCGGGAGATTCCGGCTTCGATGAGCGCATCGACACAGGGCGGGGTGCGCCCGGTGTGGCTGCACGGCTCGAGGGTGACATAGACCGTGGAACCCTGTGCCGCGGTTCCTGCGGCGGCGAGCGCGACGATTTCGGCGTGGGCCTTGCCGGGCTCCATCGTCGCCCCTTCGTAGATCACCCCGTCCGCACCGCGAACGACGGCTCCGACCCACGGATTGGGCGCGGTTGCACATCGAACCTGTGATGCGGCGGCGATCGCACGCGCCATGCATTCGCGGTCGATCGCGGTGAAGTTCTCTGACATGGTCCTCGTGAGGGTAACAGGCGGGTGGTCGAAATTGTAGCGGCCGTTCCGTTTTCGACCGGAACGGGATGTGGCGGAACGGTGCGGGCGGAACGGTGCGGATCGCTGCGGTGCGGTGCGGTGCGGTGCGGCTGTCGTTGCGGCGTTGCGGCGTTCTGCGGTGCGGCGTTTCGGTCCGGTTCAGTCCGGGGTCTTGCCGGCCATCAGGTCGAGCGCATAGGGCACGACATCGATCACGGCGTCGAGCATCGGCCGCGACGCACTCGGCGAACCGGCAACATTCATGATGAGCGCACTGCCCCGGGTGCCCGACACCCCACGCGACAACCTGCCCTTGGGGTCGGTGGCACGCATGGCCTCGGAAAACCCGTAGGCCCGACGGTCGAGGATGCGAACGGTTCCTTCGGGGGTGAGATCCCGAGGCCCGAATCCCGTCCCGCCGGCGGTGACGATGATCCCCCAGAAGTTGAACGACATCGACGACAGCTGGTTGGCCACGGTCTCGGAACCATCGGCGCACACCCTGGCGTCGACGACGGTGAACCCGTGTTCCTCGAGGTACTCGACCACGGCCGGCCCGCTGGTATCGGGCCGGTTGCCGAGCACCACGCTGTCCGAAACGGTGAGCACCTTCGCCTCGTAGCGAACACCGGCGTTCTGGGTCTGGTCCTGCGCACTCATGGCCCAGAGACTACGCCCTCCGGCCACCCTCACCGCCACGGGTGCTACCGCTACGGGCGATACCGCCAGATGAACAGCGCCATCCCGTCGCTGTCGTCGGCCTGGGGCAACAGGCACCCTCCCGTTCCGATGGCCTCCCACGGGCCCTCGACGAACTCGATGGGTTCGAAATCCGGGTGCTGAGCGACGAATCGCGTTGCGACGTCGATCGTCTCCGCGTTGGTCAGGGTGCACACGCTGTAGGCGAGCCATCCGCCGCCGCTCACGGCGCGGGCGGCCTCGACCAGCAGATCGAACTGGATCGACGCCAGGCGATCGACATCTGCGGGCTCGATGCGCCATCGTGCGTCGGCCCGCCGGCGAAGCACCCCGAGCCCCGAACACGGTGCGTCGACGAGCACCCCGTCGACGCTGCGCCGTGCCAGCGGTAGGTGGCGCCCGTCGGCCACCACCGGCCACAGCGCGCCACCGTCTGGCCGGTTCGCGGCCGTCGCTGCCGAGTTCTTGGCGATCAGGCCGACCCGCTTGAGCCGCAGATCGGCGGCGATCACCCGAGCACCGCGACCGGCCATGGCGGTGGCCTTGCCGCCGGGCGCTGCGCACGCGTCGAGCACCAACTGCCCGGCTTCGATCGGCAACGCGGCGACCACTCGTTGACTGCTGCGATCCTGGATGTAGCCGTCGCTGCGAATCGCCACCTCAGGGGCGGTATTCATCACCTCGAGCGCCTCGATCGCCACGTCGGAACCGAGGTCCTCGCTGAGCCGCTCGACGATCCAGTCCGGGTAGCTCAACTCGGTGCCGACATCTGGCCACACGACCGGGTTCGAGGCCACCTTGCGCAACACGGCGTTCACGACGCCGCGAAACCGCTTCGGAGTCGCGTCCACGGTGGCGGACACCGCTGCGTGGTCGGGCACCTCCAGGTAGTGCAGTTGGTAGGCGCCGAGGCGCAACGCGGCGCGGGCCACCGACGGAGGGTCGCTGGACAGGAACCGATCGACGAGATGATCGAGGGAACGGCGACGACGGATCGCTCCATAGACCATCTCGGTGACGAACCGTCGATCGCGGTCGTCGAGTCCGCTGCGCTCCAGCATCGGACCGAGTCGAAGATTGGCGAACGACCGGTCGTTGTCGATGGCGACGAGTGCATCGATGGCGATCTCACGAGCCGACTTCTGGCCGGGCTTCGGGCCGGACTTGTGGCCAGGTTTCTGGCCGGGTCTCTGGCCGGGTCTCGGGGCGGGCTTGCGCGACTCACTCATGAAAACGCCGCCCGCTGTTCTGCGGTGGCCCCGCGCCACCAGTCCTCGAAGGCCATGGGGGTCTTTCCCTCCGCCTGAACCGTCTCGTAGCGGATCGTCACGTCGCTGGCGCCGTCGCCGGCACCGTCGCCGTCGCGGACGAGTTGCGCCGCCATCAGTTTCAGGCGCTTGTCGCCGACGACGGTCCAGGCGTTGCCGAGTCGGATTCGCGAGAACTGCTCCTCGGCCGGCGAC
>JAMLGM010000022.1 GCA_023957975.1 Microthrixaceae bacterium | reverse complement strand
GTCGACGAACCCCCGTTGCCGCCGCCGCAGGCGGTGAGCGCGACGAGGGCTCCCGCGCCACCGACCAGACCGAGGGCGGTACGACGATCGATCGGGGTCGACGACGACGACATGCCCTGGGCCTGCGGCGCCTGACGACCAGATGCGGGACCCCGACCGCGTGAGCTCTGACGTGCCATGGTTCGATCCTTTCAGCGATCGATCATCCGCGCCGCTCCCTTGGCCTGATCGCGTTCCACGACTGCGCACGCGGTCGAGGCGTCAGAGTGCCGTGATCGACTCCAGTGGTGAGCGGCGGGCGGCGACGAGCGCCGGCGCGATGGTGGCGATGGTGCCGGCGACGGCACCGAGGAGGGCGATCACGACGAGCCTGGCGATCGGGATCACCGGTGACGTGATGGCGGCGTTGTCGAGCAAGGTCACGGTCGGGAACGAGACGCCGATGCCGATGGTCAAACCCATCGCAACACCGAGGATCGTCGTGATCGACGCTTCCAGGAGCACCGATGAGACGACCTGGGCCCGGGTCGTGCCGATGGCCCGGGCCACTCCGATCTCGGCCGTTCGTTCCCGGATCGACAGCGCCATCGTGTTGGCCAGCCCGACGAGCGCGATCACCACCGCGATGCCGAGCAGGGCATAGATGAGGTTGAGGATGGTGTCGACAGGTGACGAGCTCGCCCCGGCATACTCCTCAGCGGTCTGGAACCGACCTGACCCGTTCGTCGCTCGCGCGACCGCGTCGAGCGTGGCCTGCTGACCATTGGTGGCCAGGAAGATCGCGACCGTCCCGGGGTCGCTGAACACCGCCGAGTAGGTGTCCTGATCCAGGAGCACCTTCGGGGAGGCGAACCCAGGGAGCGCCGTGGCGAACGATCCCACCACGGTGCCCTTCGCCACGCCGGCGACGCCGCGGATGGTCAGGTCCGAGCCGACGGGATGGGCTCCCAGTTCGGACGAGGCGACCATCATCTGACCGGGTTCGAGGTGGCCGGCATCGGCCCCGGTGGCGTCGAGGTCGTAGACCGCGTCGAGGTTGTCCGCCTCGATCATGCCGACGGGGATCGCGTTCGGGGTCGCGGTCGTGGCTTCCGATGGGTCGGCAAGGAGGCCGCCCGTGACATGGATGGCGGCAAGATCGTTCACCCCGGGCACGGCTCGGAGCTCGGGAGTGAGATCACCCGGGACCTTCCCGGCGGGGGCACCGAGGGGTGTGACGACATGGTCGGCGCGCAGCGCTGACGTGGGACCGACCTGAAGGGTCTTGACGGTCCCGGCGAGGATGCTGAAGAACGCCACGACAGCGATGCCGATCATCAAGCCCGCCGCTGCCGACGACACACGCCGCGGCGATCGGGCCGCATTTCGTGCCGCGATGCGCCCCGTGGCCCCGGCGACGACGGCCAGGACCGGTCGTGCCGCGCCAGCGGCCAGCGAGGCGAACAACGGACCGGCCAGGTAGATCCCGATGACCGCCAGGAGGGTTCCGGCGAGCATCAGCTGGTTGCGCTGCGATGCGATCCCCGCGCTGGTGGCGGCCACACCGATGACCACGAGGACCGGCGCCAAGCCGCGCCGCCACCAAGGGGCCGACGACTCGTCCACGGCTGCATCGCGGAGCGCCGCGGCGGGCGGGACCCGTGAACCAGAGACGGCGGCCCGCAACGCAGAGAGCAACGTGATGACGACACCGATGAAGATCGTCGTTGCCAGTGTTCCAGCCGTGAAGATGACCGGGCCGTTGAACGCCTCGACGCCCGCTCGATCGAACAGCAGTTGGATGAGGACCACCACGAACCGACCGAGCACGAGACCCAGGGCCGTGGCGGCAACCCCGAGGATGAAGGCTTCGGTGAGAACGGATCGGACGAGCTCGGATCGGGTGTTGCCGATCGCTCGCATCAGGGCGAGCTCGCGGCGTCGCTGCACCATGGAGATGGCGAAGGTGTTGGTGATAATCAGCATCCCCGTGAGCGCCGCGACGATCGTGAACACCGTGAGCAACCTCGACAAGATCGTGCTCTCGACGGCGATCCGGGCCAGCTCGGCCTCGGCGGCTGCATCGCCGCTGCGCACCCGTACCGTCTCACCGGACTGTGCGAGATCGGCACGAAGCCCGTCGACCAGTACATCCGGGCTCACACCGGGAACGCCACGCACCACGATCTGCGTGGCCACATCGCCCTGACCGATGAGCGCAGGCTCGTCAGGGGCCACGAGGACCGTGGTCCGCGAAGGGAGCCGATCGGCGGGGCCGTACCGGGCGATGCCGACCACGGTGAGCGGCGTCGAGGAGCGTTCGGTGGCGAGTCGGTACTCGTCACCGAGCACCACACCGAAGTCGCGGGCGGTGGCGGCATCGAGCGCCATCTCACCGGGTCTGGCCGGGGCGCGACCCTCAGCGATGTGCCACCGGGCCGTCTCGGAATCGGTGATCCAGGTCTCGGCCTCGTTGAACGGCCCGCGGCTCTGCCCGATGATCGACCCGTCGGCCGAGAGGAGCGACGCGTTGGCATGCCAGACCGCTTGCGCAGCGGCAACGTCGGGATCGGCCGTGACGGTGCCGAGGACGGACGTCGGGATACCGATGCCGGCGGACACCATCTCCGCAGGACCGGAGAACCCTGCCGGGGGCGTGCCCGGAACCGCGTCGATGACCGCGTCGATGCCGGCCTCGCCGGCCTCGACCGTGGCCTCGTCCCCGGCGCCGATCGAATCGGTGAGCGTGAGGGTCGCGTTCACGAAGGCCACACCCATCACGATCGCGAGGAAGGTGAGCAGGTACCTGCTCCGACTGATCCAGAGCTGGCGCAGAACACGGCGGGTCATCGGTCGGCTCCGAGTGACTTCATGCGATCCAGCACCCCGTCCGCGGTCGGGCTGGCGAGCTCACCGACGGGAGCGCCGTCCTGGAAGAACACCACGTTGTGGGTGTGTGCTGCGGCGTACGGGTCGTGGGTGACCATCACGATCGTCTGACCGAGATCCGAGGCCTTCCGTAGGTGCGACAAGATCTCGCCGGAGGTGTGCGAATCCAACGAACCGGTCGGCTCATCAGCGAAGACCACCTCCGGCTTCGACACCAGGGCCCTGGCGACAGCGACGCGTTGCTGCTGTCCGCCACTCAGCTGGGACGGCCGGTTGTCGAGGCGATCACGGAGGCCGAGCACCCCGATGAGCTCGTCGAACCACTGGGGGTCCACTCGGCTCCGGGACAGATCGAGCGGATACGTGATGTTCTCCCGGGCGGTGAGGGCCGGAAGGAGGTTGAAAGATTGGAAGATGAACCCGAGGCGAGTACGCCGCAGGATCGTGAGGTCGCGGTCGCTGAGATCGCGCAGATCGACGCCACCGATCTCGACCGTGCCCGACGTGAGCCGGTCGAGTCCGGCCATGCAGTTCAACAGCGTCGACTTTCCCGAGCCCGACGGCCCCATGACCGCAGTGAACTGACCTCGGGGAAAGGCGATGGTGACGTCGTCGAGCGCCCGGACTTCGGCGTCGGCGGAGCCGTAGACCTTCGTTGCTGCCGTGAGGGCAACCGATGGTGTTTCGTCGGTCATCACGTCCTCCTTCTGAGACATCCAGTCTCGCTATGAGACATACTGTATCAGAAGAACACACCGATACACTCTGTCTCATGTCACCGCCCGGCGAGACCCAGCCCGATCCTCGGATCACAGCGACCCGCAGCCGGGTGCTCGCTGCGGTCTCGTCCCTCCTCGAGTCGGGCGGTCCGAGCGAGGTCACCCACTCCTCCGTGGCCCGGGCGGCCAAGGTCGGACGCGCCACCGTCTACCGGCACTGGCCCCGGATCGACGACCTGCTGGCCGATGCGATCGAGACGCGCCTGGGAGTGACTCCGCCCGGAACGACCGGCAACGCGCTCACCGACCTCCGGTCGATGCTCCTGGCGATCGTCGCTGGCGTGTTCTCCGACGACAGCGCCGTGTTCTTCACGACGCTCCTGGTCCAGGGAGGCGACACCCCGCAGATGGATGCCCTGCGGCGAGAGATCATCGAACGCCGGATGGGCGCGATCCGCGACCTGGTCGAACGCGGTGCCATCGACGGATCGATCGACCCGACCCTCGACCCCGACCGGGCCATCTCCTATCTGGCCGGCCCGATCATGCATCGACGCATCGTCCTCGGTCAGCCGGTCACCCCGGACTTCATCGACGACCTGCTCCTCCGAGTCGCCGCCACGCCGCCCTGACCAAACACCGGTTGCGACGGTGTCATGTCCAGGCGTCGCTGGGCGAGGCGTGCAAGACCTTCGGGGACGTCGTGGAGGATCAACCCGAAGGCGATCAGGAAGACACGACACAGCTCTTCGGCCCGCAGCCCGGAGTCCTCAGGGGTGCGAGGGAGGGATGGCCGCGTGCAACACCGCCAAGAGCCCCGCACCCCAGGCGCGCACCAGCCATGTCGAGGCGTCGATGGCTTCGATCAACGCTCGTTACCACAACGATCACCGGTGGTCTCGGCAGGGCGCACAGCGCTCGGCATCTGCCGACCAGCGTCCGGTACCTTCGTCCCACGCGATTCCGTCCGCCGGATTCGACGAGGACCCGGTCTGCGAAGCGGGGCCGAATCCCCGGTGGAATACCCCATGGGGTATCTGTGTTGCAGGACACACACGACACGTCGACCGCCGACTGCTGATCCAACAGATGGAGCCAACCATGCCCGCTTTGCACCTCGGGGACGAAGCCCCCGATTTCACCGCCATGACCACCGATGGCGAGATCTCGTTCCACGACTGGAAGAAGGGCTCGTGGGCGGTGTTCTTCAGCCACCCGGCCGACTTCACCCCGGTGTGCACCACCGAGCTCGGTCGCACCGCTGCGCTGCAGAGCGAGTTCGCCAAGCGCAACACCAAGGCCATGGCCCTGTCCATCGACCCCATCGAGGAGCACCACAAGTGGGCCCCCGACATCGGCGAGGTCACCGGAACCCCCCTCAACTTCCCGATCGTGGCCGACCCCGACCACCGCATCGCCGAGCTCTACGACATGATCCACCCCGGCGAGGGCGACACCTCCACCGTGCGGTCCGTGTTCATCGTCGACCCCGACAACAAGCTCCGCCTCATGCTCACCTACCCCAAGTCGGTAGGCCGCAACTTCGACGAGATCGTCCGCGTCATCGACGCCCTCCAGGCCACCGACGCCAACCCCATCGCCACCCCCGCCGACTGGCGCCCCGGCGACCGCGTCATCGTCGCCATGGCCGTGTCCACCGAAGACGCCAAGAAGCAGTTCGACAACGTCGAGGAGTTCAAGCCCTACCTCCGCTACGCCGACGCCCCCCAGTAGTCCGAGGACGGTCAGAGGCAGATCCCCGTGGCGGTGCCGCAGGGTTCATGAGCGACTGGCGGACGGGCAACCCTTCGCCGGCGGAGCGACCAAGCCGGTCCGCTCCGCCGGTGGAGGGCTCGAACGCGTGGAAGAGCGGTTGCCGCGATGGAGTGCGCCCGCTCATCAGTGAGCGGGGTCGCCCCTTGTCCTAGCGGGACCTCGAGACGGGGGGTGTCGACAACCGTCCCGCTCGACGAACGTTCTACCGATTGTTCCTCCGGGTCCCGATGGCCGGGATCTACACCATCACGGAGGAACATCATGAACGGATACGTGGCACAACGCCGGGGTCGCTTCTACGCGGTCATCTACGAAGGCCGCGACCCGGTCACCGGCAAGGAGATCCGCCGCTGGCACCCGGCCGGCACCGATCGGGCAGAGGCGGAGAAGCTCGCCACGAAGCTCGCCGCCGCCGAGACCAAGCGGGTGGGCGCGGTGCGGTCGTTGACCTTCGGCGCGTACCTGACCAGCCAGTGGCTGCCGGCGAAGAGGCTGCATCTCGCGACCAGCACCTATCGGGGCTATGAGCGCAACGTGCAGCGCCACATCCTCCCGGCGCTCGGCCGGACCAGCATCCGGCGGCTCCGGTACCAGCAGATCGAATCGCTCTACGAGGCGCTGCTCCATCCGGAGACGGGCCGAGGTCTCGCACCCAAGACCGTCTATGAGATCCATCTCGTCATCCGCGGCGCGCTCGCCGACGCGCACCGCCGAGGGCTCGTGACCCGCAACGTCGCGCTCGTGGCCCGCGCCCCAAAACGAGGATGTCCCGTTTGCTGTTGAAGTCGCTGCGGGTGGTGGTCCCTGTTGTCATGCAGCGTTGGACTCGCTCTGGTCAGTCTTGCATGGCGGTATGACAGTCTCGGCGTGACGGGCGAGGGCAGCGACAAGGTGGGGCATCTGGGCATGCCCGCGGACCCGCCGGAACTTCTTCTCGGCTTCGAGGAGGCCGGCGGCGCACCAGCGTCGGCGCATGTCGCCCTCGTTGCGCCAACGCTTCACGTTGCGGGTTGTGGTGCGAGCGATCGAGATCATCGACTCGATCATGTTCGTGCACACCAGCGTGCGAGCAAGGGTGCCGTCGATGCCGAGACGTCTCACGGTGAACATCTGCTCGAGCCCTTCACGCAGGGAGCCGGCAGCGTCGGGATGGGTCTTGTCGAGCTCGGCGGCGAGGGCTTTGGCTTTGCGAAGCCCGGCGTCGGGGTCCGGGTCCGCGAACGCGCCGCGGAGGCGGGCATCGACTGCCTCTCGGGCCGTCTTGGGGAGGTGGTCTGTGACGTTGCGGCGCTTGTGGATCTGACAGCGCTGCACCAGGGCGAGATCGCCGAACACCGAGGCGACAGCGGAGGCGAGCGCCTTGGCGCCGTCGATCACGACCAGCAGGCCACCCGACGCATCGAGACCCCGGTCGACCAGGTCCGCCAACAGCGCCTTCACGACCGTCGCGTTCTCGGTGTCGCCCAGACGCAACCCCACCGGCACCTTGGTGCCATCAGCAGTGACCACAAGGGCAACGACGCACATCGCGCCGGCGAAGTCGGCTCCGTCGACCATCAACACCGCCGCATCGAGCCCGGACAGGTCCCGTGCGAGGAGGCTGTCGAGCGCCTTCTTCGTGCCCGACACGAACCGGCGCGACACCGTCGACTTCGACGTCGAACGAGCCTTCGCCCGCTGCGTCTCCCCGATCGGATCCGCGACCCGTTCGAAGCTGCGGGTGGCGACACCGGCGAGCATCCGTTCCATGATCGTCGCGTTCAGGAGATCGCCCTGAGCGAACACCCCGAACGACTCGAGCGGAACCTCACCACTGCCGTCGGCGGCTCGCACCCTCGGCCGACGGATCGGCAGCCGCTGACCACCCATCACCACCGACGACGCGGTCGTCCCACCCCGCACATGAGTGCGCTCGGGATCCCGGGCGTTCCACCCGCCACACAGCCCGGCAGCCTCATCGGCCATGATCGCTACCGCGGTCGCCAGGCCAGCCTCGACCGCGACAGCCATCAGCCCTTCCCGACACGCCGAGGCGATGTCGGTCAGCGTCACCGCCAACTCCGTCGGCATCTGCGCGAGCGCGGCGTCGGCCTGATCGACCAGCCTCACAGCCAGTCCGTCTACGTTCTTCATCAGGTGGTCCCTCTCTCAGGTCGTTGTGGAAGACCTCCTGACGATGCCCGATCGGCACCGCCCGGAGGGGGACCACCACCCCTCTACTTCAACATCTCCCGGGACAATCTCCCCAAAACAACGGTCGCTGCAACGGATCGAAGGTGTCTCGCTGACGGATGAGGAGCTCCGCCAGCTGTTGCGCACCGCGGCGGGCCACCGGTTCTTCCCGATCTACTGGCTCACCGCCATGACCGGGATGCGCCGCAACGAAGTCCTCGGGCTCAAGTGGTCCGACCTCGACGCCACCAAGAAGCGGCTGCACCTCAACCGCGGGCTCGTCGCCGTCGGCTACGAGGTCCACCAGACCCGCGGCAAGACCAAGACCGCCCGCCGCGTCATCGAGCTCGACGCCACCACCATCGCCGTGCTCGAAGGCTGGCGGGCCTACCAGGCCGCCGAGTTCGCCGCGGTCGGCATCAGCGAGAGCGACGACTGGGTGTTCACCGACGGCGACGGTGAACCGGTCCATCCCCACGCCGTGTACGAGGCGTTCCGGCGGATCGTCCACAACGCCGGCGTCCCCACGATGCGGTTCCACGACCTGCGCCACACCCACGGCAGCCTGCTCATCAAGGAAGGAGTCCCGGTCAAGGTCGTCTCCGAGCGGCTCGGCCACGCGCACATCGCCCACACGCTCGAGACCTACCAGCACGTCCTGCCCGGCATGCAGGAAGACGCCGCCCGAACCGCCGAACGTCTCGCCGACCCACGCCCGACCGCGAAGAAGCCGAAGAATCCTACGAAGCGGCCCGGCAAGACGCCGGTGGAACGTCGTGGGAACAACCGGAGGAAGGCCGCCTGATCCGCAGGAACGTCCCCTGAACTGCGAAAGCCCAGGTCGCTGACCTGGGCTTTCGTGCTTCAGATGGTGGCGGGGGCAGGATTTGAACCTGCGACCTTCGGGTTATGAG
>JAMLGM010000021.1 GCA_023957975.1 Microthrixaceae bacterium | reverse complement strand
AGTGCGATGAGGTGACGAAGCGGAACGTGGGTGGACGGCGAATCGACTCCGTCGGCCTGGTTCTTGCCCGCGGTGTGGTGCCTCAGCGCAATGACCTCCTGGTAGTCGAGCCAGCTCTGATCGAATTCTCGGGTGGTGAGATCGGCGATCCATTGGCCGAACCGAGCCCGCACCCTGCCGAGGTAGTCGCCATCGGGTTCCCCGTCGGCTCCGGCGAAGGTGGCGACGAGGTGGCTGGTGGCGCCGACAAATCCATACCAGACGTCGAGGATGTCCTCGGTCTGCGGGACGAGGATGGCACCGGCCCGACGAAGCGCTTCGCGGTCTGAATCGCTCCAGAGCAGTGATTGTTGGAGTGCTTGGAGATCGTCGAGGGAGACCGGGGAGCGGTCGAGGTCGGGGTTGCCGTAGGTGTACGCGGCGATGTCGGTGGTCATGGTTGTTCCTCCATGGTGGGCGGGTTGTCTGTCGCGGGGTGGGTCGGGAGCGCGGGTGCTGGCTCTGCGGGCTCGGCGATGAGGTGACCGAGATGGCTCCCGAGCGCGAGGTCGTCGATCACTCCGAGGAACATGTGTCGCAGCCGTCCCGACCGGTCGAGGATCAGCGCGGTTGGCGTGCCTTGGAGTTGGTAGCGGCCCATCGTCGACGGGATCGAGCGGCCAGCCACCGGTCGGTCGACGGCCACGGGAAAGGGAATGCGGTATTCCGAGACGAATGCCCGAAGCGCATCGGGGCCCATCACGTCGTGGTGTTCGAACACGGTGTGGAGTCCGATCACGACGACATCGCTGCGTTTGAACGTGCGGTGGACCTTTGCGGCCTGGGGGATTCCATGGCTGACGCATCCGGGGCAGAGCATCTGGAAGGCCTCGATCAGGACCACCGTTCCGAGAAGGTCTTCGAGGTTGATGGGCTCACTGTTCACCCAGGAGGAGGCGTCGAGTTCGAATCGTTCAGTGTCCATTCCAGAAGTATAGGACTCCTATGGATGATGTCAACAGGAATCTGGTGGAGTGCCCCAAGGCCATTGGTCGGCAGGCCTTCCATTTGTCCTTCAGGGCGGCGCACGGTGCGCGCATGAGTACGTCGAATCGACTTGGACCGGCGGGCGAGACGTTGATGACGCCGCTCGCGGCTGAGCTGCTCGAACGCTGCGGTTACAACCCGGAGCGGGTGTTGACCGACACAGGCAACGTCACAGGCGCGATCTGCCGGTCCATTGCGATCGACAAAGTCACCATCGCCTTTGCGGCGGCGCATCCAGACGCGCAGATCGTGACGGCCGGCATCGGATTGTGTACCCGCCACGACCGTCGCGAAACATTTCGCGTCGGGGGACGCGCTCGTCGGCGACAACTTCCACCCGAAGATCGCAAGGAGGGCATCTGCCGCTCCGCCGATCTAGCAGAGGTGGACATCGGTGACCTGCCGAAAGCCGATGACGCCGTAGAGCGACGCCTCCGACATCGACGCGGCCTCTGGGGCGAAACTCACCCGCCGGTCGGCCTTCACCGCGGCGAGCACGGCGTACGCATCGGTTGTGGAGACGCCGGTCCTGATCAGGCAGCGCAGGAACGCGTTCTCAACGGTTGGGCAGGTGATTGCTGCAATGTCGCCAAGGGTCAAGAACCGGTCAACCGCGGCGATGTGATGATGGTGTGCGTACTTGATGAGGTGCCGTCTGCTCAGACGGATCGAGGTTGTGTCACCCGAGCGCCCGGCGTCTCACCCCAGGCATGGGGTGTTCGGGTCGTAGATGCTGGTGTCCGGGCAGGTCGCGGCGCTGAAGTCGTAATACACCGACGGGCTCGTCCAGGTGGCGCCGACCCAACCGCCGGAGAAGTCGGAACCGCCGAAGAAGCCGGGTCCGTGGATAACGGTGTTGTTCGTGGTGATACCGGTCAGGTTGGCCCCGCTCATGACCACGTAGCCGATCTCGGAGTTCGACAGGTCGGCGCCCGCGAGGGATACCGACTTGAACGGGGTGTTGTTGAACGTGCCGGACAAGATGACGGCATCGTTGCCGGTCCCCGGGTTGACGTCCATGCCGATCCGGGCGCCGTTCCAGTTCGTGTTGTCGAGCCGCAGCAGGTGGTACGGCGACGGGTAGTCATTGTCGGGTTGGCCGTCGTCGTTGAAGTCGAGTTGGTTCTCGAGTGACCAGTTGCTGATCGTCGCGTTCGAGAAGTCCGATCCGGAGAAATCGACGTCGGACATGACGACACCGGTCCACGTGGTGCCGGAGAAGTCGCTGTTCTTGAAATCGACGACATACCAGTGCGATGCATCGACGCCGACCGCCGTCGAGGTGAACGTCGCTCCGGAGAATCGGGCGTTCGTCGCCTGCTGGCAGCCGAATCCGACGTTGATGAAGGTTGCGTCGGAGAAGTCGGCGTCGGACCACTTCATTCCGCGGAGCGTGACGATCGAGGGCAGCGTCTGGTTCGAGTAGTCGAACGTCGCACCATGGAACGAGGTTGCCGAGTCGATCACGACGGAGCGTCGCCCGCTCGACTGGAGGTCGGCCTCGGTCTGGTGGACGTAGAACCATTCGCCGAAGCTCGCTCCGACCTGCGAACTGCACAAGGGATGGCCGTTGTCGACGGTGGTGCCGTTGTAGCCGGGGCAGTAGGCGCCGACACACGAGTTCCCGCTGGGTCGTCCGCCACCGTTGCCGGACGCTCCGTAGACCAGGCCGAAATCGAAGTTCACCCCGGCCAGGTTCGCGCCGATGAACAACGCGCCGAGCAGGATGGCCCCGGCCAGGATGGCGCCGGTGAGGTTGGCCCCGGTCAGGTTGGCCCCGGTCAGGTTGGCGCCCTCAAGGTTCGCCCCGCTCAGGTCGGAACCGGCGAGGTTCGCGTTCACGAGCACGGCGCCACGAAGATCGGCACCCGACAGATTGAGGTTCGACAGGTCGAGGCCGGTCAGATTGCAACCGAACAACGATGCGCCGGGGCCGAGGTTCGGGCTCGCCCCGCAGTCGCTACCGACCCACGTCGAGGTCGGGTTGGCAGCGCACGCCCCGGCCGCCAGGCAGACCACCAACGCGATCACCGTCGTGGAACGTCGAACGCCCGCTTCCACCAAACTTGTCATCGATCCTCCCCGATCGCTGAGTGAGAGCCGATCGCCCACGACGTATCGGCTCGGTCCCCTCGACGCACATTAGAGACATTCCCCGACACGTGTACGGATTTGTTGTTGGTTGGCGCCGCTGGGGGCCGTCGCGCTTTGAGCCTGGGGAGTGCGGCCTCAGCGCCTGGGCTCGGCCGCGGCGATGGCGGCGGCGACCGCGGCGACGTCGAGTTGCTCGTCGCTCGGGGGAAGGCCGGCACCGATCAGGCCCGCCCACACGAAGTCGGCGAGGGCGGAGCTGAAGCGTTCGACCGACGGCGACTTGGATCGGCTCCACCAGTCGGTACTTCCCAGAATCGCGCCGAGCGCGGTGTTGGCGAGAAAGGCTGCGAGCGAAGCATCGCTGTCGTGCGCGTCGGCGTTGTGCGCGTCGGCGTCGTGCGCGTCGCCGGGGTCGAGCAGTGCGTTGAGGATGGCGGTGATCGGCGCGGCGATGTCGTCGACGACCGCTTCTCCGATCTCGGTGGAGTTGACGATGAACCGGTAGATCTCGGGGTCGGTTGCGACGTGTTCGACGAAGATCGTGATGCCCCGTCGCACGAACTGTTCGGGGGTGAACCCGTCGGCCAGGGTCGCCGAGAACGTCTCGAGGAGCGCGGCCCCCTTGCGGTCCATTAGGGCTTCGCTCAGCCCCGCCTTGCCGGCGAAGTTGTCATACAGCGTGGCCTTCGACACGCCGGCGGCGGCAGCGAGTTGTTCCATCGACACCGACGGGCCGTGGGTTCGAATTGCGTCCTCCGCCCCGTCGAGGAGGGAATCGAGTCGCTGTGCCGGATCCGAGCTCGGCCCCTTCGGTCGGCCTGGTTTGCGGCGCGTTGTCGCACGCTGGCGTGGTGTCGCTCGGCCCTCGGTCACCCGATCAACCTAGTGCCGCGGCCGGAAATGTCTGCGAAGCGTTGCCTGTTTCGTCGCCGTGGCCGGCAGAAATGGTTGTAAACCGACCCGCGGTCGGTTTATGCTCAATTCATGTCGACCGTGACCACCACCGAGCGCATCCAACGGCTGAACAGCGTCAGCGAAAGGCGCGTCGTCAATCCCGACACCGACCTCATTGGCAGCCTCCGCGACGGCCAGATCCTCCCCGACGAACTCCTCTCGATCGCCGGCCTCGATCTCGACCTCAGCGCCGAACAGCGGGCCACGCTCAGCCGCGAGGAGGTCGCCTCACTGTTCGACAACGGCATCCGCTTCGAAGCCATCCTCGAGGCGGGGTTCGCGCTCGAGATCGCCGCGGCCCGCGACCTCACCGACCCGCGGGTCACCTATCTGTGCCATGAGATCGGCGAGGAGACGCGACACCAACGGATCTTCCAGCGCATGATCCAACAGATCCGGCCGACGGCGAAGAACCCGCTTGCCGGCAACCGTGCGGTGGCGGTGTTCGAACGGATGTCGAACACGTGGCTCATCAACCACACGATGGTGCTCTATGTGATGGTGCTCGCGGGCGAGGAGATCCCCGACCTGTTGCAGAAGCTCGCCAGCGAACACCCCGACACCGACCCGTGGCTCGCCGAGGTCAACCGGTATCACCGCCAAGAAGAGGCCCGCCACCTCTCGTTCGCCCGGGCACGGTTGCCGGAGTTGTGGCAGAGCGCCTCGCGTGTCGACCGCTTTGCCGTCCGCCACGTCGTGCCGCTCGCCATCGCCCAGCTGTTCGAATGGCTGGTTCACCCGGGGGTGTACGAAACGGTCGGGCTGGACGGCTGGGCGACATGGAAGGCCGTCAACCGCTCGCCGCAGCGTCAAGCGATTCGCCACCGCGCCACCCGCCCGATCCTGGCGGAGCTCCAGTCCGCCGGCATCATCGACGCGAACAGGGTTCCCAAGCGCTGGCAGCGACTCTGCGGAATAGGCTGACGCGACCCGGGGTCGAATTTGGGCGTGTCATCTGTCACGATGGGGCGATGTCTATTACCGCGCCGCGATATGAGGGCCGTGTCCAGGTGCGCGATGGCCGCTCGCTCGGAATCGCCGAGTTCGGCCCGCCGCACGCCGAACAGACGGTGTTGTGGTTTCACGGAACCCCTGGGGCACGCAAGCAGATCCCCGACAATGCTCGAAGGCTCGCGTTCGAGCGAGGTATCCGCGTCATCGGTATCGATCGGCCAGGGGTCGGGCTGTCGACGGCGCATCGGTACCACCGGCTTCTCGACTTCACCGACGACCTGGAGGTCGCGATCGACCGTTTGGGGGTGGAGCGCTTTTCGGTCGTCGGCCTGTCCGGTGGTGCCCCCTACGCGTTGGCTGCGGCGCACGCGTTTGCCGATCGGGTGCCGACGGTCGGGGTTCTCAGCGGTGTGGTCCCGAGCGGGGGAGCCGACGGCACCGACGGCGGTCTGGTTGGTATCGCGGTCCGGTTCAAGCCGCTGTTGCCGGTCCTGAGCGAACCGTTCGGCGCGGTGATGACGAATTTCGTGCGGGTGGCCAAGCCGGTCGCTCCGTTCGCGCTCGACATGTTCGCCCGCATTTCCCCTCCCGGTGACCGCGAAATCTTCGCGGTGCCGGAGCACCGTGAGATGTTCCTCGACGACGTGCTCACCGGCGGTCGTCACGGGATGAAAGCGGCGGGCTACGACGCCGTGTTGTTCACCCGCTACTGGGGCTTTTCGGTTCGCGACGTTGCGACGAGGGTCGTGTGGTGGCAAGGCGATGACGACTACATCGTGCCGCTGTCACACGCCGAACACATCGTTCCGTTGCTTCCCCATGGCGAGTTGCGGGTGCAGCCGGGTGGTGGGCATTTGTGCGGGCTCGGTCTGGGTGACGAGGTGCTCGAGACGATCCTGGACTGGTAGAGGTTCGTTCCAGCGTCACGAATCGACGGGGTTCCCGGGCGGGGGAGGCCTGCGGCCTAGTTGGTGACCTCATCGGCCGTGATCGCCTCGAGCGCGGCCTGGCATGCCTGGGTCACGGTCGTGTCGGTCGCGATGGCCACGCTGGTCGGCCACGGCTCGAAGCGCTCCCGAATCGCTGCGGCCACGTCGGGGGTCGCCTCCGAGGGGTCGGTTCCGATGGCCAACCGTGCGGTGATGCGTTCATCGCAGATCTCGGCCGGCGCAACGCAACGCAGTTCGCTGAGTGGAACCGATGCCGCGGCCGCCGTCGCGCGGGCGAGTCGGCGGTGCGATTCGGTCGACCACGTGGCGTCGATGATGACCGACTCGCCCAACGACAACAGCTCGGCGGCCCGCCTGAGCGACTCGTTGTAGGTGGCGGCGACGGCAGCTTCGCTGTACGGGTTGCCCTCGCGGTCCGGCATCTCACGTCGCATCTCTCGGCGCACTTCATCGGTGCGAACGACCGTCGCCCCGAGTGCCTCGCCGATGGCCGCGGCCACCGTGGACTTGCCGGTTCCCGGTGTCCCGCCGACGAGCACGAGCCTCACCCGCGCCGCCTCGAGGTGGTGAAGGCACACCTCGACGAGGACCTGTAGTTCTCGAGTCGCCCGTGCCGCGGAAGCGCTGTCACCTTCCTGCGCAATCCGCACGGCCGCAACCTTGGCCCGAACCTGCGCCCGGTAGGCGATGTAGTGGTGCAACAGCGATGTCGGCCATGTCCGCCCCGACCGCGTCCGGTACTCCTCGATGAACGTGAGTGCCGCATCGGGGTGGCCGAGGCGTTCGAGGTCCATGGCCAGAAAGGCGATGTCGGCCACGACGTCGCCCCAACGCAGTTCGTCGTCGAAGTCGAGGCAGTCGATGATCCGCGGGCCGTCATCGAGTACGAAGATGTCATCCGCGAGGAGGTCGCCGTGTCCGTCGACGATCTGTCCGTGTTCGATCCGCGACTCGAACAGCGGTTCGCGCCCATCGAGGTATTCGATTGCGAGCGTCTCGATCCGGGTCACGCGATCGGCCTCCACGATTCCCGCGGGCACGGCGGCCAATTGTGCGAAGCCGTCACGCCAGCGGCTGGCCACGACCTCGCGTCGCCCGACCGCTTCGAGGTTGGGGTTTCGCGTCGAGCGTTCGTGGAGCGCAGCGATGTCGCCAGCGATGCGGTGGAGCGCGTCGGACACGTCCTCGCCTCGATCCAGACAGGTGCTGAGGCGGTGATCCGCTGGCAGGCGGCGCATCACCAGGATCGAGTCGCAGACCTCGCCGTCGTCGCCGTGGATGCCAGCGACCCCGAGATACACGTCCGGCGCGAGGCGTTGGTTCAATTCGAGTTCCCGGCGACACGCGGCGTCGCGGGACTCCACCGTGGTGAAGTCGAGAAATCCGAGATCGAGGGGCTTTTTGACCTTGTAGGCGCGGTCGCCGAGCAGGATCACGACCGCCGAATGAGTTTCGGCAATCTCGGGAGCGAGCGGTGTGGAGGTGCGACAGAGCGGCGAAGACCACATGGTTTCATCATCGCGGTTGTATCGGGGCGCCGTGGGGCGCCGTGGGGTGTTGAAGTGTTGGGTTCCCGCCGGAACCGTGAGCTACTTGGGTGTGGCCCGCTCGCGAAGCTCGCGTGCGGTCGCCTCGACGGCGGTGCGCACCGCTGTCGCAACGTCCTTGGCATCCGCGCGCACGGCCTCGTCGGAGTAGGCGTCGCTGATCGCGTCGGCGATCTCCTGGGCGACGGCCCCGAGACGTTCCAGGCCGACCTTGGAGGCGATCTCCTCGTCGGAGAGTTCTTCCTGGGCGTGTAGTTGAAGTTTCAGGCCGAGGGCGGACAGACGACTGCCGACCTCGCCCCAAGCGTCTTTGCTGTTGGCAGGCATGGGGCCCACTCTTGTGTGCGCTCGCCGAGTTGAAACAGGGTCGTTGGTCCCCGAGAACTCCTGGTTGGTGACGCCGCCGGGTCAGCCGGCCTCGAGTGAGGTGACCCCTTCGATGACGACGCTGTCGGGGAATTCGGCCTGCTCGTCGCCGGAGAGGTGACGGTTCCAGAACGCAGTGGTGACCTGCCGGTAGGCCTCATCGGCGTTGGTTTCGGTGTTCTCTCCGACCATGGCATGGGGGTGGCCGTGGGTGGTGAAGAGGTATTTCGGCGACCCGAGGGCGTCGAAAATGCGGCGGGCGTTGTCATACGGGAGGGTGGTGTCGCCGTCGGAATGGGAGACCAGTATCGGGATCGGCACGGACCCGAGTTGCTCGTCGGTGAGGTTCGACCCGCCGTCGGACTGAATCAGCGCGTCGACCCGTTCATCGGGCGAACCCGCGTCGAACCAGGCATCCCAGACGGTGAACGACCCGTAGGACAACCCGTAGTAGCCGACGTGGTCGGAGTCGATGCGGCCGGCGAATCGGTGGTCCTGCGCGTTGGTCTCATCGAGGAGCCAGTCGAGAAGGAACTGCACGTCACCCACCTGGCCCGACAGGTCGGCGAGGCGTTGGGTCAGCGCGGACCCGTCGAAGACGGCGGCATCGTCGGCGGTCACCGGGAAGCGTGGAACCGCCACGACATATCCGGCATCGCGCCAGGCGGTGGCGAGATCGCTGAACTTGTCGGGGTGGCCGTCGAATCCATGGGCGAGCACGATGAGCGGTCGAGGTTCTGACTGCTGTGGCAGGTACAGGTCGGTGTCGAGTGTGCGCTGCGGCAATTCAGCGACGTCTGCGACCGCCGGGGTCGGCCTGCTGTCGTCGACGACGGTCAAATCCAACAGATCCGCATCGAGGTCGGTTGGATCTGCGCTCGCATCGGGGGGAGTCGGCGGGATGTCGGCGGTGTCGGTGGGGTCTGCCACGGTGGTCGACGCTGCGGCGCCGTTGGCCGGGGGAGTGTCGTCGGCGTTCGAGCGGCCCGTGCATCCGGCGAAAAGGAGGGTTGCCGCGACGACGGTCGCGGCGACGTTTGCGCGGCGGGTGACGCGGCGGGTGAAGCGACGTGATGGACCATGTCGGTGCATGGCGGCGCACGTTACCAGTGTGCGAGTACTGTGACCGACGACACATCTGTGCAGGCCGTTTTGAATGGTTTCGGGACGTTTTTCCCTATCCAAAAGTCGTCTAGTCGACGACTATGAATTTAACCCCAAAGGAGGCTTGTGATGGAGCAGGAACGAAAACAACAGATCGGCTTCGGTGTCTGGACCGTGTCGTTCGGTGTCGCCGCGATGGCGTTGATCTTGGCGCTCATCGCGCTCTACCTCCCGCGAGGCAACGGTGGTGAGTCCGTGTCGAGCGCGGAGCCGCTGACCATCGACGTGTCGCTGACCGAGATGAAGATCACCCCCGCCTCGGTGGAACTGCAGCCAGGTCAGGCGCTCATCGTCAACGTCACCAACGACGGGACGATGCCGCATGACTGGAAAGTCGACGGAACCAACGGCACAGCGATGCTCGACCCCGGGCAATCCGAGACCGTGACGGTCGGTCCGTTCGACGCCTCCTCAACGGCCTGGTGCACGGTTCCTGGCCACAAAGAGGCTGGAATGGTGATGGACATCGTCGTGGCTGGCGCAACCCATTCAGGTGGCCACGGAGATACCGCCACCGGAGGCGACAGCGCAGGCTCGGACTTCGCGACGATCGATTCCAGCGCCACGCCTGCAGCGGATTGGCAACCGTACGACCCGACATTGGCTCCGGCGCCGGGCGGAACGGAACACACCATCGAGATGCACGCGATCGAAACCCTGGTGGAGGTCGCCCCTGGCGTGACTCAGATGATGTGGACCTTCGACGGAAAGGTGCCCGGCACCATCCTGCGCGGCAAGGTCGGCGACCTGTTCACCGTCACGCTGTACAACGATGGTCAGGTCGGCCACTCCCTCGACTTCCACGCTTCGAAGGTGGCGTGGGACGACGAGATGCGCACCATCAACTCAGGCGAGTCGCTCGTGTATCAGTTCAAGGCCGACTACGCCGGTGCCTACATGTACCACTGCGGCACGGCCCCTGCGCTGCACCACATCGGCAACGGCATGTTCGGGGCGATCATCATCGACCCGCCGAACCTGCCCCCGGTGGATCACGAGTTCATCTTCGTTCAGTCCGAGCTGTACCTCGGACCGGAAGCCAAGGAAGGCGACCTGGGCAAGATGCTCGACGAGGATGACGATGCGGTGGTGTTCAACGGCTATTACAACCAGTACATGCACAGCCCGATTCGGGTGGAAACCGGCGAGCGAATCCGTGCATGGGTCGTGGATGCCGGCCCGTCGGAGAACTCTTCATTCCACATCGTCGGGACCATCTTCGACACCACGTGGAAAGAGGGAACCTACCTGTTGCGGCCCGATGAGCGTCGGGGCGGATCCCAGGCCCTCGACCTGCAGCCCGCTCAAGGCGGCTTCGTCGAGTTCACCTTCGCCGAGGACGGTTTCTATGTGATCGTGACCCACAAGTTCGCTGCGGCGAGCCGGGGTGCGATGGGACTGTTCCAGGCCGGCGACGTCGAACTGCCTGAAGGTGCAAGCCACTAGTTGATCCGGGGGGGAACTGA
>JAMLGM010000020.1 GCA_023957975.1 Microthrixaceae bacterium | reverse complement strand
AGCCATCGGCGTGATGCTCGATGTGTACGACCAAGTGCACACCGAGGAGACCACACCGATGGCCCTGTCCGATTCTGCCCTGTCCGAACTGCTTGACGCGCTCCGCGTCGGGGAGGGCACCGACCTCGTCCGCGAGCTCGCCCAGTGGGCGCTCCAAGCGCTGATCGACGCCGAAGCCACCGAGAAGATCGGCGCCGCCCGCTACGAACGATCCGATGACCGGGTGACGCACCGCAACGGCGTCCGGCCCCGGACGTTGTCGACGAAGGCCGGGGACCTGGCTGTGGGGATCCCGAAGCTGCGCAAGGGCTCGTTCTTCCCCGAGCTGCTCGAGCCCCGCCGCCGCATCGACCAGGCGTTGTACGCGGTGATCATGGAGGCCTACGTCAACGGTGTGTCGACTCGCTCCGTCGATGACCTGGTCGCTGCGATGGGCGTCGATACCGGCATCTCGAAGTCCGAAGTCTCGAGGATCTGCGCGGGTCTGGATGAGCGGGTCGACGCGTTCCGCAACCGGACCCTCGGCCACACCGGCTTCCCCTACGTGTATCTGGACGCGACGTACATCAACGTGCGTGACGACGCGCTCGGCCAGGTCGTCTCACGAGCTGTGGTCGTCGCGACGGGGATCACTGCGGACGGCGGACGCGAGGTGTTGGGCGTCGACATCGGTGACTCGGAGGATGAGACGTTCTGGACCCGGTTCCTGCGGTCGCTGCGTGACCGCGGGCTCGGTGGTGTGCGTCTGGTGATCTCCGACGCGCACGCCGGGCTGAAGGCCTCGATCCGCAAGTGCTTCACCGGAGCGTCGTGGCAACGCTGCCGCGTGCACTACGCCCGCAACCTGTTGGCGTGCGTGCCGAAGTCGCACGGCGAGTTCGTCGCCGCGGCGTTCCGGTCGATCTTCGCGCTCGGCACACCCGCCGAGGTCGAGGCTCGCTGGGACGACGTCACCACCACCCTCGAGGATCGGTTCCCGAAGGCCGCGGAGTCGATGCGAACCGCGCGCACCGACGTTCTCGCGTTCACCGCGTTCCCGTCGGCGCACTGGCGCAAGATCTGGTCGAACAACCCGCTCGAGCGGTTGAACAAGGAGATCAAGCGACGCTCGAACGTCGTCGGGATCTTCCCCAACGACCCCGCCGCGATCCGCCTCATCGGCGCCGTGCTCGCCGACCAACACGACGAATGGGCCATCGCCCGGCGCTACCTCTCGGAGGGCTCGATGGCCGAGCTCAACCAGCCGCGCGACACTGACCCCGATCAGCCAGCACTCGCCGGCTGAACACATCGAGCATCACACTCGATTTCCCACCACGCCGCGGGACTCAGTCACCGCCCCGCACTCCGTGCTCGCCCGGCGGCCTGCACGGGGAACCAATCTCAGCGCGGTCGCTGCTTGATGCCAGCGTGCAGCAGTGCCACGACCTCGTCGATGCGAGCAGCACGTAGGTCCGGTCGACGCGTTGCGCCGTCGATCCAGCGCAGGTAAGCGCGGCGATAGAACTGGGCGAGCCCGTCGAAGAACTCCCCGGCAGCCGGATCCGCGTCGAGCGCTGTGGCCACGTCCCCAGCGAGGTCGTCGCGCTGAGGCCCTTCGGGCTCGAGCACGACGTCGACCTCATCGCCCGGCGCGATGCCGCAGTCCCGCCGCCAGGCCGGCCCGAGCAGGATCGCCGATCGCTCGTCGAGTGTCTCGATGACGGCGCGCACCGCCATGCCGTTGACGGTGCCAGCGACAGGGTGGGCGGGCTTGTGGCCCCATGCGTCGTCGGGATCGAAGGGGAGCGGGACCAGGACCCGACGCCTCGGGTCGCGCACGACGGTTGTGGTGAATCGCTGCGTCCGGTCATCCATCGGTCTGATTCTCGCGCTCGTCGGTCGATCGAACCGCACGGCTTCGGCTGGTCGTCAGGGCGTTCACCGGCCGAGCGACTGACGTTCCCTCCGATGACACTGATCGCAGCGGAGGCGGCTGTTCCGCCCGCGGCGCGGGTGCCTGATCACCTCAGTGGCGGACCCCAATTCGCACTGGCGTCGATCGATCCGTCGCTCGACAGGACGTGGCAGATGTCGTCCGGCCGGCAGTCGGCCGGGTTCAAGGTGGCGCTGCGATCGACGAGGCGGATGAGTTCCTGTTCGAGCGCAGCGAGCTGGACCCGCCGTTCGCGAACTTCGGCGATCTTGTCGGCCAGAAGCGCTGTGACGTGGCCGCACGGCGTGGTGCCATCGTCGCGGAGTTCGATCACACTGCCGATCTCGGCGAGGGTGAGCCCGGCCGCTTGCGCGGTCCGGATGAAGCGCAGTTGGTTGAGAGCAGCATCATCGTAGGTGCGGTAGCCGTTGGCTGAACGCGGCGGGGCGGCCAGCAGACCGCGTTTCTCGTAGTAGCGGACGGTTTCGGTAGGGATCGCCGCAGCTGCCGCCAGATCTCCGATGCGCATACGACGACAGTACTCCTTGACCTTGGAGTACGGATCAGGGTTTATGTTGCCATCAATCGACACGGTCGTCGCGAACATCGAGAGGACCACGTGACCAAGACAGAAGCCCTGCCGACACACCGCGGAGGTACGAGCCGCAGGCACGATCCGCTGTTTCCCGTTGCTGCAGGTGCTGCCGCGTTCGGTGTGTGCTGCGGTCTGCCGCTGCTCGGCTCCTTGGGAGCTGCGGGTGTGATCGCCGGGCTCGAAGTCGGGAGTTGGATCACCGTTGCGCCCGCCTCGTTCATCGCAGTGATCGGGGTGCTTCGGTGGCACCGCCAGCGGGTGTGCCACCCAGGTCCCGGGATAGCGAGCGCAGGTCTGGTATCCACAGTCGCCGTTGGCGCCACAGCGCCCCATCAGCAGGCTGGGCAGTGAGCTCATGCTGCAGCATCCCAACCGGCCCTTCGAGGCCGTGTCCGTCGTGTGGCGAGGTCGGCCCGATCGTCGGCTCGGCACCGGTTCGCCCGCACCATCACGACCCAGCCGATGGCGCCTGGCAACACTGCCCCACAGCGGGGTGTCGGGTCGTGTACCACCTCGACCAGATCACGGTCGACGCCGACGCAGTCATCGCCCAGGTCGCTCACAAAGCGACTGATCGACCGACGCCGGTGTGTTTCTGTTTCGCGCACACCGCCGACGACCTCGTCGCCGACGCCGCCCGGAACGGCGGTGCCAGCACCATCAAGTCGGCGATCAAGCACGCCGTCGCCGACCGGCGCTGCGCCTGCGAGCACCTCAATCCGTCCACCAAGTGCTGCCTGGCCGACATCCACCGCTCGCTCACAGGCACCGGGCCGGCCACGACGACAGATCGAGTGAGCCCGACATGAGCAGGACGTTCGACCTTTACGACCTGATCGTGATCGGCGCCGGCATGGCCGGCAGCGCCGCCGCGGAGAAATGCGCGACCGCCGGGTGGCGCGTCGCGATCGTCGACGACCTCCCCTACGGCGGCACCTGCGCGCTACGGGGATGTGACCCGAAGAAGATCCTGCGCCGAGGCGCCGAGATCATCGACGCCGCACACCTCCTCACCGGCAAAGGCATCGACCCGGCCGGACTGGCCATCGATTGGACGGCGCTCAGCGCCCACATGCACGGCTTCACCGACCCCGTCCCCGCCAACATGGAAACCAGCCTCGGGCGCCACGGCGTCGACACCCTCCACGGCACCGCACGATTCACCGGCCCGGACCGGCTCGACATCGACGGCACCAACCACCAGTTCCGACACGCCCTGATCGCCACCGGCGCCCGACCCCGACCACTCGACTTCCCGGGCGCCGATCACCTCATCGACTCCACCGGCTTCTTGTACCTCGACGCGCTCCCCCCACGGATCCTCTTCGTCGGCGGTGGGTTCATCTCCTTCGAGTTCGCCCACATCGCCGCGCGCACGGGCACCCACACCGTCATCGTCGACCACGGCCCCCGCCCGCTGCGCGGCTTCGACCCCGACCTCGTCGAACTCCTCGTCACCCGCAGCCACACCATCGACATCGACGTGCGCCGCAACACCGAGATCGTCGCCGTGCACCGCAGCGGCGACGGCTACCACGTCACCCTCGACGATCATCGCAGACAGACCACGATCACCACCGATCTCGTCGTGCACGGCGCCGGCCGCCAACCCGAACTCGATCGCCTCGACCTCGACGCCGCCGACATCGCCCACGGCACGCACGGCGTCCACGTCGCCAGCCACCTCCAGAGCACCACCAACCCACGCATCTACGCCGCCGGCGACGCCGCCGACACCCCCGGTGCGCCGCTCACCCCCGTCGCAGTGTTCGAAGGCAGAGTCGCCGCATCCAACATGCTCAAAGCCGCCGCCACCACACCCAACTACAGCGGGATCGCGACCGCCGTGTTCACCATCCCTGAACTCACCCGAGTCGGCCTGCTCGAGACCGAGGCCCGAGACGCCGGCATCGACCTCGACGTCCGCTACACCGACACCAGCGGCTGGTACTCCAACTACCGCATCGGCGAGACCGCCGCCGCCGCCAAGATTCTCATCGACCGCGCCACTGACACGATCGTCGGCGCCCACATGCTCGGACCCGAGTACGGCGAGCTGATCAATATCTGCGCGCTCGCCATCAAGCTCGGCCTCACCACCCGACAGCTCAAGTCCATGAACGCCGCGTACCCCACCGTCGGCAGCGACCTCGGCTCCATGCTCTGACCTAATCCCTGCACCGCACCACCCCGCACTTCCCCGGAGAGACCCCGGTCGCCACGACGGCACCCGGCCATCGGACCCGATGGTCACTGCCCAACGTCGGGGCACCCACCCGATCACAGAACGACATGGCCTGCGCATCCCGTCGCCTGCTACCGACTCCGCTACCGAACCCCGATGATGAGGAGCGACAGGTGGCGTACGTGACCGAGAAGCGAGGCGTGTTCTACGCGGTGATCTACCAAGGCCGGAACCCGGTATCGGGCAGGGACCGCCGACGCTGGCACCGCTGCGACGACCGCGCTGGCGCCGAGCAACTCGCGAACGACCTCACTGAGCAACGCGCCCGACAACGCCACACCGGCTCGTCACTGACCGTCGCCGAGTACATCCTCGGCCAATGGCTCCCTGCCAAGGAGGCGACACTCGCACCCACGACACATGCCCGCTACGTCACCTCGGTCGAGCACTACCTGCTCCCACACCTCGGCGACACACCGCTTCGTCGGCTCCGGACCGAGCACCTCGAGGCGCTCTACCGACGCCTCCTCATCACCGGCAGCAGGCGAGGTGGGCCACTCGCAGCGAAGACCGTTACGAACCTCCACCAGATCATCAGATCCTCACTCAACGACGCAGTCGGACGGGGCCTCCTGGCGTCGAACCCGGCGCAGGGTTCACACGTCCCGGACCCCCGCAAGCGACCATCGACTCGACGCCGCGCCCGCTCGTGGACCGCCGCCGAACTGAGCGACTTCCTGACCGAGACCGCCGCCAACCGCTACTCGATGTTGTTCCGACTGGCCGCCGCGACCGGGATGCGGCGCGGCGAGGTCCTCGGCCTGCGCTGGGACGACGTCCACTTCGACACCCGACGCATCGAAGTGACCCAGGCCCTCACCTCGATCGGGTACCGCCTCGAGTTTTCACGACTCAAGACCCGCACCAGCCGGCGCAACATCACCATCGACGCCGACACGATGGACCTGCTCGCCCGATGGCGACAGGAGCAGACAACGGGGCTCGCAGAGGCTGGCGCCGCCAACGCTCACGGGCTCGTGTTCGTCCGCCCCGACGGCCAGCCCCTCCACCCACACAGCGTCTCGCAGGCGTTCGACCGTGCACAGCGCCCCCTCGACGTGTCACCGATCCGGTTCCACGATCTGCGCCACACCCACGCCAGCCTTCTGTTGCGTGACCGGGTCCCGATAAAGGTCGTCTCCGAACGCCTCGGCCATTCCAACCCCGCGTTCACGATGACGACCTACCAGCACGTGCTTCCCGGAATGCAGGACGACGCCGCCGCCACATTTGGACAACTCCTCTCCAACCATTCACGAGAAGTCGGCGAGGTCGCGGCCGCCGCATAGCCGGTAGGCGTCGGTAGACACCCGGTAGCGGGGCCCTGACGCGACAGGGCCCCCGATCACTCGGAGGCCTTGCCATCACTGCCATGTCGTTGGTGGCGGGGGTGGGATTTGAACCCACGACCTTCGGGTTATGAGTACCGGATCGTGCCCTCTTGCAGGGGTTTCGCCCCTCACTCTACTGCCGTCGTGCCAGCGGGTACAGCCCCGTCACGCGCCGCACAGTAGAAGGAACAGTAGAAACGAAGCCGTCGCGCTCGCCGCCTCGAGATTCATCATTCGAGTCGCACGATCTCAAGGCCGCCGGGTGGCGAAGTCGACGCGACGTGAGCTTGATCACACCGGTGGCGTCGATCTTCGGGTTCGGCAGGCGGAGCCGTGACGTCGGGGCTTCCGATCACGTTCGTGGCGACGTGAAGCCGGTCGAGCACCCCGGTCGAAAACGCACGACAGGGTAGAGTTGAGTGCAGCTCGATCTCCGACGCGAGCGTGCTCGGCGTCCTGCCCCGTTTCGCCAGCGAGTCGCTCGATGTCGTCGGTCGACAGGTCGGAGCCATCCTGGTTGGTTGTGGGTTCAGCGACTGCGCCCCATTTGCGCAACCGCTTGGGTCACGTGTTCGCGTCTTCGCGAGCCATCCGCTCGCGGACCCCGCCCTCGACCGTGCGGCCTTTCTCCATCGGTTCGAACAGGGTTCCCGTCGAGTCCGGCACCTCGTCTCCTCTGCGGCGCTCGCGGTCCGCGATGGTCGCCGATAGGCGTTCGGTCAGGTCGGGGAACAGGTGGTGCGTGAAGTCCGAGGCGCGGGCCTTCGCACCTACCGGCGTTTCCTCGCCGGGGTCGAGGCAGGCCTCGACGATGGCGTCGACGACGATCTGAGGATCGTCCATCGCCGCCATGCGAGGCGTATGTCCGCTGAAGTTCGCGGCATGCTCCCACCACGGCGTGTCGACCGCCCACGGCATGATCGTCGCCACCTTGATCTTGTCGTCGAGTCCAACGAGTCGGAGTTCCTCGCTGAGCGAACGGCTCAGGCTCAACACGCCCGCCTTGGTTGCTGCGTAGGTGTTCTGCAGGGCGAGGGGGACCTCGCTGTCGATCGAGCCCACGTTGACGAGCGTTCCTGCGCCTTGGCGCACGAACTGACCCAGTGCGGCATGGGCTCCGTAGATGAGGCCTTTGAGGTTGACGTCGACGACACGGGCGTGGACGTCGGTCGGGATCTCCCAGAAGAACCCCAAGGCGCCGACGCCAACGTTGTTGACCCACACATCGACGCGTCCGTACCGATCGAGCGAGGCGCGAAGGATCCCGTCGATGTCGGTTGGCTCGCTCACATCCGCGGTGACCGCGATCGCGCTGCCGCCGGCGTCGCCGATCTGTTGCGCCACCTCGTCGAGCAGCTCACCACGACGCGCTGCGACGACGACGTTGGCTCCACGCCGGCCAAGCTCGAGCGCAGCTCCGCGACCGAACCCGCTTGAAGCTCCCACGACCACTACCGTTGCGCCGTCGAGTCGTTCGAGCACCTTCGTCATGGGATCGATCCTCAGCCGTTCGAGGGTGCGCTGGAGATGGCGTCGACGAGGTCCCCGATCTTGGCGTCGGGCATCGCTCGGGCGATGTCAGCTTGGCTGACCATGCCGACGAGGTCGGTGCCATCGATGACGGGCAGGCGTCGCACTGCGTGGTCCTTCATGGTGCGGATCGCCTCCTCGGCGGTGTCATCTGCGCCGATGGTGACGGCCTCGGACTCGTCGATGAGTTCCCCAAGGCGAACCGACGCCGGGTCGCGGCCTTCGGCCACGATCTTGACGGCGAGGTCACGGTCCGTCACCACCCCGCTGAGGTGTCCGTCGGCGTCGCACACGGGCACGGCGCCGATGTCCTCGCTCGCCATGCGCCGTGCGGCGACGGCAGCGGTGGTGTCGGTGGAGCAATAGGTCGTGTCCTCGGACATGATCTCACGAGCGGTGGTCATGGCAGCCTCCTCAGGCTGGGTGTTCAGGACTTCTTCGCGGTGGCCTTGCCGCCCTTTCGTCCGGCCGCCTTGTGCTGAGCGGTGGTGCCGCCCTGGTTGGCCTTGCCCGATCCGGAGTGCGACTTCTCGCCCCCGTGCTTCGATGCCTTCGGTGAGTTGGCGATCTTGGCAGCCCGCTCCTTGGACATCCCCTTGTCCTTGAGGGCTTCGTACTGGTCCTTGTTCTTGACGTTCGCGGACTTCGATGGCATCGCTTCGCCTCCTCGGTGATCGGCGCCACGCGCCTCCTTCGCATCTGGACGGCGGCGAGCAACGCGTCAGGTCCCTACCCGCCACGCCCCGGATAGAACCAAGCAGGTGTCAGCAGGCGACGTCGCACTACCGAGTTGGTCAACGGTGGAAGCGCAGGTTGGATGCTTTCTGTTGGGTGGAGCCGCCGCTGCGGCGAGAACTGCGCTTTCCCCCTTCGAGCGGCAGGTTCCCGTGCTTCCGCAGCGGCGGCTCCACGAACTCCGACGACGGGCTCCGTCAAGCGCACACGAGCCGAGTGGTTCGTCGGCCGTTCGCGGCGGCGACTCGCGCTTCGACGACCGAGAGGCCGTAGCGCGCCGCCTCGTTACGGGTGCGAGGCGGCGCAGCTCAGCCTCGAGCTGTTCCATGTCGTGCGCATCGCCGAGGAACGGGAGATGGCCGCCCATCGCAGGCGACGGCACGGCAACCGCACTACCGCGGACTCCGCCCACTACAGCGCGGACCCGTGCGCGCCCGATCTCGCCGAGGACCACCAGGCAGAGGTCGTCGATGTCGACGAAGTGCCCGTCGAAGCTGTCTGACGGAAGTCCGGCGGACTCGACGATCGCGGACTCGGACAGTGCGTCGTAGCCGCGACTGGCGAGGAGCTCCGCCGCGGCGGTGAGTAGCCGGCTCCGGGCGTGGCTGGTCACTGGAGGTTCTGGTTGACGAAGTCCCAGTTGACGAGGTGGGTGAGGAAGGTGTCGATGTAGTCGGGACGGCGGTTGCGGAAGTCGATGTAGTAGGCGTGCTCCCACACGTCGATGGTGAGCAACGCCTTCGCGTCGTGGGCCAGGGGCAGGTCGGCGTTCGGGGTCTTCTGGATCGCCAGGGAGCCGTCGCCCGGGTCGACCAGCCACGCCCAGCCGGAGCCGAACTGGCCCATCGCGGCCTCGGTGAACTGCTTGGCGAACTCGTCGTAGGAACCGAACGACGAACCAATGCGCTCGGCGACCTCGCCGGTGGGTTCGCCACCGCCGCCGGGAGTCATGCAGTTCCAGTAGAAGCTGTGGTTCCAGTGCTGACCGGCCTGGTTGAACAGCACACCGTCGCTGTCGCGGATGATCTCCTCCAGCGACTTGTCGGCATCCGCGGTGCCGTCGATGAGCTCGTTGAGCTTGGTGACGTAGGCCTGGTGGTGCTTGCCGTGGTGGAACTCGAGTGTCTCGGCAGAGATGTGAGGTGCAAGGTCGTCGAGGCCGTAGGGAAGGGCGGGAAGCTCGAAAGCCATGGAGATGCTCCTTTGTTACTCGAACGGAATGTCCGGTGAGTCGTACCCGCTACTCGGTGGCGCTGACCGTGAGATCGTCGCCGGGATCGCGGTCGGCCAGGCCGGTGACGGCGTCGGGTTCGATGGCCGGGTCGATGACGCGAGGGCCGCGCAGCAACACGTAGACGAACACGACGGCGGTGATCGCCACGCCGATCCACATGGTGTGGGTCCACGCGTCGACGAAGGCCTGCTGGGCGGTCTCGATGAGCGTCGGGGCCTGGTCGCCGGCCTGGGGTGCGATGGCGAACGCGGCGCCGATGCCTTCACGGGCGACGTCGCTGACCTGGTCGGGGAACTGGTCGAGGTTCGGGGTGATCGAGGACTTGTAGCTGGCGGCGAGGATGGTGCCGAGCAGCGCGACGCCGACGGCGCCGCCGACCTCGCGGGTCGTGTCGTTCATGGCCGAGGCGACACCTTGCTTGTCGGCGGGGAGCGCGGCGGTGATCGCTTCGGTGGCAGGCGTCATGCAGAACCCACCCCCGAGACCGATGATGAGCAGACCCGGGAGCACCGCGAGGTAGCCACCGTCGACCGACGCCATGGTCGCCAACGTCGCGAGGCCAACGCCGGCGAGCGCCACGCCGGTGAGCAGCGTCAGGCGCGACCCGATCTTCATGATCACCTTCGGGACCAGCGCGGCGGCGGGCATCATCACGAACGACATGGGCAGCATCGCCGCCGCCGACCGCAACGCAGACCATCCCAACACGGCCTGGAAGAAGGGAAACAGCACCAAGAAGATCGCGGAGAACACCGCGAAGATCGAGAACAGGGTGACGGACCCCGCAGCGAGGCGACGGTCCGCGAAGTAGCGGATGTCGAGCAGCGGCGCCGGGCGGCGCAGCTCGACGACGATGAACCCGATGATGCACACCACCGCCACCACGAGCCCGACCACGGTGATCGGGTCGCCCCAGCCACGCTCAGGGCCTTCGTGGATGCCGAGCACGAGGCCGCCGATACCGAGGAACGACAGGACCGATCCCGCGATGTCGAACGGGTGCTCGCTGTCCTCCCTCGACTCGGGGACGTAGCGCAGCGACAGCACCAGGCTCGCGGCGATGAGCACGATCGGGAACGCGAACAGCCAGCGCCAGGTCACGACGTCGACCATGAACGCGGACACGAACATTCCGATCATGCCGCCACCGCCGGCGACACCGGTCCAGATGCCGATGGCCTTGGCCTTCTCCTCGGGCGGGAACGTCGAGGTGATCACCGACAGCGTGACCGGCATGATCATCGCGGCGCCGACGCCCGCGAGCGCGCGTGCGGCGATCATCATCGCCGTCGACCCCGCCAGCGCGCCGCCGAGGCTCGCCGCGATGAACACGCCGAGGCCGATCACCAGCACGCGCTTTCGGCCCCACCGGTCACCGATCGCGCCGATCGGCATCAACAGCGCGGCCAGGGCGAGCGTGTAGGCGTTGATGATCCACAAGATGTCGTTCTGTGACGCACCGAAGTCGATCGCCAGCTCCTGCTGGGCGACGTTGAGGCCCGCCACCGACGCGATGACGGCCATGAGCGCCAAGCACATGGCGATCAGGATCCGCTGTCGCTGCACCGGGTCGGCCACGACCTGTCCGGCCTCGAGTGTTTCGAGATGGCTGTGTTCGTCCACCCGTGTCCCTCTCACGTCGACCCGAGCGTTGCCGGGTGTGCTTGTACGGTTGGGTTCGCGGGCACGCCGCCCGCTAACGCAACGAAACTGTATCGTAGCATTCCAGTGCCTGCCCGAACTCCCGTGACAACCGCCGACGAGACCCTCGAGGTCGCTTCCTCGGAGAACGCGCGCGTGCAGCGCAGTCGTGCTCGGATCATCGAGGCGTCGATCGACCTGATCGTCGAGGAGGGCGCACAGGCGCTCACGGTGGATGCGATCGCCGAGCGCTCCGGTGTGGCCAAGTCGACCCTGTACCGCCACTGGCGATCGATCGACGCCCTCGTGCTCGACGTCTTCCGCGCCGCCGTCCCCCCCACGGTCACGCCCGATCCGTCGGCGACGTTCGAGGCGGCCCTGCGCGACCAGGTCGCCGCCGCCGCCCGCTCGCTCGCCGACCCGCGCTACGTGCAGCTG
>JAMLGM010000019.1 GCA_023957975.1 Microthrixaceae bacterium | reverse complement strand
ACAGCGGGCGCCGGAACAGCTTTGCCATTCAAGAAAAAGAGCAGCGCTTCGAACACTGTCGATTTGCCGCAGTTGTTGTTGCCAACGAAGAAGTTGATACCAGGCTTGAAGCGAATCTCTGTCTCATCCCGCCATGCCTTGATGTTCTCGAACGTAACTGAGCTGATGTGCATAGTTTTCCTCCCGCTGGAAGCCAGAACCGGAACGCGGACGCAGCCCGTTGATATCCCGACCGCGTGTACGTAGGTGGCCCCGTCAACCACCCGTTCCAGGGATGGAGCATATGGCGCCGCGCCATCACTGGGTGGCCTTGCCCAAGCAACGTCCGAGTGCGAGCCTGCCGTCGGGGCAGCGACCGAGTCGTTGCGGGTGCTCTGCTGCAACGACAGCCCAGCTGTGGCACGTGTGCACCCGGGTGTGCAAGAACCGAGCTTGCGGTGTGCAACCGGCTCCGAGCGGACCCGCCCACGGGCCCAAACCCGCACCGTTCCAGGCTTCTCGAATTCAGGGGAAACCCCCACCCCAAGATCCGCAGTCATCCTCCGATGGCTGCGGATCCCTTGTTTTTCGAGGTTCAGGGAGGTGTGACCGTCCAGCCGAGCCGGCGGAGGACCTCGGCCAGGGGGGGTGAGTTCAATGTGGTTGGCTTCAAGAATTGGTTGAAGCTCCTCGAGGATCATGCGCTCGACTGCTGTTGCCGTCATCGGCTTTCCCCCTGTCCCGCGGACGTCCTAACAAACACCTACGCGTCAGATGGTGCCACGAACCCCTGACATGGGTCGGCAGGTTACCCGAACCTCTGAGCCCGGCCGATCTTCTCGGCGTCCAGGCGCGTTCGCCCCCACCGAACGTGGCCGCCGGACCGTCAGGCAGGTGCGTCGTCACCAGCGTGGCTTCCTTGGAGCGCCTTGCACGCTCATCCCACCGCCGTCCGGTCGCGGACCTCGTGCACCACGGTGATGAGCCGGTCGACGTCCGCCGCCTCAAACAGGCCGTCGGGCCCTTCGGGCGCCACATCGGTGTCGTTGATGGGCTGGTTCCTGCGCAGTCCCTGCGTCGGCGAGGTAGTCCTCGTGGTCGCGCATGAACGCGAGCGCCCTTTTTGCGGAACTGTGCGAAGTCATCGACCGATCCGCCGCCCAGTTCAACCTCGACACCTTCGCCGAACTCATCGATGAAGTCGGTCGGCAGCGTCGCGACGATGTCGACGAGTTCGCTGACGGCGGTGTCGTCGAGCTGGTCGGGTTCCCATGAAGTGATCTCGCGGAAGCGCTCGATGAGCCGCAGATGCGGGCGTACGACGAAGTTATCGGGGACTTCGGAGTTGCGGGGGGTGTCGGTGGCGGCGGGGTATCCGCGGGTGTTGGTACGGGGGCTCGGAAAATCGGGGTTCCTACAACCTGAGCCTCCGGAGCCCCCGTGGAAACAGACGCTACGCGCATGTGCGCCCTGCTTGTCGGCTTGCCCGACGTGAACGTGTTGGGTGTCGTCGATGACGACCCTGGCGAACCGATCGAGGTCCATATCGAGACGACCGCCGTGACGGTTGGGTGCAGTGGGTGTGGCACTCGGGCGCGGGTGAAGGACCGGCGGCCGGTCAGCCTGGTTGATCTGCCGGCGTTCGGCCGGCCGGCACGGCTGGTGTGGCACAAGCGCCGCTGGTCGTGCCCCGAACCGGACTGCGACATCGGCTCGTGGACCGAGACCCACCCGCGGATCGCCGCGCCCCGGGCGAAGCTGACCGACCGTGCCGGGCGACGGGTCACCCGCCAGGTCGGGGGTGAGGCCCGGGCGGTCGCGGAAGTGGCCCGCGAGCTCGGGTGTGACTGGCACACCGTGATGGACGCCGTGATCTCCTACGGGACGGTGTTGATCGATGACCCGGCACGGATCGGGCCGGTGGCAGCGCTCGGGCTCGATGAGACGCTGTTCCGCAAGACCGGTCAGTACCGGACCAAGGAGTGGGCGACGTCGATCGTGGACGTGAACATGCCAACCCAACTGCTGGACATGGTCCAAGGCCGCACAGCGGTGCAGGCGACCGAATGGATGGAGAAGCGCCACCAGTCGTGGCGTGACGGTGTGGTGTGGGGGGCGTTGGACATGTCGGGCCCGTACCGCAAGACGTTCACCGACGCGTTGCCGGCCGCTCGGCAGGTCGCTGATCGGTTCCACGTGTGCCAGGCAGCGAACCGCAAGGTCGACGAGTGCCGTCGCCGTATCCAGACCGAGACCCTCGGTCATCGGGGCCGCAAGGACGACCCCTTGTATCGGGGTCGCCGCCTGTTCACCAAGGCCCACGAACGTCTCGACGACAAGGGTGAGGCGAAGCTGATGGGTTTCTTGGAGGCCGGTGACCCCAAGGGTGAACTCCGCCTGATCTGGCACGCGAGGGAGGCGTTGCGTGGCTTCTACGAGCTCGGCGATCCGGTAACCGCGGAGTCGTATCTCGATGATCTGATCGATGACGCGACCGACGACTGCCAGCCGATCGAGGTGCGGTCGTTGGGCAAGATGCTGGCGACGTGGCGAAACCAGATTCTCAACTGGCATCACGCCCGGATCAGCAACGGACCGACCGAGTCGGCGAACAACCTGATCAAGAAGGTGAAGCGTGTCGCGTTCGGGTTCCGCCGGTTCACCCACTACCGGCTACGTGCCCTGCTCTACGCGGGCAGACCCAACTGGGCGGCGCTCGACACGCTCACACCCCGCTGAACTCCGAAGACCCAGTTATCGGCGTTCATCGACGCCACGTCGCTGCGCAGCAGCTCCGCCAACTCTGCGCGTTCGGTCGGGTGGGCGTTGAGCTTGTCGAGCGTTTCGATCAGCTCGGCCCGTCAGGCGAATAGTCGGGTCGACAGCGGCACCCCGGCGCCGCCTTCGTGGCCGCCGGGGTTCTGGCCGAAGTACTCGAGGTTCTGACAGAAATCGAAGATCGCGAAGCTGCCTTTGTCCTGACCCGGCCCGAACAGGTCGAGACGCAGGCGGGTGCCTCGCCCGACCATCTGCCAGAACTTGGTTGCTGAACGCACGATCTTGAAAAACACCAGATTCGCGACGTCGGGCACGTCGATGCCGGTGTCCAATTGCCAGGCCAGCGGCAACGTGCCTGAACCTCGCCGACACGCGCGAGACTGGCCGCTATGACGAACCCATCAGCTGACCTGTACGAGCGCGGCCTCGACCGATTCGAAGAGGTGGCCCAACAGCTGTCAACCGAACAGTGGGACCAGGCTTCGGCGTGCGAGGGCTGGACGAACCTCGACGTCCTGGGTCACCTCGGGAACTCCGTCCGGATGGGTGCCGCCTACCTCCGAGGCGAGCAGCCGGTGGCGCCTGCGTTCGACCGTCCAGCCGATCTGGTAAGCGGCGCGCCGATGGATTTTTGGCGACCGCTGGCGGCGGATGCCCGCGAGGCATTGGCCGGGGCCGACCTCGATCTCGAGATGGACACCCCGATGGGTCGGCGCACGGTCGCCGATCGCCTTGCCTTCCCGGCCATGGACCTGTGGGTCCATGCCTGGGACATTGGCCACCCCATTGGGATCGACCTCGAAATCCCCGCCGAAGTCGACGCGTTCGCCCATCGCTACATCGACCCCTTTCCGCCCGAGATGGTGCGTGGCCCTCAGGGCGCCTTTGGCCCGGAGGTGGAGGTACCCGCAGACGCTACGGCCACCGAGCGGTTCGTGGCCTGGACCGGGCGGGACCCCCGAGCCTGAGTCCGCATCGCGGGTTGCCTATCAGTGGCCTGGGGACCAGTAACGGCCGTCACGAACGGGATGAACCCGTCGCGCCCGGGGTGCGTTCGTAGTCGAGCAGGAGGGAAGCGAGCTCGACGGGTCGCGCGAGTGCAGGGAGATGCCCGCAGGCGATCTCGTCGGGGGTGACTCCAAGACGTTCGCGGACGATTCCGCGTTGGAAGTCGGCCGGGAAGAAGCGGTCTCGCGTCGGGAGCACGAACCTGGTCGGGATGGAAGGCCATGCCTCGAGGGGCCACGGAGTCTGGAAGGGAGCGTCAGACTGATCGACGACGTGATTCCGGGCTTCGTCGATGATCTCCTGGTCAACGTCGTGGAGGAACTCCTCGACAGGGTCAAGCTCCCCATCGGTGGCGCGACCGTCACGTTCTGCCTGTGACCGACGAGCAGTCTCCCACCCGGTGTTGGACCACCATTGGGCGCCGGTCTCGCCCGGCGACGGGATCATCGCTGCGACGAGGACGATCAGGCGAGTTGTCGCAACACGTGCTGCGACGAGCGGGGCTTCACGAGATGCCAGTACCACGAGTCGGATCCGGCTCCGTGAATCAGGGCGAAGGTCGCCATCAAACCCTCTCTCTCGATAGTCCTCGCTGCGCGATGCAGGTCTACCGGCACCGTAGCTGAGGTTCACGCGGCGGCGAACTCGCTCAGGGTCGGGCGAGCATGTACTCATCACACGTCGCCCTTGGTGTCGCGATCCACCATCAGCGCCGCGTCAACCCATCGACGGCCATGCCCAACAGCGCCAGATCCGATCGATCCAACCGTTGACGCCGCCATGTCGTGGTGGAAGTTTTGCACTGAGAGGCCTGGCACGCAGGCGTCTAACAGGGGGAAGAGAAGTGAAGATGATGTACTTAAATATGAACCTTCATCGTCGCGGCATGCGCCGGCTTGTGCCAGTAGCAATCGTGGCGTTGTTTATCGCTGGTGGAGTCGCGTGCTCAAACGACGATGCGACCGACAGCACCACGCCCACCGCAGCGGACGTGGCAACCGAAACCGACATGACAAGCGACGACTCCACCACGACCGCCGCGTCCGGCGAGGCCGACGTCATCGACGTGACCGCCGCCGATTTCGCCTTCGCAGGTATTCCCGACACCGTCCCTGCGGGGTCCCGGTTCTCGCTCACCACGGCCGCCGGCGCGGAGCCGCACGAGATGGTCGTGATGAAGGTGCCCGACGGCGAGACGAGGTCCATCGAAGATCTCGTCGCACTGCCCATGGAAGAACTCGAGGCAATCTTCGCCGGCGACCCGGTGATGGTGCTCATTTCGATGCCGGGCACCACCGACACACCAGGAGTCGTGTTCCCCGAAGGAGCTCAACCAACCGTCACCGAGCCGGGCCGATACATCGTGATCTGCTCATTCCCAGAGGGAACCACACCAGAGGACATCGAGAACGCGCAAGGCCCCCTCGAAGGCCCCGGCACACCCCACTTCATGTTGGGCATGACCGGCGAGTTCACCGTCGAATAGCCACACGGCTCGGAATCAACGTCTCAGCGGCCGCGCGGCAAGGAGTTGCGTCTGCGGCTGGCGCGCGTCGGCCGGAAACGCCGGCCCGTCTTGATACTCACGCGAGACGGCGTATTGGACGTGCGCTCACGAGTCGCCCCCCCCCGTACTCTTCCCTCACGTAAAGGTAGACTTGGACGCTTCGCCCGCCCGCGGCACATACCGCCACCCCCGGAGCCTCCAGATGACCACTGCCCCACTCGTCTCCCCCGACCCAGCCCCGCCGCTGTTGGTCATGTTGCGTGAGCGGGGGCGCCTCCGGATCGAACTGCTCTCCGGCCTCGTCGTCGCACTGGCCCTCATCCCCGAGGCGATCTCGTTCTCCGTCCTCGCCGGGGTCGACCCCCGGGTCGGGCTCTTCGCATCGTTCACCATGGCCGTCACGATCGCGATCACCGGCGGTCGACCGGCGATGATCTCGGCCGCCACCGGGGCCGTCGCCCTCGTCGTCGCCCCGATCGTCGAGCGCCACGGTCTCGACTACCTCGTCGCGACCGTCATCCTCGCCGGCCTGATCCAGATCGCCCTCAGCCTCGCCGGGGCGGCAAAGATGATGCGGTTCATGCCTCGCAGCGTGATGGTCGGCTTCGTCAACGCTCTGGCGATCCTGATCTTCCTCGCACAGATCCCCGAACTCACCGACGTGCCCTGGGCTGTCTACCCGCTGGCCGCCGCAGCCATCGCGGTGCTCGTCGGCTTCCCCAGACTCACCAATGCCGTGCCCGCACCGCTCGTCGTCATCGTGTCGCTCACCGCGCTCGTCGTCGCCTTCGGAATCGGTGTGCCGACCGTCGCCGATCGCGGCCGTCTGCCCGACAGTCTCCCCACCCTCGGTCTGCCACAGGTCCCCTTCGAGCTCGACACCCTGCGCATCATCGCCCCCACGGCCCTCGCGATGGCCATCGTCGGCCTCCTCGAGTCGCTCATGACCGCCAAGCTCGTCGACGACATCACCGACACCCACTCCGACAAGACCCGCGAGGCCCGTGGCCAGGGCATCGCGAATGTCGTCACCGGGCTGTTCGGCGGCATGGGCGGCTGCGCCATGATCGGCCAGACCATGATCAACGTGAAATCAGGGCGGGCCCGCACAAGGCTGTCGACCTTCGCGGCCGGAACGTTCCTCCTCGTGCTCGTCGTCGGCCTCGGCGATATCGTCGGGCGCATCCCGATGGCGGCCCTCGTCGGCGTCATGGTCATGGTCTCGGTCGGCACGTTCGACTGGCACAGCATCCACCCGAACACCCTGCGCCGGATGCCGGCCAGCGCCACCGCCATCATGGCCGTCACCGTCGCCGTCACCGTGTTCACCCACAACCTGGCCTACGGCGTGGGGGTCGGCGTCCTCGTCGCCATCGTCGCGTTCGCCCGGCGTGTCGCGCACTTCACCAGCGTCGAGATCGCCCCCACCTCCAACGACGACCAACGCACTTACCTCGTCACCGGGGCGCTGTTCTTCGCGTCGAGCAACGACCTCGTGTACCAGTTCGACTACGCGAACGACCCCGACAACGTCACCATCGACCTGACCAACGCACAGATCTACGACTCATCCACCGTCGCCGCACTCGACGCCATCACCGTCAAGTACCACGACCGCGGCAAGCGGGTCGAGATCATCGGAATGAACGAACCGAGCGCCCGCTGGCACGAACTCAGCGGGCAACTCGGCTCTCACTGAACGAGCCCGCCGTCCATCCGCCCACCGTCCAGCCAGCCTTTCAGCCAGTCGGGCGACTCAACCCGCGGTCGGCGTCAGGCTGGTGAGCACCAGTTCGGACTGCTCGGTGAACGTCGCGGGACCCTGCAGGTCGAGATCGCGCACGACCTTCACCGGCAGGTTGTTGTCGGCGAAGTAGATCGTCTCGGTCCAGCCTCCGGTGATCGACCCGGCGGCGACGAGCGTGAGCACGACCGGCGTGGTCTCGACCTCGTCGTCCCCGACACGCACAACCTCGCTCGCCTCCTCGACGACGGTCCCGCTGAGCTGGGCGTCGACCGAAATCGGGCCGCCGGACACGTTCAACGTGCACACCGTCTCACGAGACGCAGCCTCACTAGACGAGCCACTCACCCCACCGCGCAACACGTTTGGATCGCAGGTCATGGTCGCCGTCGGTGAGATCGCCCCGACGGTCTGATTCTTGGTGTGCTGGCTCAGAACCAGTTCCCCACCCGACGCGCAATACCGGTTGGTCTCGCGGTGCTCGGCAAACAGGTTGATCGTGAAGTCGAAACACGCATCGTCGACATCGACCGACACGGCGGTAATCGACGCTGGAAGCGGACGGTTCTCCTGCGGAAGCGGTCCGAGTTTGACGACCTCAGTGCCGCTTGAGGCGTAGGTGTAGACCCCTGGCTGAGGACGGTTACCGGCAAGGTCGGTGGCCGCGTCGTCGGTGTCGCTGGCATCGTCGTCCGGCGCTTCGTCGGCAGTGGTGGACGTGGTGGTCGCCCGGTTGCGGAAGTCCTCCAGCGCGTCGTCCTCGGTCACCTCGGTGGTGCCGCGCGGCCACACGATCACCGCGATGACGACGGCGACGACCGCCACAACCGCCGCAATGATTCCTCCGAACTTCTTCATGACGTTGCCTCGCCGGTCGCGCGCTCTACCCAGCCTGGCCCGGGCGCTCACCGCTCGGACGTTTCGTCGCGACCAGTGCGACGGCCTGCAGATGATCGGAGTTGGAACGCATCGCCCGGCGCATCGCGACCACACGGGCCCGCGCCTCGCGGTCGCGCAGCACGTTTCGTACGAAGCGAAGCGCCCCGACGATCCCCTCGTCGGCGAACAAGCGTCGCGGCTCGAGCAGGTGCAGCGGCGCCGTGTGCTGATGCTCGACGACGAGGTCGTAGTCGGCAAGCAGGTCGGTCCACTCTCGGATCGTCAACGGCGACACGTTCACGTGAATCGACGAACTCAGCGACGCCGCAACCTGGTCGCGTTCACCCTGGGTGATCTCGGCTGGGGTGAAGGCGATCTCGTGAAGACCGAACCGTCCGCCGGGCCGCAGCACCCGCGACAGGTCGGCGAGGATCTTGTTCTTCAGCGAGTCTGGCTGCATCGTGAGGTAGGCCTCTCCGGTCACCACGTCCGCGCTCGCATCGGCGAGTCCGGTGTCGGCAGCACTCGCCTGCACCACCCGGCGGTTCGGACCGGCCAGCATCGCCTCGACAAGGTCGGCCGCCGCCGGATCCCGGTCGACGCCCGTGTAACTCGCCGGTGCCGACTCCAGGATCAGCCTGGTCGTCGCCCCCAACCCGGGGGCCACCTCGACCACGTCATCGCCGCGGCTCACTCGCAGGTCGGCGAGGACCTTCGAGGTCAACTCGACGCCGCCGGGGCGAAGCACACGCTTACCCAATCTGGCCAAGAGCCAATGTCCCGGCATTCGCGAGGACTCGAGCGCCTCGCCGGGAAGATGCGGTGTGGAATCAGTGATGGTCGCCATGGTGTAAAGCTACCCTAATATCCGTCGATTGCAAGACCTACAGCCCTTCGAACGAGCCGCGCAACCTGTTCACAGAGCAGAAACATCGACGAAGCGGCACCGCAATCGACCCTCTGCAGACTGCTCCTCGCAACTCCTCGAACGAAAGTGAGTAACTGCGATGGAAGAGCAACTCGCACAAGCAGCGGGGCACGGAGACATGGCTTGGATCCTGGTTTCTGCCGCACTCGTGCTGTTCATGACCCCCGGCCTGGCCTTCTTCTACGGAGGCATGGTCCGGACCAAGAATGTCCTCAACATGTTCATGATGAACTTCTGGTGCCTGTTGGTGATCCCCCTGTTGTGGGTGGTCGCCGGCTACAGCCTCGCCTTTTCTGGAGACGGCAAGTTCCTCGGCAACCTCGACAATGCGATGTTCAAGAACTTCGACTTCGCCAGCATCGATCCGCTCTGGGCGATCTTCCTGGCGACCTTCGCTGCGATCACCCCGGCGCTCATCTCCGGCGCTGTGGCCGACCGCATCAAGTTCTCCGCATGGGCGGTCTTCGTGCCGATCTGGAGCCTGCTCGTCTACGTCCCGGTGACCTACTGGATCTATGGCGGCGGCGGATGGTTGAAGGACCGTGGCTCCCTCGACTTCGCTGGCGGCACCACGATCCACATCAATGCCGGTATCGCCGCATTGGCCATGATCTTGGTCCTCGGCAAGCGCAAGGGCTGGCCAGAAAAGACCCCAACCCCGCACAACATGCCCTTCGTCATGCTGGGAACCGGCATCCTGTGGCTCGGCTGGTTCGGATTCAACGCTGGCTCGGCCGGCGCTGCCAACGGCGTCGCAGCCCAAGCCTGGATCAACACGCTCGTCGCCGGCGCAGCAGCAGGCCTCGCCTGGAGTCTCACCGAGAAGGTCCGTGACGGTCACTTCACCAACCTCGGCGTCGCCTCTGGCATCGTTGCCGGCCTCGTCATCATCACCCCGGCCGCCGGCTTTGTGACCACCGGTTCGGCCATCCTCATGGGCCTCATCGGCGGCCCGATCTGCGCCCTCGCAGTCGGCCTCAAGACCAAGCTCGGCTACGACGACGCACTCGACGTCATCGGCGTTCACTTCATCGGCGGGCTGGTCGGCTCGATCCTTCTCGGCTTCTTCGCCGACAGTGCCGGGCTGTTCAACGAGGGCGGCTTCTCCGACGGCGTGTTCTTCGGCGGCGGGACCCACCTGCTCGTCGAACAAATCGTGGCCAACGTCGTCACAATCGTCTATTCCTTCATCGTCACCTTTGCGATCGCCAAGGTGCTCGACAAGACCATCGGCCTGCGGGTTGACGAAGATGTCGAGATCGAAGGTCTCGACATCCGCGAACATGCAGAAACCGCCTACAGCACCCTCTGATCGTCTCGAAAGGACACGTACATGAAGCTCGTAACCGCAATCATCAAGCCCTTCCGGCTCGACGGAGTCAAGGAGGCGCTCAAGTCCATCGGCATCGAAGGCTTGACCGTCGCCGAGGTCCAGGGGTTCGGACGCCAAGGTGGGCACACCGAGACCTACCGAGGCGCCGAATACCAGATCGACTTCGTTCCGAAGATCAAGATCGAGGCCGTCGTCGACGACGCAGTGGCCGACCAGGTCATCGACACCATCGTCAACGCCGCACGAACCGACAAGATCGGTGACGGCAAGGTCTGGGTCACCGAGGTCGAAACCCTCGTTCGAATCCGCACCGGCGAGCGCGGAGCCGACGCCCTGTAGCGGGTTCAGCGCACTCCGCCACCGTTCTTGATCCATTCGAGAAAGGGGGTATCCAACGCCGATGGGGGTCCCGCACAACACGTGCGGGACCCCCATCATTTTTGGGTCAGCCTTGCGTCGGTTCAGGCACCGCGTCGGTATGGGCTCAGCCCTCGGCGCCGAGTTCGGTTCGGACCAGGTCCTCGATCAGTTCGCGTTCGTTGCCGATCGTGGTGGAATCACCGTGGCCGGTGTGGACCACGGTCTCGTCGGGCAGGGTCAACAGACGCTGCCGGATCGTACGCAGGATCGTGGGGCGGTCCGAGAAACTCCGACCGGTCGCACCGGGCCCGCCGCAAAACAGCGTGTCGCCCGAATACAGCGTGGCCGACGCGATGTCGTGAAAGCAGCAACACCCGGGCGCGTGACCCGGTGTGTGCAACACCCCGAGTTCGTGCCCGCCCGCCGAGATCACCTGCCCCTCGGCCAACGCGATGTCGACGCGACGGTCCGGATACACCACCTCCCACAACATCGTGTCGTCGGGGTGCAGCGAGATCGGTGCGTCCACCGCGTCGGCGAGCGCGCCCGCAGCGTTGATGTGGTCGTTGTGACCGTGGGTCAACAGGATCTGACGAACCCGGCGGCCACCGACCGCGTCGACGATCCGGCGATGGTCGTGAGCCGCGTCGATGACCACGACCTCCAAGTCGTCGCCGACGATCCAGATGTTGTTGGTGACCTCGAAGTCCTCGCCGTCGAGGCTGAAAATTCCGTCGGTGGTGACGAGTTCGACGCTCATGATGGCGCACCGTCGATCGTGACGACCGAACGCAACACCTCGCCACGCTCCATCTTGTGGAACGCCTCTTCCACGCCGTCGAGCGAAATGGTCTCGCTCACGAACCGGTCGAGGTCGAGCCGGCCCTGCAGGTACAGGTCGATGAGCATCGGGAAATCGCGCTCGGGAAGACAGTCTCCGTACCAGGAACTCTTCAGCGATCCGCCGCGCCCGAACACCTCCTGGAACGGCAACTCGATGCGCATCTGCGGGTTCGGCACCCCGACCAGAACCACCGTCCCGGCAAGGTCGCGGGCTTCGAAGCACTGCTGGTACACCGCCGGGTTGCCGACGGCGTCGATACACACATCTGCACCAAACCCGTCGGTGATCTCCCGAATCCGCTCGACCGCATCCTCCTTCGCAGAGTTCACGGTGTGGGTGGCGCCGAACTGTCGCGCCCACTCGAGCTTGCGGTCGTCGAGATCGACCGCAATCACCCTGGTCGCGCCGGCCAACACCGCTCCGGCGATGGCCGCGTCGCCCACTCCCCCACAACCGAACACCGCGACGGAGTCGCCGCGTCGAACCTGCGCCGTGTTGAGCGCCGACCCGAGCCCGGCCATCACCCCGCACCCGAGCAACCCCGCCGCAACCGGGCTGGCCTGCGGGTTCACCTTCGTCGCCTGACCCGCTGCCACGAGCGTCTTTTCGCAGAACGCTCCGATGCCGAGCGCCGCGGACAACTCGGTTCCGTCGGTCAACGTCATCTTCTGGGTGGCGTTGTGGGTGGCGAAACACAGATGGGGCAGGCCCTTCTTGCACGCCCGGCACTCACCGCACACCGCACGCCAGTTCAACACGACGAAGTCGCCGACCGCAACGTTGGAAACGCCCTCACCCACCTCCTCGACGATGCCGGCCGCCTCGTGACCGAGCAGGAACGGGAACTCGTCGTTGATTCCGCCTTCGCGATAATGCAGGTCGGTGTGGCACACCCCGCACGCCTGCACCCTCACCACGACCTCGCCCGGTCCTGGATCGGGCACGACGATCTCCTCGATCGAAACGGGTTCCCCTTTGGCCCTCGCAATTACTCCACGCACGGTCTGTGCCATGGTCGCTCCCCTCACTGGTCGATCCGCACCGCCGTCTCGGGTGAGGACGGGGCGCACTGTGGCGAGTCTTGCAGAGCGAACCGATTGGCGGGCCCACCCATCACCACGATGAGCCGCCGCCACCGCCGAATCCGCCGCCGCTGAAACCACCGCCTCCGCCGAAGCTTCCTCCGGACCACGATCCGGAACCGGAACTGGCCGACGAGGGCGCCGCGGCCGCGAGGGCACCGGTGGTGTGGGTGGTGAAACTGTTCATCGCCCAGGCGAAGTGGATCGGGTCGTATCCGTACGGGCTCGTGTACCACACGCCGAGGCCCATCTCCTCGGGCGACAGGCCGAGGTCCTGGAAGGTCTTCGCCCAACGCTCAGTCGCTCCGAACACGATCGCGTACGGCAGATACTGGGCGAACACGTTGTGCTGTTCGGCATAGGCCATCCGTTCACCCTCGCCGGCGTCGAACAGTTCTTTGAACCCTCGAACCCGGCTCAACATCGCCGAGCCCCTCGCAGTGCGGCGCGGGAAAAGCTTGGCGGCGGCGACCAGCACCAGACCGACCACCGGAATTGCCAGCACCGGCAGCGCCCAGTTCGACACCTTCGCGGCGAGGAAGGTCAACACGACTCCGGCAATCAACACCAGAACCCCGAGGCCCACGTAGCTTTCGCGCACCTTGTCGGGACGCCTCGGAAACCACCCGGCGGCGACCACGTCGTCGTAGAGCCGCGACTGAATCAACTTCATTTTCTCGGCGAACCGGGTCTTCAGTTCGCTCAACAACACCGAGTCCGACCCGCCAGAAAAGAGGCTGTCGAGCAGCAGCTTCTCGGCCGGCAACAACTCCTTGTCGTTGGCTGACTTCAGCGACACCAGCTGGAAGTCGCCGCTGTCGCCCCCAAAGCCGAGGAACCCCTTCGACCGGGGCGCGATCTCATCGATCCGTATCCACCCGCGGACCGCCAGATCGACCAGCATCGCACTCACGTCGAGGTGATGGGCGACCTCATCCCACAGGGTGCCCATGTGGCCCGGGCGAATGTTGTCCGGCGGTACGAACTCCACTGTCGGGGTGTGCTTCGAGAACAGTTTGCGGGGGGCTTCTTCGCCGCTGTCGTTGCCGAACACATAGTCGATCTGGTCGCCGACAAAGTGACGGTCGCGGCCATGGCGGTAGCCGAGAAACCCCAGCCCTGCGAGCCCGCCCAACAGGCCGACCGCCGCGGTCACTCCGGTCGCCGGGGTCACCTCGAAGGAATCCGCGAGGGTGCGCTCGCGTTCGAATTTCGCCGAGGCCATCGGCCGTGCGACGACGCCGCTGGGGAACTCGACGGCGACCGTCAGCCCGCTTCGTGCCCGCAGGAGATTCTCGCTGGCCGACACCGTCGAACCGCTGACCGCGATCTCGCTGCACGGCGCCGTCGACTCATAGGGCCCAGCGAAACACCAGTTGCGCGATGGTGAACCCGGAAGCGACAGCTTCGCGGTTGTCGACTCGATGGGAACGTCCCAGCCGTTGCCGGTGATGTTGTAGGCGAATTCGTCGGTGTGCTCGAAGGTGTTCATCACTCCGGCCATGTGGTAGCGGATGGTGTAGGTCCGCACCCCGTCGACGTACCGATCCGGATCCCCGATACGCAGGATCGTGTCGATGCCATCAGACGACGTCATCTGTTCGACATCGTCGGGGGTATCGCCGCTCCCCGTTACCTCCACCTTCGAAATCGGCGTCAACCGCCACCAGGTGCCCGGCTTCTCGCCCTCGGGAGCCTCGCCGGTCCAGCGTCCACGCGTCGGGATGTAGCGCTGAATGCCGTGACGCGAATTCGGGCCGAAGTCGTAGACGATGGTCTCGACGACGTCGATCGAGCCGTCGTCGTTCAAGGTGATCTCGGAATCGAACGACTCGATCTGTTCGACGTCGCCGCCTTGGCGCATCGGCCCGCGCCCGACCGTCGCCCAAAGGTCATTCGCACCGGATGCGCCGGCTGCAGCCGCCCCCACGCCGAGAACGGCGATGAACGCGACGACGATCGCCGCCACTGCACCGGCCACGCGACCGCGATCTCGAGACGGACACACCGACGACCTCATTGCCGACCTCATTGCCGAGAGGTTACCGGCGCGTCATTCGAAGTCTGGTTCGTCCCAGAACGGATACCAGTCGGGCAGATCCGCGCTCACCTTGCCCTGCCACTGCGGCGATCGACGTTCGAAGAAGCTCATGACCCCCTCCAACGCGTCCGGCAGGGTGCCGGTGTATTGGACCGCGCGGCTGTCGATGCGATGCGCAGCCATCGGATGCGATGCGCCAAGGAGCTGCCACAACATGGCTCGGGTCAACGTCGTCGACACCGGGGCGGTGTTGTCGCGGATCTCCGCGGCAAGCGAATAGGCGGCCGCCAGCAACTCGTCGGGTTCGTGAACCGAGCGGACCAGGCCGCCCGCAAGCGCCTCGGCCGCTCCGAAGATCCGCCCGGTGAACATCCATTCCGCCGCCTGGCTGATCCCCACGATCTTGGGCAGAAAGTACGTCGAGGCGGCCTCTGGGGCGATGCCGCGGGCGTTGAACACGAACCCGAGTTTCGCCTTGGTCGACACCAGGCGGATGTCCATCGGCAACGTCATCGTCACGCCGATGCCCACCGCCGCGCCGTTGATCGCGCCGATCACCGGCTTTCGCGACGAGAAGATGCGCAGACTCGTCATGCCGCCCGTGTCGCGAAAGACCCCGTTGACCACGAGCGAACGCAGCAACTCGGCCAACGCGGGGTCGACCTCCGCGGTTCCACCCGCGCCCGACGCGGCCTTGTCGTAGTCGAAGGTATCGGCACCGCCCGACAGGTCGGCCCCGGCGCAGAATGCCCGGCCGGCCCCGGTCACCACGACCACCCGGACGTCGTCGTCGGCGTCGCTGAGGTCGAACGCCGATCGAATCTCGGCCATCATCGTGACCGTAAACGCGTTCATCTGATCGGGTCGATCGAGGGTGATGGTGGCGATGCCGTCCGCGACCTCGTAGCGAATCTGCGAGAACTCCATGCCGGGTGTCTAGCCGATCGCCGCCCCGGCGAGTCTCAGTTCTGGTTCTCCCGCAGGTACCACATGGTCGACACGAAGGCTCCGACCACGCCGACCACCACCCCGACCACCAAGATGAACAGGAAGGTTCCGGTCTGCTGGCTCGAGGTCCACACGAACTTCGACAGGATCGAGTCGGACTCCATCGAGTCGCCGGTCCCGCGCCATCCCAGGCCCATCAGCCACGCCGCGGCCACCGCGATCAACGCCCCGACGAGGCCCTGGATGAGCCCCTCGATGAGGAACGGTATTCGGATGAACCAGTTCGTCGCCCCGACGAGGCGCATGACCTCGATTTCGCGGCGCCGGCTGAACACCGCCGTCTGAATGGCGATGAAGATCAACACGACCGACGCCGCCAACAACGCGATGACCGCAAGCAGCATCCAGTTACGGATCTTGAGGGCGACGTTTTGGATCGCACGCACCTCATCGGAGGGGAAGTCGACCTTGTAGACCCCCGGTTCGGGGGCGTAGGTGTCGGCGAGTTCCTTCACCACCGCGGCGTCAGGATTCTTCGGCTTCACCATGTAGGAGGTCGGCAGGTCTTCGGCCGAGATGTTGTTCTGAAGGGTCGACTCGTCCTCGGAGAAGATCTTCTTGAAGAGCTCGTAGCTCTTCGCATGGTCGTAGTACTCATAGGAGTCGACCTGCGGGCTCTGGTCGAGTTCGGTGCCGATGGCGTCGATCTGATCCTGGGTTGCGTCGTGTTCCATGTAGACGATGAACGACACGTCGTTGTTGAACCGCACGAACGCGTTGTCGAGGCCGTAGTACCCCAACAGCACCGTGATGCCCAGCATCGTCAACGACACCGCCACGATGAGCACGGTCGCGATCGACAACAACCAGTTGCGGACGAGATTGGTCCCGGTCTCCCGGGCGAGATAGTCGAGGCGAATCGCCATTTACTCGTACACCCCTCGGGCTTGGTCACGAACGATCTGGCCGCCCTCCAACTCGATCACGCGGCGCCGCATCACATCGACGATGCCCCGGTCGTGGGTCGCCATCACCACCGTGGTGCCGGTTTTGTTGATCCGGTCGAGCAGTTTCATGATGCCGATCGTGGTGTTCGGGTCGAGGTTGCCTGTCGGCTCGTCGGCCAGCAGGATCAGCGGACGGTTCACGAACGCCCGGGCGATCGACACACGCTGCTGCTCACCACCGGACAGCTCCGACGGGCGGTTTTTCGCCTTGTGAGCCAGGCCGACGAGTTCGAGGATGGCCGGCACCTGGGTCTTGATCTGTTGACGCGGCCGGCCGATCGCCTCGAGCGCAAACGCGACGTTCTCCTCGACCGTCTTGTTCGGCAGCAGTTTGAAGTCCTGGAAGATGTAGCCGATGTTTCGACGCAGGTACGGCACCTTCCAGGTCGGCAGGCTGGCGATGTCCTTGCCGGCGACCCACACCTTGCCCTCGCTCGGCAGTTCCTCCCGGTTGAGCAACCGAATGAACGTCGACTTACCCGAGCCCGACGGCCCGACCAGGAAAACGAACTCGCCTTTTTGGATGTCGACGTTCGCGTTGCGCAACGCGACGTGGTCGTTCTTGTAGACCTTTTTGACGTTCTCGAGTTTGATCACGCGCTACATCAATTCGTTGGGGACAGTGCGACGCTCCCACGCGAAGCGACAAGATCCTACCGGCACCGCTCGTGGCAGCCGGGGCACGCGCTGAGAGCAATTCAGACTGGGATCGCCGCGGCCGAACGCCACAGCACCCGTCTAGGACACGCCGCCAGCGCGCTCCCACCGCAGGTAGCCCTCCATCAGGGCGTCGAGGTCGCCGTCGAGGACGCCGTCGACGTTGCCGATTTCGACGTTGCTGCGAAGATCCTTGACCTGCTGATACGGGTGCAACACATAGCTGCGGATCTGGCTTCCGAAGTTTGCGTCGAGCTGGTCGCCGGTGATCTCGGCAATCTTCGCCTCGCGCTGTTGACGTTCGAGGTCGAGCAGCTTCGCTTTCAACACCCGCATCGCCTGGTCCTTGTTCTGGAGCTGGCTGCGTTCGTTCTGACAACTCACCACGATGCCGGTGGGCAGGTGGGTGATGCGCACCGCCGAGTCGGTCACGTTGACGTGCTGACCGCCGGCACCGGAGCTGCGGTACACGTCGATGCGCAGGTCCTTTTCGTCGATCTGCACCTCCGAGGAGGTGTCTTCGATGAACGGCGTGATCTTCACCGACGTGAAGCTCGTCTGACGACGTGCCGCATTGTCGAACGGCGAGATCCGCACGAGGCGATGCACCCCGTGTTCTGAACGCAGATACCCGTAGGCGTAACGGCCCTTGATCTCGAACGTCGCCGAGCTCACCCCGGCCTCGGTACCCGGAGAAGCCGAATCGATCGTCACGTCGAAGCCGCGCTTTTCTGCCCAGCGCAGGTACATGCGCATCAGCATCTCGCACCAGTCCTGGGCATCCACCCCGCCGGCCCCCGAGTTGAACTCCACGATGGCGTCGTTCTCGTCGTATTCACCGGTGAACAGCGCCCGAAGCTCCAAGTCGTCGAACTGAGCGGACAACGAATCGACCGCCGCGTTGATCTCGGGTTCGAGCGACTCGTCGCCCTCCTCGCGGGCGAGCTCCGCAAGGGTCGCGGCATCGTCGATATCGCCCTCGAGTCGCGCATAGACCGCGAGGTCGTCGCTGATCGAGGCGAACTCGCGTTGGATCTTCTGTGCCGCGTCCTGGTCGTCCCACAGATCGGGGCGCGCCAACTCGGTTTCGAGCTGAGGGCGCCTCGCCCGCAGCTCGGCAACGCGCAGATACTGCTCGGCATCCCCGAGGCGGCGCGTCAGATCGGACAAGGCGTTCGAAAAATCTTGCATGACGGCCCGAGGCTACCTGCCGTGGCACACCTTGAACTTCTTGCCCGAGCCGCAGGGGCACGGTTCGTTGCGACCGACGTTGTCGAACTCGCCGTCCTTCACCACGGGTCGCTGTGCCTCCTCCGAAGACCCGGAGTCCGCCGGATCCTCGCGTCCCTCCTCCGAGGCACGCTCGCGGGCCACCGCCTTGATGGAATCGGCGCCATCGGCGGCCTGCTCGTCGGGCGCCGTGTATTCGACGTTGGTCGGTTCGGGCTCCGGCGGCTGTTGCACCAGTTGGATGTGCATGATGTAGCGCACGAAATCCTTGCTCACGGTATCCATGAGCTGTTCGAACATGTCGAAGCCCTCGCGACGCCACTCGGTGAGCGGATCCTTCTGACCCATGGCCCGCAACCCGATGCCATCCTGGAGGTAGTCCATCTCGCGCAGGTGCTCGCGCCAACGTTGATCGATGATGCGCAACATCACCTGACGTTCGACGTCACGCATCCGGTCGGTGCCGAGCTCATCCTCACGGGCCGCATAATGATCACGGGCGTCGTGCATGTAGAACTCGTAGAGCTCATCGGTCGAGGCGACCTCCTCGGCCGTTGCCTCGCTGACCGACACCGGCCAATACGTGTTCAACTCGTTGTGGAGCGCTTCGATGTCCCACTCCTCCTTGAAGTTGGACACGCAATAGCTGGAGATCGTGGAATCGACGACCTCGGCGAGGCTGCTCATCGCCAGCTCCGACAGGTCCTCGCCGTCGAGGACGAGGTCGCGGCGCTGGTAGATCACCTTGCGCTGCTCGTTCATCACCTCGTCGTACTTGAGCACGTTCTTGCGAATCTCGGCATTGCGCTGTTCGACGGTGTTTTGCGCACGCTCGATCGCCTTGGTCACCATCCGGTGCTCGATGTGTTGGTCATCGGGCCAGTTCTTGCCCATCACCATCGAGATAGCCCCGGTCGCGAAAATGCGCATCAACTCGTCGTCGAGGGACAGGTAGAAGCGGCTCTCCCCCGGGTCGCCCTGACGGCCGGATCGACCGCGGAGCTGGTTGTCGATTCGCCGCGACTCGTGGCGTTCGGTACCGAGCACATACAGCCCGCCGGCCTCGCGAACCTTGTCGCCATCGGCCTTGCACTGCGCTCTGAAGGTGGCGAGCGCCGTGTCGTAGGCGGCCTCCCACTCTTCGGTCCCCTCTTCAAGCCCCTGGGCGATGCACTCGCGGTGAGCGAGTCCGTCGGGGTACCCGCCAAGCAGGATGTCGACGCCGCGGCCGGCCATGTTCGTCGCTACGGTGACCTTGCCCGATTGCCCGGCCTGAGCGACGACATCGGCCTCGCGGAAATGCTGCTTGGCGTTGAGGACCTCGTGTGGCACTCCCCGCTTGTCGAGGATCCGGCTCAACTTCTCTGACTTCTCGACCGAGATCGTGCCGACCAGCACCGGCTGACCCCGTTCGACCCGCTCCTCGATGTCGTTGGCGACGGCGTCGAACTTGGCGTCCTCGGACTTGTAGATGAGATCCGACTGATCGAGGCGCACCACGCCACGGTGCGTCGGGATACTGACGACCTGCAGGTCGTAGGTGGTCATGAGCTCGGCGGCCTCGGTTTGAGCCGTACCGGTCATCCCCGCGAGCTTGTCGTAGAGGCGGAAGTAGTTCTGCAAGGTGACCGTCGCGAGGGTCTGGCTCTCCTCTTTGATCCGCACGTTCTCCTTGGCCTCAACAGCCTGGTGGATGCCCTCGGACCAACGACGACCCTCGAGCACACGACCGGTGAATTCGTCGACGATCTTCACCTCGCCATCGGCGATCAGGTAGTCCTTGTCGCGGTGGAACAGCTCTTTGGCCTTCAGTGCGACGGTGAGCTGGTGAGCGAAGTTCGAACTCACGTCGTCGTACATGTTCTCGAGGCCGAGAGCCTTTTCCACCTTCTCGATACCCGAGTCGAGGGGTGACACCGTGCGCTTTTCCTCGTCGACCTCGTAGTCGACGTCGCGCTTGAGCGCCCGGGCGATCGTTGCAAAACGCGTGTAGAGCTTCGCGGTGCCGTCGAGTTGCCCCGAGATAATAAGCGGCGTACGGGCCTCGTCGATGAGGATCGAGTCGACCTCGTCGACGATGGCGTAGACGTGGCCGCGCTGTACCTGGGTCTCACGACTCATCGCCATGTTGTCGCGCAGGTAGTCGAAGCCGAACTCATTGTTCGTTCCGTAGGTCACGTCGCACGCGTACTGACGGCGCTTGTACTCGGGATCCGGGCGCCCCGGCACGATCAGACCGACCTCAAGGCCGAGCCAGTTGTGCAGCCTGCCCATCTGTTCGGCGTCGCGGGTGGCGAGATAGTCGTTGACCGTGATGACGTGCACACCCTTGCCGGTCAAGCCGTTGAGATACACCGGAAGGGTCGACACCAGGGTCTTGCCCTCACCGGTCTTCATCTCCGAAACCCAACCGAAGTGCAGGCCGGCGCCGCCCATGAGCTGCACGTCGTAATGCCGCTGCCCCAACACTCGAACCGCCGCCTCGCGGGTCACAGCGAAGGCTTCGAACAGCAGGTCGTCGAGGGGTTCGCCGCGCTCCAGGCGCTCACGGAACTGGACGGTCTTGTGGCGCAGGTCGTCGTCGGAGAGGGATTGCATCTCTGGCTCGAGCACGCCGATGTCGGGAACGAGATCTGCAAGCACTCTGACGTTCTTGCGGTCGCCGCCCCGGAGGATTCTGTCGAACATTCCCATAGTCGCGGGTCATCCTACCGCTGCGCTACCCATACCTCTCCGCCACCTAACAAACCCGTGGTCCGGGATGCCTCGCCGACACCTCGAGCCACGGATTTGTCAGGGCATCGTTTGCTTGAGGTCGGCCCGTGTGGGACCTCAGGACTCGTTCTCGGCGACGTCGATCAGGCCGACGTGGCCGTCGTCGCGGCGGTAGACCACCGCCGCCGATCCCGTCTCGGAGTTCGTAAAGAAGTAGAACCCGTGACCCACCAGGTCCATGCGCATCGCTGCATCGAGCGGGCTGAGCGTGAGGTTTTCCACGACCTTGCTCTTGACGATCTGGAACGACTCGACGTACTCGGCGATCTCCTCGACCGAGTGATCGGCAGCGGCTGGAGTCTCATCGTCGAGCAATGCTGCGGACAGATCCGCGGAGGTGTCCGCCTGCTTTTGTTTGCGCACGTCGCGGAACCGCTTCTGCGCCGACAGTTTCGTCTTCAACTTGCGCAGCTGGTTCTCCAGCTTCTCGATCGCGAAATCGGTGGCGGCGAGCTGATTCGGGCCGTTGGCCTTCACGCGGACGTGGTGTCCATGGCCCGCCAGCGTGACCTCACACACGTCCTTGTGGTCTGCGAGCCGCGGATTCTTCTCCTCGAAGAAGTGGACGTCGGCCGATTCCATGTCCAAGAACTTGCCGCCCAGCCGGGACACCTTTTTGACGACCAGGTCCCGATCCGACGGCGACATCTGGGTGTTACGGCTGCTCACGTTAACCTGCATGTGACCTCCTCTTCGCCCGAACGCCACGACGTTCGAGGACTTCGTTGGTCACCGAGACTGTAGGCCGACTGTGCCGCCCATGCGCGCCGGATCCGAGATTGTGCCGAACGGCTCATGGCGCGGTTGTGGGTTGGGTCAGACCAGGGGCGGGGGTGGCAGCGATCGTGGCGCCGATCACCCGTCGCGCACCGGCGCTACGCAACGCCTCCGCCACCGCGTTGAGTGAGGCTCCGGTGGTGCGCACGTCGTCGACCACCGCCACGCACCGTCCGGGCAGGCGGCCCAACGCGGCCGAGCTCGGGCGAAACGAGGTGTCGCTGCGCTCGGATCGGGTGCGGCCGCGTTGCGACACCTCGGAGTTCCGTTCGACCGTTGCCATGGCCCGCACGCCGAGTTCACGACCAACCGCTCGAGCCAACAACTCGGCCTGGTCGTATCCCCGGTCGCGTCGATGCCGGCGCGAGGTGGGCACCCACGTCACGATGCCGACCGGGTCGGGCGCACTGGCGTCGATCGCGTCCGCCAGCAGATGCGCCCAGGTCGGCATCGCATCGCGATGATTGTCGTACTTGAGGCGGGCGATCGCGGTGCGGCCAGCTCCCGAGTAGGCGAACAGTGCGACGGTGGCGTCGAGTGCGACGACATCGCCCGCATCCGGTGGGGGCGCCGGCATCAACAGGTCGGCGCATCGCTCGCACAGTCGGGTGTCCACCCGCCGACAGATCGCGCAGTGCTCGGGAAACAACAACAGCGCCGGGCGTAGCAGGCTGGAGGATCGCAGTCGTAGAGCCATGAGGCCGGACCCTACCCACGACCCCCGACACACCCGCGCCGTCACCCGCGCCCCGCCTGTTCTCCGATAACCAGTGGTCGTGATCACGACCACTGGTTATCGGAGAACGGCGTTTTGGGCGACAGGCGGTGCGGGTTGTGGAGCGACGCGTCAGTTCGACGCGTCGCCGAAACTGAACACCGGGTTGTCGCCGGCCAACATGATCTCGGTGTTGCGGCGCACCATCTCGTTCCAGGCGGGGTGGGTCAACACGTAGAAGCGTCCGTTCGACACCGCGTCGAAGACGAGGTCGGCGACTGCAGCCGGATCGATACCGTCGTCGACCAACGAGCGGAAGATCGCGGCCGGGCCGTCCTCGCCGAGGTCCTCCGGTTCGGGCCCAGCGGCAGCATGGGCGCCCTCGGTCGGGCGGTTGCGTTCGGAATGCGCGATCTGGGTCCGTACCCACCCCGGGCACAACACCGAGACCCCGACGCTCGACTGCAGAAAGGCGAGCTCGTGGAACATGGACTCGCTGAGTGCGACCACGCCGTGCTTGGCGACGTTGTAGGGAGACATGAACGGCGGCGACGTCACGCCGGCCATCGACGCCGTGTTGACGATATGGCCGCCGCCAGACTGCTCGATGAGCGGGGTGAACACGCCGACACCGTGAATGACGCTCCACAGGTCGACCTCGAGGATCCACTTCCAATCCGCCTCGCTCACCTCCCAGCTGAGTCCCCCGCCCGAAACGCCGGCGTTGTTGCAGGCGAGGTGGATTCCCCCATGGGCCTCCATCGCCACCGCTGCGATGCGTTCAATGTCCTGCCGCTTCGACACGTCGGCGACAACGCCCGTGGTGTCGATTCCCTCGGCCTGAAACTCGGCGACCGTCGCATCCAACACGGCGGTTTCGATATCTGCCAACACGAGTTTCATCCCCGCCGAACCGAAGCGCCGGGCCATCGCCCGGCCGATGCCGGCTGCGCCGCCGGTGATGACTGCGACCTTGCCGTCGAACTCTGTGATCGTCATGGCCAGATCATGGTGCATCCACCGCCCGAGCGCTCCCCAAACGCCCCAAAAGCCTGCCCAACGCCCGCCCAAAACGCCGTTCTCCGATAACCAGTGGTCGTGATCACGACCACTGGTTATCGGA
>JAMLGM010000018.1 GCA_023957975.1 Microthrixaceae bacterium | reverse complement strand
CCACCGATCCACCGGCGAGAAGACCGCGTGGGAACTCGCCCACCGCGCAGACCAGCCAGCAGCGGCGGAGCGGTCGATCGGGATCTGACCACCGCACGCGACACCACGGGCCCCGCATCGGCTTACCCAGCACGACCCTCGATCTGCCAGGAGAAGAATATGACCGACACCGACAACAGCGTCGAGGTGCTCACCATCGACGAAGCAGCAGCCGTGCTCCGCATCAGCCGAAACGCCGCCTACGCAGCCGCACGCCAGTGGCGAGCCACCGGCGGTGAACACGGCCTCCCCTGCATCGAGATCGGCCGCACCCTCCGTGTCCCCCGCGCCGACCTCGACCGCATGCTCGGCAGACCAGCCTGACGGCGGTCTCAGCCGGTCAAGCCGGCCCTCGGGCTCAGGAGCTACTCGATGACCTAGGTGTGCCAGTCGATCGGGCCGGGCGTCGAGTCGGGATCGCGATCGGGCGCAGTGTCGACCCCGGTCGCCATCCGTTCGATGGCAGAGGTCAAGCTGGCACGGATCTCGGCCGGGTCGATCGCCTCGTAGGCGTCGTCGGACCAGACATGCACGACGCCCTCGACGACCCGTGTGCTGGAACCAAAGCCGTTGGAGCGAAGTACCTTCCGGATCGCGGCGCGTGTCGCCTCGACGTGCTCCACGGGGACACCGGTGACGTACGTCGAGCTGAACCTGGTGACCTCCTCGGCCGCCACCGCAGCAAGCAGCCACACACCCGAGGGAGTATCGGCTGTCGGGAACCAAGAGTCGAGGATGCGAAGGCATCCACGACAGGTCGGAGCGAACGCAGGGTCGCGCCACAGCGGCAACATCTCGTCGGCACCGGCGGCCATCCGGTTCCAGGTCCGGCCACACAGCGTCGAGTCGCTCCAGCGTCCGGCAAGCGGGGCACCCTCCTTTCCCTCGTGTCGAGCGGACCTCCCCGGCCGGTCGGCGAATTCGGCGAGATGGGTTTCGGCACCACCACCGACATCAACGAGCAGTAGGTCTCGGCCAAGCACCGAGATCGAGTTCTCTTCGGTTGGATCCATCGGTGGCTCCTTGCGGCTGACCGCTCCATCTTCGCCGCCTCGGCAGCTCCAGGTCTGTCGAGGCGGAGCCAGTCACCGCTACCTCTGGAGGTGCATCCACCGAGAGCGCCTCGTCGACCGCGCCGATCACCCGTCGCCCTCGTCGTGCGTGCCACCGGCTGCGGTCTCGTCGCCGTCGCTGGCATCGACTGCCGGCTCCGCCTTGTTGCGTTCGTTGCGCAGCAGCAGTGAGAACGCGTCAGCGGCTGCGGCCTGCATGCCGGGGAGGACGTGCTGGTACACGTGCATGGTGAAGGCGATGTTGGCGTGGCCGAGTCGTTCGCTGACCACCTTGACGTTCACGCCAGCCTTGAGCAGCAAGGTGGCATGGGTGTGGCGCAGATCGTGCAGCGAGATGCTCGGCACATCGACCTTCGCAACGGTGCGGTCGAACAACTGGCTGAAGATGTCCGGGTGCATCGACGTGCCGTCCGCCTTCACGAACACCAGGTCATCCGCTGCGGGAGCAAGGCCGTCACACTCCTCAGTGCGAGCCTTGCGCCAGTCGCGCAGCACCCGGATCACATCGTCGTCGATGTCGATCGTGCGGCGGCTCGCCCCGGTCTTCACATCGGAGATCGACACCTCGTAAGCCACCGACACCAGCGCCTGACGAACTGACACCCGACCTTCGTCGAGGTCGATGTCGCGCCATCGCACACCGAGAACCTCCCCACGACGCATCCCAGTGTGCGCCGAGAGGAAGAACGCAGGTCCCATGCGGTGGACCTCGATGGCGTCGAGGAACGCGATGAGCTGATCGACCTCCCACGCCTTGATCTCTGTCCGCTTGCGCGCCTGAAGCGATGGTGCATCGGCGAGGGACACCACGTTGCGGACGACGGTGCCCTTGCGGGCTGCGTCGCTCAGCGCCTTGTTCAACATCACGTGGATGTTGTGCACGGTCTTGGGGGCCAGTCCCTTGGCCGGGCCCTTCTCGCCCGGACGCTTCTTGCGGCCGCTCTTGAGCAACGCTGCGTAGAAGATGTCAATGTCCTCGGGCGTGAGCTGGTCGAGCTTCCGTCGGCCCAGGCCGGGCACCACGTGCAGTTCGATGTTGCGCCGGTAGGACTCGTAGGTGCTCTTGCGCAGCCGCGCTTCTTGGATCGGGAGCCAGCGCTCGGTCAGGTACTGGCCGAGCGTGAGCTTCTCGCTCACCACCGTCTCGCCCCGATGGGCACGCTTGACCAGCTCGGCCAGCAGCTTCTCGGCGTCAGCGCGCCGAGTGCCCGCCTGCACCCAGCGTCGGCGGTACTCGCCGGTCGCTGGGTTCACGCCGCCATAAACCACGGCGTACCACTTCTTGCCCTTCTTCTGGATGGATCCACGCATCAGCGTCCCCTTCGGTTCGAACCGATTGGGGACGTCTGCCAGACACGAAGGCCGTCGATCCCTGGACGTCCGGTGGGGATCAGGTGCTGCTGGATCGACCCTACGCCACCAGAACCCGAAGATCGACCCTCAGGTGCCCATCGTCTCGCCTGGGCCGACGAGAAGGGCCGCTCGAGACCGGGCGTCGCGACGGGTCGAGATCCCATCGCGTGACGTCCCGTTGTGGGCCTGCGTTGTCGATCCCGGGCCGCACAGTAGAAAAAACAGTAGAAATCGATCGGTCCGGGCACGGAAGAAGCCCTCCTCAGTTGTCGAGAAGGGCTTCATTCCAGGCATTTCAGATGGTGGCGGGGGCAGGATTTGAACCTGCGACCTTCGGGTTATGAGCCCGACGAGCTACCGAACTGCTCCACCCCGCGATGAGGTGACGTCACCCTAGCAACCCCAACCGCGTCCGACAAAACGACCACTTGGGCAGGCTCTCAGGCCGCCCACCATCCCCGAAACCGCCAAAGTTGCGGTATTCGACCTCCGCTTCGGCCGCATATCGGCTACACAAAGGGCACGCGGTTCGTTCGAAAGGTGTCCGGTGACCTCCCCGCTTCCTTCTCTCACCTACCTGCTCGCCCTCAGTGACGAATCGAGTTGGGCCGACTTGTTGGCCACCTTGATCCTCACCGACCCGGACACCCTCGCCGGCCTGCTCGGCGGAGTCGACTCGAACGCATTCCTGGTTCGCCGGGACTTTCCACTCGGCCGCGGCCGCACCGTGGATCTCGTGGTGACCGCCGCCGGTCGGCCGATCGTGGCGCTCGAAACCTCGGTGATGGAGGACATCAACCCCCACCTGCTCGCCGCGATCGATGCCGACTTCCCGGAGGAATGTGTGCGCGGCATCATCCATCTCGGCTCGCTTCCGACGCCGCTTCCCGACGACTCCGTGTGGCAGGCCTGGAGTTGGGAGGATGTCCTGGGGCGTCACGCGACGAGCGACAACACGTGGGTGTCGCTGACGGCCCGTGCCTGGATCGAACACATCGACACCGCGCTGCCGATGGCCGACGGCGACACGACCTGGAGCGGCATCGCCCTCGAGGACAGCCCCGTCGCGGCATTGCGCGTTCGTTCCGCATGGCTCGTGTCACAGCTCAGCGCCGAAGCCCACGCGAAGGGAATCCGTATCGCCTCCACCTCGGGTCGCAGCGGCAAGCGTTGGGGACTCGAGATGCGTCGACCGACTTCCCTGCCCGACTACGACATCGTCGTCTATCTGCACGAGCGCACGCGGTCTGACGAGATTCCTTCCACCGGCGGGACGCTGTTCATCCCCCGGGGCCCCGAGGCGCTCGTTTCGCTTCGCCATCGCGGCGCCGCGACCTCCGACGACTTCGACTGGAACCACCTCCTGGTGCTCGCTTCGACGTTCGCCTCGGCGCGCGACGATTGGTTCCACACCCGCAAGCCCAACCTGGTCGGCGTCGACCGCGACCGCTACTCCGACTTCGTCGCCGCCGGCGGCCCGCCACACCTCGGGTTCGGCGTGGGCGATGAACCGACATTCCACACCGATGACATCGCCTTCGGCGCCAAGATCACCTTCCGTCCCGACGTCACGCTGTCGACGCTCAGCCGCGAACTCTCCGCGCTGATGGACACCGTCGTGGCGCTGTCGGAGGTGCCACCGTCGACAACCCCGAGCGTTGGGACTGTCGTGTCGCCGAACCCGCTTCCCCCGATCATCGACTAGCCGACCCACCCTCACCATCCACCCTCACCGACGATTCGAATCGAGACCGACATGACCGACCTCCGCGACATCCACAACGCCTGCGCATCTCACGTGCCAACACCAGATTCCTTCACTCGATCGGTATCCACGCACCGACGCGCCACCTCACGCCGTATCGCTTCGGTCGTGTTGGCCTCGGCGCTGTGCCTCGGAGCGGTCGCGTGCGGCGATGCCGACGACGACGCCGCCGACACCACAACGACCGTCGACGCTACGACGACTGCCGCCAGCACCGACTCGGCCATCTCACCGACGACCACGACCGGTTCGTCAGGCGAGGAACCCGACACCCAGGACGTCGTCGCAGTGTGGCCGCTCCTCAACGGCGACACCTTTGACGATCCGGTCGCCGCGGCCACGTCGTTCGCCGTCGATCTGGCCAGGTTCACCGACCCGATCGTCGGCGAGTTCATGCAGGGCGACAACCGCTCCGGAGAGGTCGAGGTGCGCGCTACCGACAACGGCCCGACCACCACGGTGATGGTTCGCCTCGACGCGGACGACCACTGGGTTGTCATCGGCGCGGCTACGTCGAACATCGTCCCCGATCAACCGACCGGAGCCGTGACCTCCCCCGTCACCGTGAGCGGTACGAGCACCGCCTTCGAAGCGACCGTCGACGTCGCCGTGTACGACCGCGACAGCACCGCTCCGCTGGTTCGAACCTTCGTCATGGGCGGCTCGATGGGGGACATGGGCCCGTTTAGCGAGAGCATCGAATTCGAGGATCCGACGACGCCGACCGGCACCATCCTCTATTGGACGACCTCGGCCAAAGACGGAAGTGTCAGCGAGGCAGCCGCGGTGACCGTCTCATTCGGCTGATGACCGGCCGGCATCGACGCGGTCGACGTGTTCGGCGATCCACTCGGCGATCGAATCGGGGTCGCTGAGCACCACCCAGTGGCCGGCATCGACCTGGCGAAACACCAGGTCGTCGCATAATCCGACGACCGACTCGGCCAACGCCGGGCTCACATAGCGATCTCGCAACGGAACCACCACCTGCACGGCGATGTCGGTGTGCACGCGCCGCGGTCGGCGCATCTTGGTCATCATGTTGGCCCGGTACAGGTTGACGCCGTTCGCCCCGTCCGCCTGACACTGACGCAGCTCCTCGCCGACGGGTATCGCCCCCTGAGGCACCCGCTCCACCTTGGCGAGATACTCGGGCCAGGTCTTGGCCATCATCGACGAACGCCAATAAGCCGGTGCCAGCCTGGGGATCTGGAACGCCATCACATACCAGGATTTCAGTGCCTGACGAAGCACCGTCGAGAGCTGCGGCGGTTCCGCGCCGCCGCGATGCATGAACTCGCCAACCGCGTCGAGGTTCGGCCCCGATATCGACGTGTAGCTGGCGATGAGGTCGACACATCGCTCGTCGCACACGAAGTCCCACCCTTGAAGCGACCCCCAGTCGTGGCCGACCAGGTGAACCTGGCGACCCTCGGGCACCGTGGCCGAAACGACCGCTCGGAAGTCGGCGGCGAGCAACGGCAGGCCGTAAGCCTCCACCTCGTCGGGCACCTCGGAAGCTCCGGCCCCACGTACGTCGTAGGTGACCACGTGGAACCGATCGGCGAGTCGATCAGCCACCGGCTCCCACACTCGATGGTTGTCCGGGTACCCGTGGATGAGCACCACGGTTTCATCCGCTCCGATGTTGCGTTCATAGACGGCCAAGCCGATGCCGCCTGCCCCCGCCACCGTCGATGTCGTGACTGTCATGGCCAGAGCCTCACACCTCGCCGACGCCTCCCGCCAGCCGACATCGGGTGCGCTGATTCGACCAGAGTGTTCGCATGGATCTTGATGATTTTCGGGTGACCGGCAAGCAGGTCGACCTCACCGACTTCCCCACCGACGCCGACGGCAGACTCGACAAGGCGAGCGCGAAACGGCAAACGGCCGAGCTCACCGCCGAACTGGCGCAGCTGCAGGAGCGGTTCTGGGCCAATGGCCGCCAGCGGCTTCTGGTGGTCCTTCAGGCGACCGACACCGGGGGCAAGGACGGCACGATCCGCAACGTGTTCGGGCCGTTGAATCCACTCGGCGTGAGAACGGTCGGGTTCAAGGTGCCAACCTCGACCGAGCTGGCGCACGACTACCTGTGGCGGGTGCATTCTCAGGTGCCAGCCAACGGCGAGATCGTCGTGTTCAACCGCAGCCATTACGAGGACGTGCTGATCGTTCGCGTCCACGATCTGGTCCCGCAGAAGCGTTGGAAGCGCCGCTATCGCCACATCGTCGAGTTCGAGAACATGCTCGTCGACGAGGGCACGACCATCGTCAAGTGCTTCTTGCACATCTCCAAAGCCGAACAGAAGCGGCGGCTGCAGGAACGTCTCGATAATCCCGAGAAGCGGTGGAAGTTCGCACCCGGCGACCTCGAGGAGCGCAGCTTCTGGGACGACTACCAACAGGCCTATGCCGACATGTTGTCCAAGACCGCCACCGATCGAGCCCCCTGGCACATCGTGCCCGCCGACAACAAGTGGTACCGAGACCTGGTGGTCGCCACGATCCTTCGAGACACCCTGGCCTCGCTCGACCTCACGCTGCCCGACGACCCGCCGAACCTCGACTCGATCGTGATCGGCGACTGAGCGGCCCCCAGCCCCAGCCGCGGCCCCCATCCGCAGTCTCGGCCGCAGTCTCGGCCTCAGCCCCTACCGCAGTCTCGGCCTCAGCTCCGCCTCAGCTCAGGCAGGCGTTCGCCCCATCGGTCACCCCGAGGCGAAACGCCGACACGCGCTGAAAGCCCGAGCCCGCCGAGTCGCCGGCACTCATCGCCAACAGCACCTGAACGGCCTCGTCGAAGTCGCCGCTCGAGAGTCGCATGTTCGACGTCGAGCGGTCATGGCGAAAGATGCTCGCCGCCCACGCTCCGGTCAGGCAGTGAGCTGCGCGCTGCGCGCCCTCATCGCTGTCGGGCATCTCCGAGTAGGTGTCGAGCGCTCCGTAGGTGAAATGCATCGCGTAGAGCTGCGCGAGTCCGAAGTCGCCGAAGCTCTCGTACACCTCGGGAAAGAGTTCGTCGTTGTCGAAGTGCACCGAACGGTCATCGGGGCAATAGAACAGCGAGGTGTCGGCCACCTCGTCGCCGCCACAGCTTGCGACCTCGCCACTGTTCGGGGAGAACGGGGTGCCGGCCGCCATCGGCGTCCACGGACCCGAGCCCACCTCCGGGCCCACCGTGCCCCAGAAGTCATTCAGGTCTTCGTCGATCATCGAGAGGATGTCCTCATACGGTGCATCGCCGTCGTTGCGGTAGTCCTCCGGGTCATAGAACCCGATCTGCACCAGACGATCGGCAACGTTTCGATCGTTGTAGCGGGTACAAGACTCCGGCCCGTCCTCGAGGCCTTCCTGGAACGAGTTGATTCGATCGAACGCGCTGCCGTGGGCCGTTTCGTCATCGGGGGTCGAGCCGCGGGCGTCGCCGAGTTCGAGGTATCCGGCGAGCGCCTGGTCCATATCGGAGTCGCTGGGGCTGAAATACGCCGACCTCCCCGCCCGAGCGTTGGCGACCCATGCGCCCGCGTAGCAGTCCGCCTGTTGTTCAAGCGTCACCGTTCTTCCCGACATCGCTACCCGCGCCTGGACCACATGGCCCCATTCGTGGGCGAACACCACCGCAACCGCCAGGTCTCCGTAGTAGTGCAACAGGTCCGGCATCAACGAGGTGTCGTCCCAACCGATCTCGTCCGCCGCACCGCAGTAGAACGCGTTCCCGCGGATCTCCTCGGGCGAAACCGCGCACGCCGGCAGATCCTCACCGTCGGACCAGGAGTAGAACCCACCGGTGACGGGGTCATACGGCTTATCGAACAACTCGGGCATTTGCTCGGACCAGTACTGCTCGAGATCGGCGATCGCTGCGGCAGCGATGCGGTCGACTTCCCCACCGTTGGCCCCGATGAGTTCGACCCCGTCGGTGTCGGCATCGTCGCGCAACGATTCGCCCGGTTCGGACTTCGACACGTCGGCGCCCACCCGCACGATGCCCCCGGCGGTGGGGCCTTTGCCATCACCGAATGCGACGGCCAACACGGCGACGCCGGCGATCAACGCCAACGCGACGAACGCGGCAACGAACTTCTTGGCCTTCGACGGTTGCCCCGATGGCGGCACGGCGAACGGCGACTGAGCGCCCCCGGGAGGGATGGACCCGGGGGGTCCGAATCCGGGCGGCCCGTACGATTGCTGGCCGTACGGTTGCTGGCCGTACCCGGCGGGGGAATGCGGGGTTGGCGTCTCCCATGGCGCCCGCGGACCGCCCGCCGGCGGAGTAGCTGGTGTCGGGGCGGGGTAAGCGGGGGGTGCGGTTGGCGGAAGATACGGTGGCGGCGCGACCGGTGGCGGCGCGGCCGGCGCTGGATACGCCGGGGGTCCGGTCGGAGGTGGCGGCGGCCCGGTGGGCGCGGCACCATGAGATCCGCCGTCTTGCGGGGGTCCCCACGACGGTTCGTACGGGTTCTCCGGCATCGGCTCAGGGTAGCGGGCGAGGCCCCATGGCGGATCTCGGTTCCGTAGAATCGTCCTCAGGTGGATCCACCATCGCCATCACAGTTTAGGGGATAGATCATGCTCGTCGTTTCCGGAACCATCACCGTCGGCGAGGCGACGCTCGACAAGGCGTTGGACGCCATCGCCACGCTCGTCGCAGCGACCGTCAACGAAGACGGTTGCGGAAGCTACGGCTTCTATCAGACCCCCGGCGAGCCGACCGTGTTTCGCGTGTTCGAAGAGTGGGAATCTGCCGAGGCGATGAACGCTCACATGGCCTCCGAACACTTTCTTGCGTTCATGGGCGCCGCTGGCGAGATCGGTATCACGGGGGCCTCGCTCAGCCAATACTCCGTCAGCGACAAGACGACCTTGATGTAGCCATGTTCTTTTCTCGCCCCGTCCCCGACATGGTCACCGCCGAAGCCGCCCTTGCCGGTCGCGATCAACCGATCGTCGACCCCGCTCCGCACTTCGTGTCACAACGACCGCTCGTGGCGCCGTTTCCCGACGGCCACCAGCAGATCATCGTTGCGATGGGGTGCTTCTGGGGCGCCGAACGCATCATGTGGCAGACCCCCGGCGTCTGGGTCACCGCCGTCGGGTACTCGGGTGGGTTCACCCCCAACCCGACCTACGAGGAGACCTGTTCGGGGCGCACCGGTCACACCGAGGCGGTGCTCGTCGACTTCGATCCGAAGACCGTGTCGCTCGAGGGCTTGATGCAGGTGTTCTGGGAGTCTCACGACCCCACCCAGTTGTTTCGCCAGGGCAACGACGTCGGCACGCAATACCGCTCGGCGGTCTACTGGACCGACGAGGCCCAGCAGCCAGTCGTGGAGGGAACCCGCATGGCGTATGCCCAGGCACTCATCGAGGCGGGGCTTGGCCCGATCGTGACCGAACTCGCGCCCGCCGGAGCCTTCTATTACGCCGAGGATTACCACCAGCAGTACCTGGCGAAGAACCCGAACGGTTACTGCGGCATCGGCGGCACGGGAGTCTCCTGCCCGGTCGGCCTGGCCACCGACTAGCCCGTTCTCCGATAACCAGTGGTCGTGATCACGACCACTGGTCATCGGAGAACTGGCCGACGGAGAGGGATAGGAAAGCGACCGATCCCGGTGGTCCACGGATTGTCGCCACGAACTGGGTCCGCGTCGCATGTTCCGCCATCAGCGAACCTGCGGAACTGCCGGCCAATCGGACGGCAGGCGATTACGACTGGTTGCAGCCGCGCACGCCGATCCCGGCTGCTGCCAACGCCGCAGCGAACTTGGGCCCGTACGTGGACCGGAGGTCGACGAGCACTAACCGTTGACCTTCAAGGACTCCCGAGCCTCGGCCATCGTCACGAATAATCGATCGGTGTGCCGAAGCTCATGGAAGTCGTGCGCCAGATAGAAGCCGCGAGCCTGGTCATTCAGCGGATCGATGACGATCAGTGCCCCTGATCCTTGTTCGGCAAGCTCGGTCATGCACCCCAGCGCATCGACGAGCAGCTGCCGTCCAAGCTTCCTGCCCTTCAAAGGGGCATTCAGCGCCATCTGGCCCAAGAGAATCGCCGGGATGGCTTCGGGCGCATTCTTCCGCAGCTTCGCCGACGGCAGGTCGTCTCGAGCAACCATGTGCGGACAGTGGGAGTAGAAGGCATGGACATCCATCGTGGCCGGGTCGGCCCACACATGGGTTTGGGCGAATCCCCGAGCTTGCCAATCGAGAGCGCGCTCCTTCAACCACCTATCGAGTGCGTCCTCGCCGGATCCAAAGCCAGCCAGCACATGCGCCGGTCTCAGCTTCTCGGATAGATACACCTTTCTACTTCTAGCAGCGGCCTACGAGCGGTAGAAGGCTGGCTTCTCCCGACTCTCCTTCGCGGCTGCCTGAAGAGCGGGAAGCGCCGTGGGCTCAGTTTCGAGTGCCACTAGGAGTTCTTCAAAGCACTCGTCCGAGACGCGCGTGACAGCCCAGCCGTCAACGGCCTTGGGTTCTTCGCATCCAGTCCGGTCTTTGATAGCCACGGGAGTCTCCTTGTGTTGCGGGGTTGACCGTACAGATTCGAACCTGCTCTTGCAACGAAACCCGTCGCTCGACAGCGGGCCATCACCACCTGCACTCGAGGAGCATCGAAGCAAAATGCACTCACCCATGTGGAATTCGTCGGGCGGTCTTTGAGCCAGAGTAGCGGCCTTAAGACGGATTCGACCGTCGTGGCCCACTTCGCCGGGATCGCGACGACCCACCCTCGGGCAACGACGACGACCGGCCAGGTGAGAATCGCCTCCGTCCTGCCCGGCCGGCCTGGCCACCGACTAGCCCGTTCTCCGATAACCAGTGGTCGTGATCACGACCACTGGTTATCGGAGAACGGGCGGGGTTGCGGTCAGGCCTCAGCCGCCTCGGCGCGCTTTTCCTTACGAGCCTTCTGGAACTCGAACAGGATCGGCAGGATCGAGATGAACACGATCAGAATGAGGGCGATCTCGATGTTCTCGTTGACGAAGCTGATCTGGCCGAAGAAGTAGCCGAGCATCGTCACCCCGACCGCCCACAGCAGGCCCCCGACGACGTTGTATTTCAGGAAGTCCACGTAGTGCATGTTCGACACGCCGGCGATCGTCGGCACGAACGTACGCACGATCGGCACGAACCGGGCCAACACGATGGCCCGGCCACCGTACTTCTGGAAGAACTCGGTGCCCTTGTTTACGTACTCCTGTTTGAAGAGCCGTGAATCAGGCCGGTTGAACAGCTTCGGGCCGGCCTTGTTGCCGATGAGGTAACCGACTTGGTCGCCCGTCACCGCAGCGATGAAGCAGCCGATCACGATCATGTAGATATTGAATTCGACACCCCAGTCGGTGAAGACACCGGCGGCCACCGCACCGGCGGTGAACAACAGCGAGTCACCCGGCAGGAAGAAGCCGATCAGCAACCCCGACTCGGCGAAGATGATCGCAAACAACAGCCAGGGCCCGCCGTTCTGGATCAACCATTTCGGATCGAGTTGCTCCGGGAGCCCCGGAATCGCAGCGAGCAAGGTCATCACGGCCAATGTCACGGCGCAGACCCTAGTTGGCCGTACCCGTCACGGCGATGTCAGGCCCGACGATCAGGCCCGACGATCAACCCGACGAGCCCGACGCCTCCTGCGACGCTGCGGGGATCCCGCTCAACAACCCGGCGGCGCGGCGAACGAGTTCCTCGGCCTCGGCGATGGCGTCTTGATAATCGGCAAGTGCGGTGGCTCCGCCGGCGCGAAGGATGGCGTCCGCCTCGTCGTAGCGAGCGACCGCCTCGGCCAACAGCACGCCGGCGTCAGCCTCATCGATGCCTGGAGCATCGCCGCCGGAGGTTTCTCCGTCGCCCGGGTCTGCCCCTTCACCAGCAGCTCCCTCTTCAGCGGTGGTGATTTCCGCCGTCGGAAACAACGAGGACAGCGCTTCGGCGTAGGTGTCGCCCACGCCAACCCGGGTGCCGACCGAGACCACCACGATGCGCAGCTGTTGGGCCGAGCCCCGCGTCTCGCTGGCAACGTAGATCGGGCGGACATACAAAATTCCCGACTCGATGGGCACCATGACCATGTTGCCGAAGGTCACCACCGAACTGCCGCTGCTCGAGTTCAGTTGGGCGAGCCGCTGAGACAGCATGGGGGTCGACACCATGTTCTCGTGCGCGAAAAGTGGGCTCGGTACCTCGTTGGTGCGCTGAACCGAACCGTCTGCACCCTGCTTGGTCATCGTGTACACCGACAGCGTCCCGTAGTCGTCGGGGTCGCTGCGCGCCACCATGAACGCGTTGAGCTGCTTTTTCGGACTGGACTGCGATGCCCCAGAATGCGGGACGAACGGCCGCAGCATGACGAACTCGTCGGCCGACTCGCCGGGTAGGCGCATCTGCAGATAGTTCGGAGCGATCGGAGATGTTCCCGTCGTCGTGGTGGTCGTGGAGCTGTCGCGGCCCGTGTCGTTCGGCGGGTTCTGAGCGACGTCCCATCCGTCTTGTTGGCTGTAGAACTCGGCGGGGTCGTCGAGGTGATAGCGACCCCACATCTGGGTTTGGATCCGGAACAGATCCTCGGGGTAGCGAAGGTGCGACCGAAGTTCGTCGCTCATTTCCCCCAGCGGGGTGAACAGGCCGGGAAAGGCCGCCGCGTACGCTCGCACGATCGGGTCGTGGTCGCCGTACAGTTCGTCGGAGAGATACAGGGTGACCGAACCGTCGTACGCGTCCACCACGGCTTTGACCGAGTTGCGCAAGTAGTTGAAATCCTCCGAGCGCAAGGGTGCGGAGGACTCGAGGTCGGCGGTCGTCGCCGGTTCGGCGTAGGGAACCCACGATGTCGTCGTGTACCCGTCGAGCACGAAGCTGATGCCGCCATCGACCAGAACTGGGTAGGGGTCGTTGTCCCACGTGATGAACGGAGCGATCGCAGCAACCCGTTCGGAGACGTTTCGGCGGTACACGACCCTCGATTCGGCGTCGAGGTAGCTGGAGGTCAGCATCTCGAAATCCCCGAACCTCAACGCGAACGCGGCACGCCGAATCACGCCCCCGACATCGACACCTCCCGGTCCGGGGCCACCGTCGGTCTGCTCTTCACGGTCGGTTCCGACGATCGAATACCCTCCGGCATCGGACCGGTCGAACCCTTCACCGAAGTAGATTTCGGGACGATCGATGGAAACCGACGGCAGTTGCTCGGAATCGATCTGGGGCGGGATGCTTCCGACGAGAAAATCGGGTTCGCCCTCGCTGTTGACCCCGTTGGCCTGAGCGACCGCGGCGCCGTAGCCATGGGTGTAGGACAGATGACGGGCTTCCCACGTGTTGACCGGCAACGACGACTGGCTGAGCTCCCGAGCACCGATCACCACCAGGGTTTGGGCACCACCGATGTCGTAACGGTCGACGTCGAGGTCGGCGAACCGGTAGTACTCGAACATCGACTGAAGGCTGGTGAAGGTCGGTTGAACCACCTGCGGGTCGAGGAGGCGCACGTTGGAAACGGTCGACGCGTTGGCCGTGATCTCCTCATCCTTGAGCGTCGGCGAGTAGTCGAAGTCGTGCTCCCGCACCGCGTCGAGCCCCAGCGAGTTGCGCGTCGCAGCGATGTTCCTCGCGATGTATTCCGCCTCGAGCGCCGACTCGTTCGGGCTCACCTTCAGACGCTGCATCGCCGCCGGCAAGATGATTCCCGCCACGAGCGACACGATGAGCCACAGGCCGATGGTGATCACCGGAATCCCCCAGCCGCGCCGTCGGATGTTCAACACGAGCACCACTGCGCACGCCACGGCAACGAGCGCCAACAGCGACATCGAACGAACCGTCACATTGGCTTCGGTGTACAGGGCACCGGCCACCGCACCGCGCCGCGACAGGGTGAGCCGGTAGCGCTCCAGCAGGTAATCGAGCGCCTTGACCAGCGCGAGCGATGCGAACAGCACCGACAGGTGGATCTTCACCCGACCGGTCGCGACGCGACCGGTTCCCGGCAGTTGCAGCGCTCCCGTCAGGTAATGGGCCATGACCGTGAACAGCGTGACGATGACGAGTGCAGCGAACAGCCAGCTCACCGAATAGGACAGGAACGGCAACTTGAAGACGTAGAACGACAGGTCGACCTGATGTTCTGCGTCGACCTGTCCGAACGTTCCGCCGAATCGAAACAGCACCCAATTGCGCCATTGCGACGACGCCCCGATGCCTGCGAGCGCCGAGAACAGCAGCGAGGCCGACAACCACACGAGACGCTGGCGGCCGTCGATGAGTTCGCGGTAGCGCTCGACGAGTTCGTCGCCCGTTCGCCGCGGGGTGAGCAACGGAGCGATCCGGTTGGCCACCAACAGGTTGCCGCCGAGCAACACGAAGAACCCGAGGCCGAACAGCAGCCCGAGGATGGTCCGGTACCCCCATTGCCGCTGCCATTCCGAGGCAACACCGAGAGCGCGAAACCACAGATAGTCGGTGTAGACACCGGCGACGCCGCGCGAAAACACGAGCGCGAGTACCACCAGTCCGACGAAGACGAACAGCACCGTCCGCCCTCGCGAACGGCCCACCTCGCTGTTTGCGCGAGTCCAGCGAAGTGACCGCTTGAGCATCCCGCCGATGTTACCGAGCGGCGGGCACCAACAAGCAGCGACACCCTGGATGCACGGGCGGACAGTCGTCTCCGGTCGGGAATGCTTCGCCTGCTGCGGTCGGCCCGGCGAGGTTGTTGTCCTCGCCGTCGGGACACGCGCGGCCCGAGTGATCGACGATCCAACGCACTTCATCGCCCGGCTCTGCGGCCGCGAGCACGCCACGGCTGAACGCAACGGTCACGAGATCGCCGGCAACTTCTGCGATTCGGTCGTTCTTGAACTCGCGGTAGCCGAGGCGTACGGCGTCGACGAGGTCGGTGCGGTCCGGTGTCGGATCGTCGACTTCGGCGATGATCCTGGCGAGCTTCGCCGTCAGGGGGGCCACCGCGAGCTCGGAGAGTCGCTCGACGGCCTGATCGAACGCTGCGGAAACGTCGATCTGGTCGACGTGGGTTTCTGGGCGCCACGTATCGAGAGCGAACTCGACCCCTGCGTGCAACACGGCGGTGAGATCGGCGGCGACCGCCGACCGGTACGCCGCCATCTGCTCGACCGCACTCGGCAGAATCTGCTCGGCGGTCTTCATCTTCTTGTTGCGACGAATGAGGTCGAGCACCTCGTTCTCCTGGTCGGACACGACCCGGCGGATTCGACGTGCGATCTGTTGACCGAGGTCGCCGATCGCGTCGTCGCGCTCGTCGAGCAGGGCCTGTTGAGCAAGCGTGCGGTCCTGCTCGGTGGTGAGCACCGCCACCGCCACCGCCGCTTCGGACTGTTCGAGGCGTTGCTCGGCAGCGGCCAAGTCGATCACCATCGCCGGCCCGTTGATCGATGCCACCGCGGCGAGCGCCGCCACATCATCGGATGCGACGTCGGGGTCATCGCTGTCGAGTTGACCGAGGTAGTCGCCATCGTCGCCATCGTCGTCATCGTCGTCATCGAAGTCATCGAAGTCCTCGTCATCGTCGACGTCGTGATCGGCGCGCAGCAGGGCGAAGATCGCGTCGACCGCGCCGGGTTCGCCTTCCCCGGCGGGTTCGTCGCCGACGTCGGCGGTGGAGTCGGCCTCGCTGTCGGTGAGCAACTCGATCCCGACCGGTGATGGGCCGTCCTGATTCGAGCTCACAAGCCGAAGGCGACCGAACGAGGGGTCTTCATCCTCGTCTTCGTCCTCGTCACTCAAGGCAAGGTCGTCGACGATCTCGCCGTCGACGATCTCGCCGTCAAGCTCGTCGACCATCTCGTCGTCGTGTTCGTCGTGTTCGTCGTGTTCGTCGAGGTCGTCGTGTTCGTCGGCCAGAGCCACATCACGGTCGGCTTCAGCCTCGAACGTCTCCTCTCCCGCCCCGGCTTCGCCATCCGCATCAACGGTCGCAGCGTCGACCTCAACAAACGCCTCGGCAAGCTCCTCGACAACCTGTTCGGTGATCTCATCTCCCACGAGTTCGGCATCGACCTCCGCAACGAGCGACGACTCGGCGCTCGCTACGGCGACCTCGTCGACCTCGTCGCCACCGATGACGTCTTCATCCTGATCGTCATCGTCATCGTCGTCGTCGAGCACGAGTTCGATGTCGATCTGTGCCATCGAGGAACCGTCGGACGATGCCAGCCCGGCCGCCGCCAGGAAATCCACCTCGGGCGCTTCGCCGCCATCGGCCAGGGCGCCTTCGAACAACTCGTCGTTGCTCGCACCGGCATGGATCAGTCGATCGAGCTGCTCGACGGAGGTGTAGGTGTCATTCGGCAGTGCCCGGGCTGCTGCGTCGGCGTCGTGGCGGGCCAGAGGCAGCGCCTCGACCACCTCCTCGACGATCTCGTCGAAGGAAGCACGCGCCTGGTCGAACACGGCCAACAACCGTTCCCGCCCCGCCCGCGTCGCCTCCAACTGCTGGCGCGCCCCGTGACGGCGCTCCGCGAGGTCGCGGATCATCCGCTCTCGCACGAGCTGGGTTTCCTCGATCATGGAACGTGCGACCGCTCGCGCCCGCTCGACCTCGGCTTCGGCATCGGCCCGTGCGGTGTTCAGCCGTTCCGCAACGTCCTCCTCGGCGGCCGCACGTACGACCTCGGCCTCCTCGCGGATCGCAGCCGCCGCGGCCTCTGCGGCATCGCGAATCCGATCCGCGTCCTCGGTGGCCTCGGACTCACGGCGCGCCCGAGCCTCCTCGGCCTCGCGCCGGATCGACTCGGCATCCACCTCGGCTTCGGCTCGGATCTCGGCGGCTTCAGCCCGCGCGTCCGCCAGATCCGACTTGGCCTCTTCGAGCACCTGCTCGGCGTTCTGGTCGGCCAGCTCCGCCTGAGCTTCGATGTCGCGTCGCCGGTGCTCGACGTACTCGTCGATTTCGGCCCGCTGCGCCTCGCATTCCTGAACGGTGCTCGTGCGCAGCGCCTCGACCTCGGCCACGACGTCCTCACGAAGCTCCTGCGCTTCTCGTTCGGATCGGGCCCGCAACTCCTCGGCCTCGCGGGTCAGTTCGCTTGCACGCTCCTGTGCCTCACGAACGAGGCGCCCTGCGTTCTCCTCGGCTTTCGAGCGGATCTCGGTCGCAGCTTCGCGAGCAGCGTCGATGACGCGCACGGTTTCCTCACCGAGGGCACGGCTGATCGTCGCCGGGTCGAGCGACTCAAGGTCGAGCGCCTGGCTCCGAGCGAGTTCGACCTGGGTTTCCAACGCCGTTTCAACGCCGCGAAGCCGCCGGATCTCGTCGGTGAGGCGAGTGATATGAACCCGCACCTCGGTCGGGTCATACCCCTTGCGCGCCCGTGAGAACTCACGGGTGGCGGCTTCGCCGGGGTCGATGTGAAAGGCGTCACCGGACAGCGTCATGTCGACGATGCTACGACCGCACGCGGTGGTTCAGGTGGACACCGCCGACATGTTTTTCGAGCCGATCAGTTCTCGGCGGCGTCGCTGTATTCCGCGGGGTCGAGTAGTGCGAGGGCCTCGCGCAGCGTCGACACGGCATGGAGCTCGATGCGTCCGCCAGCGGCCTTTTCCAGACGCTTCAGGTCCGCTTCAGACGTTTCGGAGGGATAGAGAAACACCGTGGCCCCATCGCGGATCGCTCCGACCACCTTCTTGTCGACCCCGCCGATCGCACCGACATTGCCGGCAGCGTCGATCTCTCCCGTGACGCCGACGACCCGCCCGCCGGTCAGATCCCCAGGGGTGAGACGGTCGATCAAACCGAGTGTCCACGCCAACCCGGCGGACGGCCCGAGCACCCCGCCCGAGTCGAATTCCACCGAGAATCCCGTGTCGACGGTCTCGTTGAACGTCTGCACCGTCACGCCGAGCATCGCCCGGTCTTCCTCGGGGTTCCTGGCGAGCTCCACCTCGACCGCGAGTTCGTGTCGCTGCGCCGAAGGAATCAACGCCTGCAGCGGGTCCTGCGATTCGAGCCGCGAAACGGTCACCGTGACGACATCGCCGGGCGCGGCCCCATCCAGGGCACTGCGCAACTCGGTGGTCGTCGCGATGGAGCGCTCACCGACGGCGGTGATCACGTCGCCGACCTGCAGCACCGACCGCGCCGGCACCTCGTCCTCGGCGAATCCCTGCACGAGCGCGCCATGTCCGGTGATGGTGATGGGGAGCCCCAACACGTCGAAAGCCGCCACGAGGGCCACCAGCTTCGAACGGTCCATCTGTGCCTGATTGATGAGGCGTTCGGTCTTGCGATCGACCGTACCGATCACGTCGCGTTCACTGACGATGTCGATGTTGGGTCGAAGCCACCCCAGCGCGAGGGCGGCGAGGGTCGCATGACGTTGCGACACGGTGACGAGCCGCACCTGACCCTCCGACTCGAACGACTCGTGGCCGCTGATGGTGATGAACTGCTGAGTGGCACGGGTGGAGCCCGGCCCCTCGAGGTAGTACGGCACCGGCACGACGAACGCGACCACGACCGCCACCACCAGCAACACTGCCGCAACCCATGGCCACACCCTCCTCGACCGCGTCGTCGATACGATGGGGTCTGTCATGTTCGCGTCACTCATCATCGGGTTGGCCATCATTGTGGTGGGTGCGGTGTTGTCGGGGTGGATGTTGTTCGGCCAGAACGGCTCGGTCGACACCTCAGCCCATCACGTGCACAGCACCCTAACGGCACCACCCACGAACGCGGTCGCAACCGCTGGAGGTTCTCAGGTGAGTTCAAACACGGCCGATACCGCACCCGTCGCCACTGGCCGTGGTCGGTTCGAGCGCAGGCCTGGTGGCGTTCGCGACACGATGGGCATGGCTCGCCGAGATGGCTCGCGCAACGTCAAGGTCGGCTGGCTCGTCCGGCTGCGCTCAGCCGCGTTGTTGGTGTTGATCACCGTGGGGATCGGCACGGTGATCGGCGCACTGTTCGGCATGGTCGCGCTCGCGGCCAGTTTCGTCATCGGCTGAGCCCCTTCGGCTGAGCCCCTTCGGCTGAGCCCCTTCGCCGGGCCGGCGCCGCCTCACGCGGATCGTCGCCCCAAAAACGAAGGTTCGCCGGACCCTGCAGGACCCGGCGAACCCTTGACGACCTTGGGGGAGGTTCAGCGACCGAACAATCCGCGGCGGCCGCGCTCTTCTTCGGGAGCGCCGAACGTCGACCCGTTGGGAGCGGTGCTGCTGGCACCGACCGGCGAGTCGAGGTTGGTCGGGGCATCTTCGCCCGAGGTGGGGGCCGAGGCGCTTCCGAGGGTGACGGCGCCGACGCGAACATCACCTGCGGGGGGCTCGGGGGTCGTCTCCGCTGCGGCCGCTTCGGCGCCGAACACCGGCGCTGCGGGTGGTGCGGCAATCGGGGCTACCTCGGCGGGCTTCGGTGCGGCCGCCTGGGCACCGGCACCAAAGGGCGCCGCCGCCGGGGCTGCGGTGACCGGGGCTGCTGCAGCGACCGGGGCCGCAGCGGCACCCGAGCCGAGCTGCGCGAGCTGGACTCGGAAGTACGGGCGGAACTCGAACTTGAGCTCTTCCATCTGGAAGATCCGGGCGTTCAAGACGTTCTGTTCGTTGCGAAGTGACTCGACGAATGCGACCGATTCATCGACCGTCTCGAACTGGATGTAGCTTGATTCGCCTTCAGGTGTCTGGAAATTGACCATGTACGACACGGGCGCGTCTCCTTCGTCGTGTGCGGGGAAGAGCAAGAAGTTTATGCCGACATGACCTCCTCTCGTCCACCAGAACTTTTTCGACGTGAAGCCATTCTCAGCGGCTGGACCAACGACCCCGCCACCGCCCGACGACTCTTCGCCCACGAGTCACCCGCCGTTCGCGCTTCGGCCTTCGGGGCGTTGGTGCGTCTTGGCGCCGTCACCGACGCGGAGTTCGACGCAGCGATCCGCGACGACGCCTGGCAGGTGCGCCATCGCGCGTTCAGCGAACTTCCGAGGCTGTGGGGTTCGGAACCTCACCGATCACCCGACGCCCCCGGGTCGACGGTGCTGGCCGACGCGGTGCTGGCTGGCTTGAGCGACCGGGACGACGTGGTCGTGGAACTGGCGTGTTTCGTGGCCGGCGAGTGCCTGCCAAGTCCGGCCGGGGTGATCGAGCGGCTGTGCGTTCTCGCGACGGATCATGACGAGGCGTTGATCCGCGAGTCTGCGGTCGCCGCGCTCGGCTCCCTCGGCGATGCACGCGGGAGACCGAGCGTGTTGGCGGCATGCGGCGACAAGGCAACCGTGCGACGTCGGGCGGTGTTGGCGTTGACCGCCTTCGACGGCGACGAGGTCGATGAGATGTTGACCCGGATGGCGGACGACGTCGATTGGCAGGTCCGTCAAGCGGCCGAAGAGCTGCTCGCCATCGGCGAGGTCGAGCTGTAATCGGCACCTGGGCGTTCAGCGGCCACGCATCGAGCCCGAGCCCGATTGCAGCCGACTGTGCATGAACATGTCCTTGAGCGCTTCCCAGTTCTCGACGATGCGTCCGGCCCCCAACACGACCGATTCCAACGGCTGTTGCACCACTTGAACCGCAACCCCGCTGGCATTCGCGATCCGGATGTCGAGCCCCTTCAGCAAGGCTCCACCGCCGACGAGGTTGATGCCGCTTTCCAGCAGATCCTGGGCCAACTCGGGCGGCGCCTCGCCGACGCAGCTCAGCACGGAATCGACCATCGTCGTCACCGGCTCCTCGAGCGCGCCGCGCACCTCCTCGGGGGTCAGCACGACCGTGCGCGGCAACCCGCTCATCAGCTCGCGGCCGCGCACCTCGGCGCACACCTCTCCGTCGGTCTCGTGCGCCGAACCGATGGTGACCTTGATCTGTTCGGCCGTCTGTTCACCGATGGCGATGCCGTATTCACGGCGGATGTACTGAATGATCGCCGAGTCGAGGTCGAACGAGCCGACCCGAACCGCTCGGAGCGCGACGATGCCGCCGAGCGAGATCAGCGCGGTTTCGGAGGTTCCGCCGCCGATGTCGACGACCATGTTCGCGACGGGCTCGTTGATCGGAAGCGCAGCGCCGATCGCCGCTGCCATCGGCTGTTCGAGCAACTGGGCGTCGGCGGCCCCCGCCCGTTTGGTGGCCTCGATGACCGCACGGCGTTCGACCGCGGTGATCGCCGAGGGCACGCACACCACGACTCGCGGCCGGTTGAATCGGCTCACCCCGACTCGCTTGAGCAGCAGGCGCATCATCTCCTGCGTGACCTCGAAGTCGGTGATGGCGCCCTTGCGCAACGGCCGCACCGCGACGATGTAGGAGGGGGTGCGGCCGATCATCTGCCACGCCTCGCGCCCCATGGCGAGCACTTCGCGGTTGCGGCTGTTGAGCGCGATCACCGACGGTTCGTTCAACACGATGCCTTCGCCGCGCGCGTACACGAGGGTATTGGCGGTGCCGAGGTCGATCGCGAGGTCGCGGGGCATTACTCAGCGGTCCCGCTCGACAGCTTCAGACTCGACGACTTCAGACTCCCCGGCGTCAGGCTCGAGGCTGGTATCGGGCGGGGTTGCCGGTTCGGCCCGGGACGCGTCCGAGGGCTCCGAGACGGTCGGAGGGGGCTGCGGGTCGGACGCTGGATGGTTGGAATCGAGGTCATCGGCAACGGAGTCGTGAGACGATTGTGACACCGTCGGCGGTGTCGGGGGCGGTTCGGGGCGATCGACGCCCCCTTCAACGGCGGGGACGGCGGGGTCGGGCTCGTCGGCGGATTCGGTAACGGTTCGACCCCGCGGCTGCGCAGCCTTGCGCACAACCACTGGGGATGACGCCGAGTCGTTCCCGGGCGCCAACGCATCCATGCTACGGCGGAAGGCATCGACACCGTCACCTCGCCGTGTGCGAGGTTCCCGCAGGGCCAACGCGACGATCATTCCGCCGACGACGGCGATCACCAGAGCAATACCGAGGTAGGACACCGGACTCATGACGGCTCAGGTCCCCCAAGCGTCGAGGGCGTGACGAGCCGGATTTCACGATCGGAGGGTGGGTGACAGGACACGTGGAACATTGGTGCAAGGCAGGAAGCGACGTCGATGGCCCGTCGACAGGGCACAGGAGCGAACGGCTCTATCTTGCACGATTCGACGCCCGCCAACCGTGCCGGCGGGTTCCTTTCCTCGACTCGCCCGAACCGGAGTCGCGCAATCGGGCCCGCGGTCTCGATCCGGGCAATGCTCGGTAAGGTCACCGTCATGGGTGTCGCACAACCGCCAGAGGACGACCGCGGCGATTCAGCGCTCCCGCCGGCACACACCCGACCTTGGCGCCATCCCTCCGAGCTCGGCCGGTTCCATGCGCCCGGCCCTTCCCCCGGCCCAGCGTCGGTCAGGGTTGGCCCGTCGTCCGCGTTCCGTTCGAAGGCGGCCTCGGCCGAAGGCGCCGGCCGTCGGTTCTCGGCCGGTTCGCTCGTCGTGGCCGCCGCGCTCGGCGCGGTCACCCTCTTCGCCACGATGACGGCACTCGGCGTGGTCAACCCTGCGGTGCCGCAGTCCTCTCCCGGCAGCGGCCAGACGGCCTCCGACGTCGGCCGTATCGCCGGAACCGCGACGGTTCGGGTCGAATACTCCGGATCGGTGCGGGTGGGAACCGGCGTCCTCGTGGAACCCGACATGGCGATCACCGCGTTGCCGGCGACGGCGATCGACTCGGGGCAATGGTCGTATCGACGAGATGGAACCTGGGGTGAGGCGAGCCTCGTCGGAATCGACCCGACGACCGGTCTAACGTTGGTGTCGTTCGCCGAACCCGTGGCGGAAACCCCTGGTGTCGTCGACCGCGGAGCCGACACCTCAGATTCCGACACCGTCGATGTCGCTACCGAGGCCGCCGATCCAACCACAGCTTCATCTGCGCCAGCGTCCTCCCCCGCCACGTCATCGGTCGCCACGCCATCGGTCGCCACGCCGGAGATCGAGGCACCAGAGATCGAAGCGCCGTGGGCGGCCGCTTCGCTGGGCGACTCGGTGCGTGTCGCCGCCGCGTCGTCCGGGCTGCCGACGTTGAACGTGCGAGGCCGAACCCAGCGGATCGTGAGCGAGTCGGGCCGGATCACCAGCGGCTCGTCCACCCTCGATCATCTGCTGGTCGTCACCGCCCAGCGGGGCACGGCTGCAGGCGACCTCCTCCTGCACACCGACCACGACACGATCGTCGGCCTGATCCTCGATCGCGACGACGATTCGAACGATCAATTGGCCTTCGCCGTATCACCCCAGCGGGCGGTTGCGATCGCCCGAGACCTGGCAGATGCCGCAGCGGCACGCCCGCCCGACACAGCGGCATAACCGCTGAGAACGCTCCTCGACCCCGCCGGTTCCTACCTCAACGACGGATCTACCATGTTGCCGTGACCCACTTCGACGGCGCTGACGACGACACCCCCGACCCGCTCGGCGACCTCGCGGCGGGCCTCAACCAGATCTTTTCCCTGTTCGGCGCGGGGGCGGGCGGCCCCGGTGCTGCGGGGTTGGCCGGCTTGGGCGGAGCACTCGGCTCGCCGAATTGGGAGCAGGCCCGCCAATCCGCGGCAGCGTTGGCGACGCAGGGGCACAGCGACGCCAACGTCGACCCGCTCGTGCGCATGCAGTACGAACAGCTTGCTCGCGTCGCCGAACTCCAGGTGGCACGGGTGACCGGGCTGAGCCTGACCCGATCGGGCGCGGCGCTCGCCGTCACCCCGGTGAACCGAAGCCAGTTCGCCCGCGACACCGTCGATGACTACCGGCCGCTGTTCGAAAAGCTCGCCGATTCGCTCGGACGCATGATGACGGCGCAGATGGGCCAGATCGATGCCACCGACCTCGAGGAGATGACCCAGTTCCTGCCGCCGGGGTTCAACGTCGACCTCTCCGCGATCATGGCTCAGGCGAGCAGTTTCATCGGACCGATGATGCTCGTCACGCTTGCAGGTTCGACCGCCGGACAGCTCGGGTCGCGCGCGTTCGGCTCCTACGACCTGCCCATTCCCCGCCACCGCAGCGACGAGGTGCTGATCGTCGCCACCGCGCTCGACGAGTTCGGACAGGAGTGGAGCCTGCCGCTCGATGACCTGCGCTTGTACGTGTGCATCTCCGAGATGGCGATGCACGCCGTGTTGTCGGTTCCCCACGTCGCCGCTCGGCTCGAGGAGTTGCTGGCGGCGCACGCCGACGGTTTCGAAGCCGATCCGGAGGCGATACAACGCAACTTCGGCGATCTCGACGATTTCGACGATTTCGACCCCGCCGATCCCGAATCGCTCGCGGAACTGCAGGGCTCACTCCTCAACCCCGAAATGATGCTGAACGCGATTCGTTCCGACCAGCAGCGGGCATTGGTGCCGCAGATCGACGCCCTCGTCAGCGTGCTGATCGGCTACGTCGACTGGGTGGTCGACACGATCGCCACGACGATGCTGTCCTCCCACGACATGGTGGCGGAGGCGTTTCGTCGCCGACGCGTCGAGGCGGGCGAGGCGAGCCGGTTCATCGAGCGGCTCTTCGGGCTGCAGCTCACCCGTGAGAATTGTGCGCTCGGATCGGCGTTCATCGACGGGGTGGTGCAGCGGGCCGGAACCGACGCGCTCTCGACGCTGTGGCGCTCGGTCGACGACCTGCCCACACCCAATGAGTTGGAGTTGCCCGGCCTGTGGCTCGCCCGGGTCGGCATCGGCGACGACGATCAAGAGTTGCCGGCGCTCGACGAGTCGTTCGAGGTGCCGGACTTTCCCGATTTCGAGGCGTAGACCCCGACGCGGCGGCCCCCGTCGCTCGACGAGCGCCACGCCGGCCTCACCCCGAGCTTCAGCGACGCCGCTGCGACCGCGGCGATCGCCGCGGCGACGATCGCTCCGACCCCGATCGGTACCACCAGCACCGCGGGGATGAGCGCCCCGAACACCCACCCCACCTGGAACCTGGACTCGTAGCGGGCGAAAACCTGACCGCGATCGAGCTCGGCGACGACGCGTTGCACGGTGGAGTCGAAGGCCTGCTTCGCCAGCGCCGCGGCCAAGGCAGTGCCGAACGCGAGGGCGACATATCCGGCGAGGTTGCCGTCGCCTCCCCAGCTCAAGGCCGCTGCGCCGACCCCAGCCAGCACCGCGACCAGCGAGCCGCCGATCTGGATTCGCTCCTCGTCGAGACCGGAACGCAACCTGGGGGCGATCATCGCTCCGACGAGCCCGCCGGTGACGCTGGCGACGAGCACCGCTCCGAAATACCACATCGGCGGACCGTCTCCGAGGGGTGGAACCGTGACTCGGGGGTCGAATTCCCGCGCGGCCTCGAGTGCCAGGTTGGCGGCGCGGTCGCCGAGCGAGACCCGACCGCCGCCGCGCAGCTCGAAGGCCATGAGGAAGGTGACGAACCCGACGACCAGCCGGATGAGCCCCATGCCAAAGGCTGCCACCGACAACATCGCGGGGGTTGTGACCTCTGTGCGTTCGACCGCCGAGGTTTCCTCCTCGGCCCCCGCAGCGCTCGGTTTGAGCCGCAACGCGACCACCCCACCCGCCACGAACACCGCCGAGGTGACCCCGAGCAGAAACCCTTCGCCGATGAGGAGACAGCCCCCGCCGATGACACCCCCCACCGTCGACGCAATGCTGCTCAACAGCTGAAGCTTCGAGTTCGCTTCGACGTGTTTGGCCTCGCCGGCCACCGTCGTCGGCACCACCGCGGCGCGGGCGATCTGGTACGTCTTCGCCAACACCAACATCGCGAACGCCTCGACGAACAGCGCGGGCGAATCGCCGAGCACGGCCACCACCATCAACGCCGCTACTGCGGCACGGATGAACAACGTGGTGCGAATCACCATTCGGTGACCGCCGCGTACCTTGTCGATGAACGGGCCGATGAACGGGCCGACGACCGCGAAGGGTGCCATCGTGAACAGAAGGCCCAAGATGACCTTCTCGCGGCCTCGCGACGGGTCGATGTTGAAGAAGAACGAGCTGGCGAGACTCAACACGACCATCGTCTCGCCGACCACCGAGAGGAAGTGGGTGATGGCGAGGCGGGTGAACGGATCGCTCCAATCGAGCTCCCCCCAAGGCGAACGTGGGCGGCCACGATCCGCGATTGCGGTGTCCGCACCGGAACGGGCGGCGGTTCTCACGGCGTCCTCATCCACAGGCCGAGGATAGGGCCGTACGCGTCGCCACGCGACCGACGCCGCATCTTGGCCTGTTGACCCGTTTCACGGTGCCTTATAGCGTGTCACTCACGAATCTTCGGTTTGGGACCGTCGGATGTCGCGTGGCAGCAACATCGACGATGGCGGCGTCTTCTCCCCCAGGCCGATCACACCGATGGAGTACACCGATGCCCACGACATTGGACCGATCCCGCCGATCCGGTAGTCCGATGAGGCGCCTGCGAGCGCCGCTTGCGGTGCTCGCCGCAGCGCTGATGGCGGTCACCGCGGCATGCGCCCCCACCACGACACCCACCCCCCCTACCCCGGTCGACCCGGTGGACGCGTCGGCGCGGTCGGTGCGGGTCAACCAGCTTCCCAAGGCCGTCGAGGTCACCTGGCAGGCCGACGAGGACCTCACGAGTTTCGAGGTGCAGTGGCGCACCGGCGCCATGCCGACGTGGGGAACCCAGACCGTCACCGGCCGCTCGACGACCATCAACGGCCTCACCACGCTGGCCATGTATCAGTACCGCGTGCGGGCGACCCCCACCCCCGAGCTGACCAACCCCGTCTGGAGTGCGACCGTGTCGAGTCGCTACTACGAGGCGACCCTGCCGGTGATGTCGATCAACACGAACGATCAGCCCATCCTCGACAAGGAGAACTACGTCGCTGCCACCTACTCGCTCGACCCCAACGGGTCGGACGTCGCTGCGTTCTCGGGGGCCGTCGAGATCCGCGGCCGCGGTAACACCACCTGGGACCTGCCGAAGAAGCCGTACCGGCTCAAGCTCGCCAACAAGGCCGCGCTCATGGGTATGCCCTCGAACCGTCACTGGGCCCTCCTGGCGAACTACGCCGACCGTTCCCAGATCCGCACCACCGTCGGCCAGACGCTCGCCTCGATGACCTCCATCGACTGGTCCCCGCGTTCGCAGCTGGTGGAAGTCGTGCTCAACGGGGTGTACCAGGGCCCGTATCAGCTCATCGAACACCGACGCATCGACAAGGACCGCATCAACATCGATGAAATGTCGTCGAGCGACAACAGCGGCGAAGCCCTCACCGGTGGATACGTCTTCGAGATCGATTTCCGCGGCGACGACCAGGCCCTGCGCACCAGTCGCGGCGCAAAGGTCACGGTGAGCGATCCCGAGCCGTACACCCCCGAACAGCAGGCCTACGCCCAGTCGGTGCTGCAACGCTTCGAAGACGCTCTGTTCTCGCCGGACTTCGCCGACCCGGAAACCGGATATCGCGCGTACGTCGATATGGAGTCCCTCATCGATTCGTACCTGGTGGCGGAATTCACGATGCAGGTCGACTTCTTCTACACGAGCACCTTCTTCTACAAAAAGCGCGGCGACGAGAAGTTCTACTTCGGCCCGATGTGGGATTTCGACGTTTCGGTCGCTCCGGTCACCGTCGGGGTCGAGGAGATCACGTGGCCAGCGAACATGCCGTGGGTCCGCAATCCCTCCATCACCTTCAACCGCGACGGCGGCGGCAAGTGGATCGGGCGACTCTTCGAGGACCCGACATTCGTCCAAGCCGTCCATGACCGCTGGCAGGAGCTCAAGGAACCGTTCGGCGCCTATGTCCAGGGAATGGCCGCCATGCAAGCTCCGCTCAACAGCGCCATCAAGGCCGACAGCGTCCGTTGGGACCGTGGCGAGTTGGGTACGTATCACCGGGCCAGCCAGATGCAGGGCTGGATGAACCAGCGCTGGAACTGGATGAATTCAACGATGTAGTGAACTCGATGATGTAACGGCCGCGACGCGGTGATGGCCGTCGGGGGGGGGGCCCGGGGGGAGCCCC
>JAMLGM010000017.1 GCA_023957975.1 Microthrixaceae bacterium | reverse complement strand
CGGCGCCGTCCGGTTCAACGCCTGGATCTGGGGTTTCTCGTCGACTGCGAACACTGCTGCGTTCACCGGCGGGTTCATGTACAGGCCGACCAGGTCACGGATCTTCTCAACCAGCTGGGGGTCCGGAGAGATCTTGAACTCGTCTTGGATCCATGGCTTCAGTCCGAACGCCCGCCAGATCTCAGACACGGTCTGACGGGAGATCCCGTGTTTCGCTGCCAGTCCCCTGGTGGACCAGTGGGTGTCTTCGCCTGGTGTGGTCTCCAACGTGTCGACCAGGACCTGCTCGACCACCTCATCGGTGATCGTTCGGGCCGCGCCCGGCCGGGGTGCGTCCATCAACCCGTCCAACCGGTCAGCAGCGAACCGGTTCCGCCACGTCGTCACCGTCGCAGGGTTGCAGCCCACCTCAGCCGCGATGTCGTCACGGGATCGCTCAGGATCGGCGCACGCCAGGATGATCCGGCATCGCAACGCCAAGGACTGCGACGTCGAGTGCCGCCGCGCCCACCGCTCCAACGTCTTTCGTTCGTTGCCGTTCAGGTTGATCTCGACCGTGGGTCGTCCGCGTCGTGCCACAGAGATTCCTCCGATGTTCGCCTACGACGAAAGGAACGCAGGTCCGGAACCCAAAATTCCCGAACTCAAATATTTCTTGATGGAACAACCTGACAGGACACTAGGCGACGATCAAAAAGGAGATCCGCCACGTCCATGGTGACTGGGAAGCCATGACACGGCGCCAGCTGCGCACGATCCCGTTCAGCTACATCGAGACTTTGTACAACCGGTAACGCCACCAAGCCGGGCTCGGGCACCGCACGCCCGCCGAGGTCTACGCTGCATCTCGAGCCGCGTGACTCACAACAATTCGTATCCAGAGAACCGGGTCAACTCCAATCCGACCACACTGGCCAATGGTGGTACGGTAGGCAGCACAGGACTAGACGGGTGGTCAAAGATGGCGTCGCATCGGCGCAGCTCGCCAAGGACACGGACCGGTATCAATCGAACCGTCCCGCTGTTGCTTGTGGGACTTCTTGTCGGATGTGGCGACCCAGACAACCAAACAACCGATGCCTCAAGCGAACTGGGCATGGAGCGCGACGCCCCACGACTGTCCCAATTCGAGCCAAACAAGTACGCGGCAGTGGTTTTCGATGGGGCGCATGTAGTGGCGTTCTCCGAGTCGACAAGCGGAGTCGACGGTTCGTCATTTACACCGACTGCTTCGATTGTGGACGTGGCAACGGGAGACCACACTTACCTGGAGCTTCCAAGCAACGGTGACGCGAGATTTGTCGCGTTGGGTGCCGCCACGAGCAGTAGCGGCATACGGACACTTGGATTCTGGTGTCCGCTCGAGATGGTCGAACAGGGAACTTGCGACAGCGGACTGCTCGCTTCGTTCAGCCTCGAGGTCGAGGAAATGCTCTGGACACGAATTGACCTACCGTCCGAAGTCACAGAACTTCACGTGCGCGGGACTGTGTGGACTGAAACAGCGATTTCGGATGAAACCGTCGCAATCATAATCCCGACGGAAGGCGCAACTCACGCACTTCTCTCCACGCGCGGGGACAATTGGCGAAAACTGGCGGACGTTCAGTCAGTCGGCGAGCAATGCTCGACGGAGAGCTCAGTAGCCCTATTGAGCGGCACCGATCGCGCAACAGCCCAACCAGTTGCGATTAGTCTCGCCGATGGAATCGCTACACCAATGATGGGTATCGAAATGGCACCGAACTTTGGGGCCGTTGGAACCAATCTTGCGTGTAGCGCTAAGAGTGTTTTCATGAGCGTGTCCGCACCAGCGGATGGCGATCTAAATTCGGTGGGCCCCACGGTAGCCAAATGGACGGGACTGAAGTGGGAGTCGGTCACAAATGCGGTGCCAAATGAGGGATTCTTCATCGGACGCCTGGAAGGAACGCCGACTGGAGTGATCGTTGTTGCGCGAACCCCTTCGCAGAATGGCACCGTCGAGCCACAGCTGAGCACCACGATACTGAGAGACAGTGGCGAGGTGTCGAGGTCGCTAGATCCTCGATGGCAAAGCGGTTCGCCATTCGCCGTGGCACCAGACGGCAGCTCGATATTCATTGATCCTAGCTCAGGAACCTACAGTGTCGCGGAAGCGCCATAGGATGGAATGAGCGCCAGCAGCGGATTGAATCGCTGAAACTCGCTGAAGTACCAGTCAACCCACCCTTCAAGAAGGATTCCAGTGGCTCCAATCAAGAAGGCAATTGCAGTCGTTGCGGCACTGCTAATCGGTTCGATTCTCTTGCCGGCCAAGGCTGGCGCTACCGCACCTTACCGGCTCTTCGGATTTCACCGGGGAGTGATGGTGGCGAGTAGGTCCCAGTTGGGCTTGCCGGCGTAGAGCAGCGTGCGGATCCGGTAGTTCCGAAACGACGTGAACCCGAACGCCGCCCGCTTCACCCGTTTGAGCAGGTTGTTCGCCGCTTCGGTCGGCCCGTTGCTCACGTGCGCCTGGTGCCACGCCGCGATCTGGGAGCGCCAGCGGACGATGGTGCGGCCGAGCTGTCGCACCTCGGGCGGGCACGACACGTCCTGCAGATCACGACCGAGGCGGGCAACGAACTCGATCGCCAAGTCGGGGTCGCGATGCTCATAGATGCTCCTCACGACCTCTTTCGCGTGCCATGCAGTGCGCACCTCGCCCTTGGGATCGCCGGCCTCGAGGAGACCGAGGAGCTTGGTGCGGCCTCGCTCGTCGAGCCGCTCATCAGCCTTGGTCAACAAGCGTCGTGACCGATACAGCGGGTCGTTCTTGCGGCCCCGATGGCCACACGTCTCGTTCTGCACCCGGCGGCGGACTTCGTCGAGTTTCTGGTTCGCGAGCTTGATCAGGTGGAACGGGTCAGCGACCTGAATCGCCGCGGGGGTCATCTTGTCGAACACGCTCCGATACGGGCCCGACAGGTCGAGGGTCGCGAACTCGATCTGGGCGCACCACTGCTCGCCGCGCTCCGCGAGCCAGGCGCACGGGCCTGCGGCGTTTCGGGGCCCTACGCGACCAACCTGGGACGGCGGGGTCGGATGCTCGTGACCTGTTGAGTTTCGCGCATGGGGTTGGTGCCGCCGGCGAGGAGGATGCGGAGCCGGTAGTTGTCGAGGTTGCGGAACCCTCGACCTGAACGCTTGACCTGCTTGATCAGCAGGTTCGCCGCCTCGACAGGACCGTTCGAGGCGCCGGTGCTGTGCCGGTTCAGGATCTGCTGGCGCCAGCGTTTCAGGGTCTTCGCGAGGCGTCGCAACTCGGGGCCCGAGTCAGCATCGGAGCACCACACGATGACGTCGTCGAGACGGCCGGCCGCTTCGTCGGGGTCGTTGGTGAGGTAGACGTCGCGGAGCTTCTCCTTCGCGACCCAGCAGTCCCGCACCTCGCCGTCGGGGTCGCCATCACGCAGCGCCCGATGGAGCCGGTCCCAGCCGATGTCGTCGAGGCGTTCAGCGCCCATCAACAACAGCTTGCGGACGTCGTGGAGCGGGTCGCCCTTCCACCCGCGATGCTCGAGCGTCTCGCCCTGCACCCGCTGGCGACACCGTGTGACCGCGGCGTTGCCCAACCTGACGATGTGGAACGGGTCGACGACGATCGTGACGTCACGCAACGGACTCGTCGCCCCGGTCACCGCTGACCGGTAGCCCTCGTGCGGATCGACCGACACCACCTCGATCCGGGCCAACCAGTCCGGCGGCATGGTCGCCATCCAGGCCCGCAGATCACGGGCATCACGGCCCTCGAACACGTCGAGGATCTGACCGGTGCCGACATCGACAACAGCGGTGATGAACCGTCGTCGGCGGCGCCGGTGCGCTGGTTGCATCACGGTCTCATCGAACCCCACCATCGCCGCCGGTCCGACCCGATCAGGGTCCTCGACACGCTGACGGCCGATCCGCTCAACCGCCGTCCACACCGTCGACCACGACACCCCGAACTGAGCGGCGATCGACGCCGGCGTCCCCTCCACGCTGGCGACCCGATCTGCAGCCCACTCCGCCGCCCGGGCCGTCAGCACCCGCCGCGGTGCGACCAGCGGTGACAACTCGGTCCACGTCTTCGCCGGGCACTCCGCGTCGGGGCAGGCCCACACGCGTTTGCGCCACCGGACCAGCACCGCCCTGCTGCCTGACGGGGCGTCACGCACCGTCACCCACCGCCGGTCCTTCGCACGGGCACGCACACCGCACCGGCCGCACCCGACCGTCGACGCGGTCGTCTCGACCTCGATGACCAGCTCGCCACCGTCATCGGCGACGCGCAGCACCTCGAACCCTGGCGCGCCGAACCAGCACGCACCACTACCTTCAACCAACGGGGGCCTCCCTCGTCTCTGACCGTCAAGCAGTCACGAGATTTGTGGAGGCCCCTCCATCACCGGTGGACCCCGACCGACACCGTCATCCCAGCTTCATCGCGTAGGGCCCGGCCGGGTCCAGGTGTTGGGTGCGGCGAACCGAAACCCCGCCGAGGCGAATGTGTGCCGAAGGGGAGCAGATGAGCTGCAACTCCTCGGAGTCCTCGAAGCCCTCGAAGCCTTGGAGCCGCGCGGCCGAACAGTCCGCAGCCCATGCCGGCCGTTCGAGCAGTGCGGCGCGCAGCAGCTGATCCCACGTCGGGGCGCATCCCGGACGGCAGGCGACGAGGGCTCCGCGCCACGGTTCGTGGAGGAGCCCCGCCGCCAACATGTTGGAGATCTGTCGCTTGGTGAGCCCAAGGGCGGCAGCCTGATGACGTGTGAAGACGCTGTTTCGAGAGGCTGCAAGCTGCGAAACAACGCTCACGGCATCGTTTCTCATGGGAGACATCACATCAGACACGTCTGACAGCGAAGGTGCGGGGCATGGAAGGTGCGGGGCAGGCGATGGGGGCGTGCAGGGGAGCGAGCCCCTACACGCCCCCGCCGAGGATCAGCCCTTGTCCGTGTGAGCCAGCGTCAAATGCTTGTCGTCCCCGCTGCCCGTGGCCGACAGCTGAACGACGCGAGAACCGTTGTCCCACTGGGCGCCCGCCAACTCTGCTTCGCCGACCGTGGTGGAAACCTCGTTGGAGATCTCCCAATCGGCGAGTTCGGCCTTGAAGAAGTCGAGCACCTCGCCCGGGGCCATGTCGGTCGTTGCGGTGATGGTGGTCATGAGCCCCTCGCCGGAATCGACATCGCTGCCGCCCACGACCGCAAGCCCCTCGGGGAGTGCGATGTCGGACGGCCAGGACTCCGGAACCTTGTTCATCCCATAGGTCGCGGAACCCTCGTCGGTCTCGATCCGGACCGCGCCGTCATCGTCGACGTTGAGGTCGACGTCTCCGCCCGTCTGTTGCTCGGCCAACTGCTCGGCGATTTCGCTGGCGGCGTTTTCAGCAGCGTCATCGGAGCCGCCGCAGCCGCTGAGTGCGATGCCCAGGGAAGCGACCAGGAGGAGGGGAGTCTTTGCAGTTCGCTTGGTGCGCATGGCTGGTGAGGTCCTTTGGCTCGGTGGGAGAGGTCGGAATCGCCGATGGTTCGGCCCCGTCACGGTATCGGCGAGTGAGCGAAACCGGCTCCCCACCGTCGGCCCGCTCAGCGGTACCTGGCGGAGGAGAAGATGTCGAGGCCGAGGCGTTCGGACAAGAACTCGGCCACGAGTTGGCCCCGCACGCTGTTGCCGGCGGCGTCGAGCGGGGGTGACAACGTCGCAAGCCCACCCTTGCCGGGCGACACCGTGACGATGCCGCCGCCGATTCCGCTCTTACCCGGAAGGCCGACTCGATACAACCAATCGCCGGACGTTTCGTAGAGTCCGGCGGTCGCCATGACCGCAAGTGCCGCGTGGCACGCCGTTGCGCTCACGACCCGGCGACCGGTGACGGGGTGCACCCCGCCGTCGGCGAGCGTCGCGCCCATCAACGCGAGATCGAACGCGGTGACCGCCAGACAACTCTGGCGCGTGTACACGTCGAGCAGCGCGAACGGATCTGCGTCGATGGCTCCATAGCTTTCCAACAACTGCGCCAGCGCCCGGTTGCGGAAGTTCGTGGATCGCGCCGACTCGAGGGTTGCCTCGTCGAGGAACAACTCGCGCCCGGCAAATGCGGACAGCCCGGCTCGGATGGCACCCCACGAGTCCTCGGCATCGCTGCCGAACAGGTCGATCGTGGCGATGGCCCCGGCGTTCACCATCGGGTTGGTGCGACCCGATCCGCGTTCGACCGCCTCGACGGAGTTGAACGGCAGGCCGGTGGCGTCGACCCCGAGGCGTTCCCCGGCGGCGTCGGTTCCGACGATGTCGCAGGCCAGCGCGAAGGTGAACGGCTTGGCCACGCTCATGATGGTGAACGGAACCCTCGTGTCGCCGGCCTCGTGCACGGTCGCATCCACGCTGGCGACGCAGATGCCAAAGGTCGCCGGATCGGCCGAGGCGAGGGCCGGGTAGACATCCGACGGAACCCCGGAATCGACGGCGGCGAAGTCTTCGTGGGCCTGGTTCACCAGCGCCTTCACCCGGTCGTGTTCAGGGAGCGATCCGGTGGAGACGAAACGATCGGATTCGGCCATGACGTGACCCTACGGCACCGCCTGAGGGCGCGGCACCGCCTGAGGGCGCGGCACCGCCTGAGGGTGCCACATCTCGTCTGCGCCGATAGGGTGCCCGCAACACAAACTGGTGGAGGCGTGATGGCTCAGCAACGTGAACTTGGTCGATGGGGGCGCTCGGCGATGGCGCTGCCGCTCGTCATCGGACTGGCCGCACTGGCGTTGTCCGGATGCGGCGACGAAACCGACGACGCCACAACCGCAACCACCACCACGGCTGCGCCAGCGGCCGGCGGGGACAACGACGCCAACACCGGCAACGGGAGCACGGGCATGATCGCCGAACTCGAAGGACGCACCTTCATCTCGACCTCGGTCACCGGCCACGACCTCGTCGCCGACAGCGTCATCTCCCTCACCGTCCTCGAGGGGAAAATCAGCCTGAACGCCGGGTGCAACACGATCGGCGGAGGAATAGCGGTCGACGACTCCGGCGTGCTCGCTTTCACGGGCGAGCCGTTCATGACGATGATGGGCTGCGACGACGACCTCATGGCCCAGGACACCTGGCTCAACGAACTGTTCACCACCGGCGTCGAGGCGACCCTCGATGGGGCGAACCTGACGCTCGTCGGCGGCGACGTCACCATCGAACTCGCCGAGGAGGCCGACTCCGGCCTGACCGGCACCGCATGGACTCTCGACGGCATCATCGAGAACGACGCCGTGTCGAGCCTGCCCGCCGGGGCCGACCCTGCGACCCTGGAGATCGCCGAGGACGGTACGGCGAGCGTGTTCGCCGGATGTAACACCGGCGGCACGACCGTCACGATTGGTGAATCCACCCTCACCTTCGATCCGATGCGGCTCACGAAGATGGCCTGCGAAGCGGACGCGACCACGATCGAGACTGCGGTCACCACGGTGCTCGACGGCGAGGTCGAGATGGAACTCAACGGCAAGACCCTCACGCTCACCAAGGGCGACAAAGGCCTGATGTTTCGGGCCGGATAGGCGTCCGAGCACCCATGCATGACGGTTGCGACGCGACGGTTGTGACGTGAGCGCCCCCGCTGCGGCGCTGCTCCCGCTCGACGACGACGAGTACTGGGCGGAGCCCTATCCCGTCCTGGCGGAGTTGCGCGACGTCCACCGCACCGCGGTCACCCCCGACGGGGTGAAAGCGGTGCTGCGATGGCAGGACGCCGAGGAGATCAAACGGCGTCCCGAGTTCATCAACGAGGGCCTCGAATACATCGAGGCGCGCGGGTTCAAACCCGGCGATCCGCTCTACGAATGGAGGCGTTGGTCGATCGGCGCGCGCAACGGCGAGGACCACCGTCGACTTCGCAAGCTCGTGAGCCGCGCCCTGACCCCGCGGTCGGTCGAACGGGTCAGACCCATCGTTCGCGGCCAAGTCCGCGACCTGCTCGAACGCCACGCCGACTCGGGCTTCGACGTACGCCAATAGGGTGTTCGCGAGCCTGATGGCCTTCGTCTCCGACCTGGTCGAGAGCCGTCGGTCTGAACCTCGCGACGATCTGTTGACGAGGCTCATCGCCGCCGAGGAGGAGGGCCATCGCCTCAGCAACGACGAGTTGATCGTGTTGTTCACCAACATCTTCGGCGGAGCGATCGAGACGACGGCGAGCGTCATGACGAGCGCTTTTCTCGAGCTCGCTCGGCACCCGGACCAACTCGAGTTGGTGCGCGGGAACACCGAGGCACTCAAGGTCGGAGCGGTTGAGGAGATCCTGCGGTATCGCCCCGGCTTCTATGCGACCGGAAACAAGACGACCCGGGCGACACAGCTTGCCGGCCTGAGTTTCGAAGCGGGCGAACCCGTCACCTCAATCATCGGTGCGCATAACCGCGACCCTGCCCGATACGACGATCCCGACCGATTCGATGTCACCCGCGACCCCACGTTGTGGTCGTTCACCTTCTCGATGGGGCCACATTTCTGCCTGGGCCAGGCGCTGGCCCGCGCCGAGTTGCAGGAGCTGGTGGCGACGATTGCCCGGCACACCCGCGACCTGGAACTCACCGCTGAGCCGCGCTGGTTGCCGCGGGTCATGGTGAACAACGTCGATCGGTGTCCGGTGCGGTACCGATTCGTCGACGCACCCGAGCCGTCGGTCGATTAGTCGTCGTCGGCGGTCGAGTCGGTTTGCGGTCGTCGCCAGTCGAGTGTCGGTGTTTGAAGCGATTCCGGCGCAGCGGTGCCGCCGGCGACCTACGATCCGGGGCAGGCGCAGATCAGGGGGGTGCCTTCGATGTATCAGATTCTGTCCGGAGTTCCGACCGAGCCGGTCGACGGCCATGTCGATGTGTCGTTCGAACGCCGTGAGGGTTGGGTCGAGGAGATGGGGGCCACGGTGCTGCCGATCCTGTTCGGCGACGAACACCACGGCCCGTTCGTCGTGATGAGCTACATCGCTCCGACCGACGAGCAGATGCCGCTGTCATTCGCTCACGCTCATGCGTCCGACAACTGGCGGATCTCGGTGCGTGGCACCACCAACATGGGGCGCGACGCGTATGAACAGGGGCAGTTCCGCTTCCACGACGGCGGCGTGCCGTATGCGAGCGACAACTTCGCCTGGGGCCCCGACGGCGGCTACGGGATCATCATGTTCGCGGACCGGCGCGGGTTCGCCATCCGTCCGGTGAAGGCCGAGATCGCCGAGGTCGTGACTCCGCAACAGGAGTTCAACGGTGCGATGTTGGGCATCGACATGCAGGACCCGTGCCCCGGTGCGCCCGCGATCGCCACCACGCTGGGGCCCACGGTTCGTGCCCACCTCGACGGCGGTTTCGATTCCGCCGATTCCTGGGAGCAGGTGACCCCGGGGGTGCGCATGGCGGTCGGCCTGGCGGGTGAACCGACGAGTGGGCCGGTGATTCTGCTGTTGGACTGCGACGCCGGCGCCGAGGCGTTGGGCCAGCGGTCGACGGGCACCGAATCGGTCGTCGCCCCGGTGTCGGGTTCGGTGGAGATCGGCGCAGCGACCCTCGCTCAGGGCGACGTTCGTGTCGAGGAGGCCGATGCTCAACACGAGCGATTGATCGCCGGTCCCGAGGGCGCCCAGTTGGTCGTGATCGTGGGCGACCGGCGAGCGTTGGGTGCGGCGCTCGAGGCGGCGACTTGGTCGGGGGCGGTGGGCCAAGCGCTCGCTCCGATCCTCGATCGCCTGCAACAAGGCCTCGTTCTCCGATAACCAGTGGTCGTGATCACGACCACTGGTTATCGGAGAACGGGTGGGGTGGGCTGATAGGGTGGCTGCCTGACCGTGAAACGAGTGCGGGACACTCGTACGGACAGACAGAGGAGTACAGATGGCAACCACCGCCACGGCCCCGAGCCAGCCGGCCACCACCCCCGCGACGTCTGCGGTGAGCAGCCCGGGAGGCGCCGGGCATCCGGCAGCCGAACTCCGCCTGGGACACCTGGTTCTCGCCGACGGTTCGGTCTTTGAGGGCGAACTGTTCGGAGCCGAACCCGAGGGCGGCATCGCGACGGGCGAGTTGGTCTTCAACACCGTCATGAGCGGCTATCAGGAGGTCATCAGCGACCCCTCCTATGCCGGCCAGGTCATCGCCTTCACCACGGCCCACCTCGGCAATTACGGCACCAACGATGACGATAACGAGGCGTCGGTCGTGCATTGCCGCGGCGTGGTGCTTCGCGAGATGGCGCGGCGTGAGTCGAGCTGGCGCTCGTCGAAGAGCCTGGAGAGCTATCTCGTCGACCACGCGATTCCCGCCATCGGCGGAGTCGACACCCGCCGCCTGACCCGCATCATTCGCGAACAGGGGGCGATGGGCTGTGCGTTCGGCACCGCTCCGGTCGATGAATTGGCCGCCGCCGCGAAACAGGCACGCCTCACCGACGGCTGCGATCTCGTCAACGTGGTGACCACCTCCGAGCCCTACGAGGTGGAGGGCGATCCGAGTCGACACGTCGTGGCGATCGATTGCGGGATCAAGTCGACGATCGTCGACTGCCTCACCCGCATCTCCCGCGTGACCGTCGTGCCGGCAGACACCACCGCCGAGGAGATCCTGGCGCTCGATCCCGACGGGGTGTTCCTGTCGAACGGCCCGGGTGACCCCGCGGCGGTGGAGAACCTCACGCCGACGATCAACGCGCTCGTCGACGAGGTGCCGATGTTCGGCATCTGCATGGGCCACCAACTCATCGGCCAGGCCCTCGGCGGGCGGACCCACAAGCTGGCCTTCGGGCACCACGGCGGAAATCATCCGATCAAGGACCTCGAAACCGGCCGGGTGGAGATCACCAGTCAGAACCACAACTACTGCGTGGACCTCGACGGGGTCGACAACGTGGTGATCACCCACGTCAATCTCAACGATCAGACCCTCGCAGGGTTCCGCTGCACCGACCGCCCGGTGTTCGGAATCCAGTACCACCCCGAAGCCGGACCGGGCCCTCACGACAGCCACTACCTGTTCGAGCGCTTCGCCGACCTCATCGACGCCAACCGGTCCTGACGCGAACCGGTCGTGACGCGAACCAGTCGTGACGCGAACCGGTCCTGAGGATTCTGAGGGCCGCAGTCGCCACCGATTAGGTGGATGACGGAATCGTTACAGTAGTTTGTGTCAATGATTCCGCACCCGAACCGGCTTCCCGGTGAGCGACCGAAGCCGTTGGCCTCGTTCGTGTTCATGCTCGCCCATTTCGTGCCGCTGCTCGCCATCTTCACCGGCGTCGGGTGGGCGGACTGGAAGCTGTTGTTGGTGACCTACTGGGTTCGGATGTTCTTCATCACCGGCGGGTACCACCGGTACTTCAGCCACCGCACCTACAAGACCAACCGGGTGATGCAGTTCATCTTGGCCTTCGGCGGCACGACCGCCTCGCAGAAGGGGCCGCTGTGGTGGGCGGGCCATCACCGGCTCCACCACCGCTACACCGACACCGTCCAAGACGCCCACAGCCCGATCAAGGGCGTCGTGTTCAGCCACATCGGCTGGATCGTGTCGGACCGCTCGAAGCCGACCCCGTACGAGGCGATCGCCGACTTCGCGAAATACCCCGAACTGCGGTTCCTCAACCGGTTCGACTGGATCGGCCCGTGGTCGCTCGCCATCGTCACCTTCCTCATCGGCGGCTGGAGCGGGCTGCTGATCGGGTTCTTCCTGTCGACGGTGCTGGTGTGGCACTGCACGTTCCTGGTGAACTCGATGGCCCACCTGGTCGGCACGCGTCGCTACGCAACCGCCGATTCGAGCCGCAACAACGCATTCATCGCGTTCGTCACCCTCGGCGAGGGCTGGCACAACAACCACCATCACCTGCAGAGCTCGTGTCGCCAGGGCTTCAAGTGGTGGGAGTTCGACGTGACCTTCTACGTGCTGAAGGTCCTCAGCTGGTTGCGCATCGTCCGCGACATCAAGAAGCCCAATGCGAAAGCGATGAACACCGCGCTCATCAGCGAGGGTGCCTTCGACATCGGCATGTACGAGTACCACATGGACAAGGCGATGACCCGGGTCGCGGCGGCGACGGCGGCCTGCACCGGGCGCGCCGACCTCGAGGAAGCCCGCCTCGAGTTCACGATACGCGCCGACGACGCGCTCGCGGCCGCCCGCGAGCTCGGACGCCAGACCCGCCGCGACGCCAAACGCCCCGAACCGGCCGAACGGGCGGCGCGCGGCGAGCGCGGCCGAGGGGCCCAACGCAGCCGTGATACGCTGCCCGTTCGGTGACGAACGTGGCCTACAGCTTCAACCCCCCGCTCTGCCATGCCCTTCAGCCCCCGTTGCGGGGTTCGTCCCATTCGAAGTAGTCCCAGGCCCCTCCGGGGGCCTTCTTTTTGCCTGCCAGGAGATGAGATGCCCCGTCGTGACGACCTTCAGTCGATCTTGATCATCGGTTCCGGGCCGATCGTGATCGGCCAGGCGTGTGAGTTCGACTACTCGGGGACCCAGGCGTGTCGCGTGCTTCGCGAAGAGGGATACCGGGTGATCCTCGCGAACTCGAATCCCGCGACGATCATGACCGACCCCGATTTCGCTGATGCCACCTACATCGAACCCCTCGACGCCGACGTGCTCACCCGCATCATCGACAAAGAGCAACCGGACGCGGTCTTGCCCACCCTCGGCGGACAGACAGCGCTGAACCTGGCGATGGAACTGCACGCCCGCGGGGTCATCGGCGTCGAGGGCACCCCCGAGATGATCGGCGCGAACGCGCAGACCATCGAGACCGCAGAGAACCGCGAGGCCTTCAAGGAGGCGATGATCGAGATCGGTCTGAAGGTCCCGCCTTCGGACACCGCCCGCTCGATGCCGGAGGCTCGCGAGGTCGTCGAACGCATCGGTCTTCCGGTAGTGATTCGCCCCGCGTACATCCTCGGCGGCAAGGGCACCGGAATCGCCACGACCCCGGAGGAGTTCGACCGCATCGCCTCCTACGGCCTCGACGCCAGCCCGATCACCGAAATCCTGATCGAGCGTTCCATCGCCGGGTGGAAGGAATACGAACTCGAGGTGATGCGCGACAACAACGACAACGTCGTGATCGTGTGTTCCATCGAAAACGTCGACCCGATGGGCGTGCACACCGGCGACTCGATCACCGTCGCCCCGGCGATGACCCTCACCGATCGCGAGTACCAGGAGATGCGCGACGCCGCCATCGCCTGCCTGCGCCGCGTCGGGGTGGAGACCGGCGGTTCGAACGTGCAGTTCGCGGTCGACCCCGCCAACGGCGACATGGTCGTCATCGAGATGAACCCTCGGGTGAGCCGCAGCTCCGCGTTGGCCTCGAAAGCCACCGGGTTCCCGATCGCCAAGATCGCAGCGCGCCTCGCCGTCGGCTACACCCTGGATGAGATCACCAACGACATCACCACCAAGACCCCGGCGTGTTTCGAGCCGGCGATCGACTACGTCGTGACCAAGGTGCCACGCTGGGCCTTCGAGAAGTTCCCCGGCACCTCGGGAGTGCTCGGCACTCAGATGCAGTCGGTCGGCGAGGCGATGGCGATCGGGCGCACCTTCCCCGAATCGCTGCAAAAGGCGCTGCGCAGCCTCGAAAACGGCCGCCTCGGGCTGAACTGCGACCCCGGCGAGCGGGTCTGGGACGACCTGAGCGACGCCGAGCTTCTCGCGCTCACCGACCGCGCCACCCCGGATCGTCTCTTCGTCGTCGGCGCCGCCCTCGAACGTAGGCTGAGCATCGAATCGATCCACGAGGCGTGCAAGATCGACCCCTGGTTTCTCGATCAGATGTCGCTCATCGTCGAGGAACGCCACGCGCTCGAGGCCGCGGCGGCCCAGGGACGGCGCCCCGCCGACTTGAGCGCCCGCGAATGGCGCCGCGCCAAACAACTCGGGTTCAGCGACGCACAGCTCGCGTATCTGTTCTCCACCGCCGCTGCCGCCGCGACCGCCGATGTCGAGGCCGCGGTTACCGAGGCCGCGGTCACCGAGGAGGACGTGCGCGCGGCCCGCAAGGCCGCCGGGGTGTTGCCGACGTTCAAGACCGTCGACACCTGCGCCGCCGAGTTCGCCGCCGAGACCCCATATCACTACTCGGCGTGGGAGGACGAAAACGAGGTCCGGCCGTCGTCTCGTCCGAAGGTGATCATCTTGGGCTCCGGGCCGAACCGGATCGGTCAGGGCATCGAGTTCGACTACGGCTGTGTCCACGCCAGCTTTTCGTTGCGCGCCGCGGGATACGAGACCGTGATGATCAACTGCAACCCCGAGACCGTGTCGACCGACTACGACACCTCCGATCGGCTGTACTTCGAGCCGCTCACCCACGAGGACGTCATGAACATCATCGAGGCCGAACAGGCCGCCGGCGAGGTGGTCGGGGTCATCGTGAGCCTCGGTGGTCAGACCCCGCTCAAGCTGGCCAACTCGCTGCCCCGCGAACTGATCCTCGGCACGAGTCCCGACTCGATCGACCTCGCCGAGGACCGCGACCGCTGGAACGCCCTGTGCGCACAACTCGAGATTCCCCAGCCGGCCGGCGGCACCGCGACGGACCTCGCGGGCGCACTCGCCATCACCGACCGCATCGGATTCCCGGCCCTCGTTCGGCCCAGCTATGTGCTCGGCGGACGGGCCATGGAGATCGTCTATGACAACGACAGCCTCGCGGCCGCGATGGAGACGCTGTCGGGCCTCGCCGGCCTCGGTCGCGAAGGCGGCCTGTCGGCGGAGCGCCCCGTGCTTGTCGACCGGTTCCTCGAGGACGCCACCGAGGTCGACGTCGACGCCATCCGCGACACCACCGGCGAGGTCGTCATCGGCGGGGTGATGGAACACGTCGAGGAGGCCGGGGTGCACTCGGGCGACTCGGCCTGTGTGACCCCGCCGGTCACCCTCGGCGCCGGCACCATCGCGGTGATCGAGGACTACGTGCGCCAACTCGCCACCAGCCTCGAGGTCGTGGGCCTCATCAACGTCCAATTCGCGGTGAAGCGTTCGGGTGGATCACCCGATGCCGCCCAGGTGTTCGTCATCGAGGCGAACCCCCGCGCCAGCCGCACCGTTCCGTTCGTGGCGAAGGCGACCGGTGTGCCGCTGGTCAAAGTCGCCAGCCGGGTCATGACCGGCTCGACACTGGCCGAGTTGCGCACCGAAGGGTTGCTCACCCCACCGGTGGAGGGCAAACACATCTCGGTGAAGGAGGCCGTGTTGCCGTTCAGCCGTTTCCCCGACGCCGACGCGGTGCTGGGACCCGAAATGCGCTCGACCGGAGAGGTCATGGGCATCGACTCGACCTTCGGTCTGGCCTTCGCCAAGAGCCAGCTCGCTGCGGGCGACCGCCTGCCGACCGAAGGGACGATCTTCATGTCCCTCGCCGACCGCGACAAGGGCGCCGGGCTGCGCGCCGCGGAGAAATTCGCCAACCTCGGCTTCTCCATCGTGGCCACCGCCGGCACCGCCGAGCACCTCACCAACGGCGGGGTGAGCGTGACCGAGGTGGTCTCCAAGCTCAGCGAAGGCGCTGCCGCCAGTGGGGGCGCTACCGCCGGTGGGAGCGGGTTCGCGACCGATGCCGACGCGGACGCCGGTGCCGGTCGCACGGCGGTCGAACTCATCGACGAGGGCAACGTCCAACTCGTCATCAACTCTCCACGGGGCCGCGGCCCGCGGGCCGACGGCGCTTACATCCGTTCGGCTGCGGGACGCAACGGGGTGCCGCTGTTCACCACCGCCGCCGCCGCGCTCGCCGCCGCAGAGGGAATCGCCGACACGGTGTCGATGCCGCTGGTCGTTCGCAGCTTGCAGGAGTACCACGCCGGAGCCGTCACCTCCGACCAGGCTCACCCGGAGTCGGGATCTTGAGCGTCGACCTGTCGGTCGACGTCGGGTCGCTTCGGCTGCCCAACCCGATCATGGTCGCGTCGGGCACGGCGGGGCACTCGACCGAGCTGAGCGCCTATCTCGACCTGTCGAGCCTCGGCGCGTTCGTCGTGAAGTCGCTGAGCGCGCAGCCCTGGGCGGGCAATCCGGGCCCGCGGGTCCACCAGAGCCCCTTGGGCATGATCAACAGCGTCGGGCTGCAGGGCCCCGGCATCGAGGCGTGGCTCGCCGAAGGCCTTCCGGCACTTCGCCGCTCGGGGGTCGAACGCATCGTGGTGTCGATCTGGGGCCGCAGCGTGGAGGACTACGCCAGGGCCGCAGCGATGTTGGCGGAGGCCCCCGAGGAAGTGATCGCGGTCGAGGTCAACCTGAGCTGTCCGAACCTCGAGGGCGGCAAGCACCTGTTCGCACACGACCCGGTGCTGTCGGCCACGGTCATCGAGCGGTGCGCGGTGGCAGGCCGGCCGCTGTGGGCGAAGCTCAGCCCGAACACCGACCGCCTCGTCGAAGTCGCCGGAGCGGTGGCCGGGGCCGGAGCGGAGTCGGTCACGCTGGTCAACACCCTGCTCGGCATGTCGATCGACGTCGAAACCCGACGCCCCCGCCTCGGCAGCGGTGCGGCGGGCGGGGGAGTGAGCGGGCCCGCCATCCATCCGGTTGCGGTGCGGGCTGTCTACGATTGCCGGGTCGCTCACCCCGACCTTCCGATCGTGGGGGTCGGCGGTATCGCGACCGAGGTCGATGCCGTCGAGTTTCTGCTCGCCGGCGCCCAGGCGTGCCAGGTCGGCACGGCGACGTTCGCTGATCCCCGAACCCCGGGCAACGTGTTGCGCGGCATCGAGGACTGGTGTGCAAGACATTCGATTTCCGAAGTACGAGAGCTCAGCGGAGGCGCACATGACTGACCGGACCACCGAAACCCCCGACGAGGTTCGACGCAAACTCTGCCTGGTGATCGACACCGACGATCTGGTCGAGGCCCGCCGTCTCGCAACGTCGATGCGGCCGTGGTTCGGCGTCGCCAAGGTCGGCCTGGAGCTGTTCAGCGCCGCCGGCCCCGACGTGATCGCAGACCTGCGCGACCTCGGCTATCGGGTCTTCTTGGACCTCAAGCTCTACGACATCCCCACCACGGTGAACCGGGCGAGCCGCGTGCTGGGGGCGCTCGGGGTCGACTACCTCACCCTTCACGCGACCGGCGGGCTCGACATGTTGAAAGCCGGGGTCGAGGGGCTCTACAGCGGCGCGGAAAACGCCGGTCTCGATGCCCCCGTGGCGCTCGCGGTGACCGTGTTGACCTCCGACGATTCGGCCCCGCCCCACATCGTTCCCAACCGCGTGCGGTTGGCCCTCGAGGGCGGATGCGGCGGCCTCATCCTCGCCGCAACCGACCTGCAGACCGCCCGCGAATTGGCGCCGCGCCTGCGGCGGGTGGTGCCGGGAATCCGTCCCGCCGGCGCGCCGGTGCACGACCAGGCCCGCGCCGCCACCCCGCAGGACGCGATCGCGAACGGTGCGGATCTGCTCGTCATCGGACGCGCGGTGACCCAGGCGGAGGACCCGTTGGAAGCTGCGGCGCAGATCGCCGCCTCGATCTCGGTATGAACGACCGGATCGCCGGCGGCGCCGACACGGTTTCGGCCGGGTCGGCTGGGTCGCGGAGTGCGGCCGGGTCGGCTGCCACCGCGTCATCGATCCGCGCCGAGCGCGACGCCGTGTTGTGCGACGTCGCGCTCAGCGGATTCGCCATCGCCGACCTGGAGCGTCTGGCGGCCGAGCGCGACGGCTGGGCGGTGCAGACCCTTCGGCTGCTGCCGTGCCTGGAGGCGATGGACGCCGTGGGCGGCAAGGTGCGGTCGCGTCGAGCCATCGCCGCGGCGGGGCTCGAAGAAGATGTTGCGCTCGGCGCGTTGAGCGATGCGCAGTGGCGAGCGCTGACCCAGGCGGTGGAAGCGAACGAGGCGGTGCCAGGGAACGAGGAGGAAGCGCAATGATCATCGTGGTGTCCGGCCCCGGCGGGGTCGGCAAGGGGACGGTCGTCAACGAGTGGCTTCGACGCAATCCGCGGCTGTACGTCAATCGTTCGTGGACGACGCGGGCGGTGCGACCGGGCGAGGCTCACGACGCGTACGTGTTCGCCACCCCCGAGGAGTTCCAGGCCCACATCGATCGAGACGGTTTCCTCGAATGGGTCGACTTTCTCGATTACCGGCAGGGTTCGCCGATTCCCACACCACCCGACGGCCACGACGTGTTGTTCGAAATCGACGTGCAAGGGGCGCGCCGAATCCTCGAGCGCTACCCCGACGCGCTGTTGATCTGGCTCGATGCGCCCTCGCGGCAGGAACAGCGTCGCCGTCTCATCGGCCGCGGTGACACCGCCGAACACGTCGAACGGCGCATCGCCCACGCCGAAACCGAATCCGCCGAGGCCGCGAAGCTCGGCATGGTTCACGTCGTCAACCACGAGGTCGACGACACCGTGCAACAGCTCATCGAGGTGGTCGAAGATCACCGTTCCAAGGGTGAACAGCAGGGTCGGTAGGCCGGGCTGCTAGCATGACCCCTCGGTGCGCGCGTCGGCGCGCCACTCCGTCGCCCTGCCGTCTGCCCGCTTGGAGAAACGCATGTCCGCCCATTTCGACACCATGATGGAGCCTCGGGTCGAGGATCTCCTCGAGGCCGCAGGTTCGAAGTTCTCACTCGTCGCGCTCGCCGCGCAGCGTGCCCGTCAGATCAACACCTACTACACCACCCTCGGCGAGGGGCTCGGCCACATCGTTCCGCCGCAGGTGACCTCGACCGCTTCGAAGTCCTTGTCGATCGCTTTCGAAGAGATCGCCGCCGGCGCGATCGTCGGCGTGAAGCGTTCCGAGATCGAGGCCGCTGAGGCCCAGGCCGCCGCCGATGCGGCCGCGCTCGACGCCGAGGCAGCCGACGCCGAGGCAGCCGACGCCGGCGCCGACGACTGATCGTCGGGGCTATCGAACAGCACGAACCCGACCACACCGATGCTGGAGAACAAGCGCATCGTCGTCGGAGTCACCGGTGGTATCGCCGCATATAAGGCGGTCGAGGTCATCCGACGTCTCGTCGATGCCGGAGCCCACGTGTCTCCAATCATGACCGAGGGGGCGCGCCACTTCATCGGTGAGACCACGCTGTCCGCACTCGGTTCGGAGAAGGTGCAGACCTCGTTGTGGGACGAGGACAGCGTCATTCCCCACACCCGGCTCGGCCAGGGCGCCGATGCGATCGTCGTCGTGCCGGCCACGGCCCGTGCGCTGTCGGCCTACGCAAACGGCTACTCCGACGACCTGCTCACCGCAACGCTGATCGCCACCCGGGCACCGGTGATCGTGTGCCCGGCGATGCACACCGAGATGTGGGAGCACCCATCGGTGCAAGACAACCTCGCCACCCTGCGGCGGCGCGGGGTGATCGTGGTCGACCCCGAGGAGGGTCGCCTCGCCGGCGGGGATGTCGGAGCGGGTCGCCTCGCGGCGCCCGAGGTCATCGTCGCCGCGATCGAGGCGCAGTTCACCGAACGCGACCTCGAAGGGTTGTCGGTGCTCGTGAGCGCCGGAGGAACCCGTGAACCGATCGATCCCGTGCGATACCTGAGCAATCGCAGTTCCGGGCGCCAGGGCCACGCCCTCGCCGAGGCGGCGGCTGCCCGCGGGGCGGCGGTCACCCTGGTCACCACCACCGAGTTGCCGGTCAGCGCCGGAATCGAACGCGTGGCGGTGGCGAGCGCCGCCGAACTGCACGACGCGATCATGTCGCGTTCACGCGACAGCGACGTCGTCATCATGGCCGCTGCCGTCGCCGATTTCACCCCGGTCAGCGTGTCGGAGCACAAGATCAAAAAGTCCGACGGCGTACCGCTCATCGAATTGCGTCCCACCGTCGACATTCTGGCCGCCCTCGGAGCGGCCAAGGCACCGGGTCAGACCATCGTCGGATTCGCGGCCGAGACCTTCGACCTCGAGGCCAATGCCCGCGGCAAGCTCGAACGCAAAGGCGCCGACCTGATCGTCGCGAACGATGTGTCGGCCCCCGGGGTCGGGTTCGAACACGAGACGAATTCGGTGTCGATCTTTTCTGCGACCGGCCGCCAGGTCGATATCGCTCTCACCTCCAAGTCGGCGGTGGCCAACGCCGTCCTCGACGAGGTACTTCTGGAACGTTCGGCCTCCGACAGTGGCCGTTTGGACTGATCCGCGGCTAGACACGACTCACATCGGATGAGCCGAACCGACCCGCCGATCCAGCCGATCTGCCCGGCGCGGACGTTTCGATCACCACCTACCGATTCCCTTTCTCACAACCATTTCCCCCGAGTACACGAGGCACCATCACCATGACCAACTGGACGTTTACGTCGGAATCCGTGACCGAAGGTCATCCCGACAAGATCGCCGACCAGGTATCGGACGCCATCCTCGACGCCATCCTCGCCGCCGATCCGACCGCTCGGGTCGCATGTGAAACCCTCGTCACCACCGGGCTGTGCATCGTTGCCGGTGAGATCTCCACCTCCGCGTATGTCGATATAGCCGGCATCGCCCGCCGCACGATCACCGGCATCGGCTACGACCGCGAGTCGTTCGGCTACGACGGCAACACCTGCGGCGTCATGGTCGCCCTCGACGAGCAGTCTCCCGACATCGCCCAGGGTGTCGACGCATCCGAGGAGGCCCGCTCGGGCGAGCTCACCGAGGACGAACTCGACCAGCAGGGTGCGGGCGATCAGGGAATGATGTTCGGATACGCCACCCGCGAAACCGATGTGTTGATGCCCCTGCCGATTCACGTCGCACATCGTCTTTCCGAACGCCTCGCCGAGGTCCGCAAGTCGGGCGCGGTTCCGTACCTGCGCCCCGATGGCAAGACCCAGGTCACCTTCGACTACGACGAGAACAACCAGCCGGTGCGCCTCAAGACCGTGCTGATCTCGACCCAGCACAACGACGGCATCGACCGCGATACCGAAATCCGCCCCGACCTGATCGAACAGGTCATCCGCCCGGTCATCCCCGAGCGGTTCGCGGACGACGACTACGACATCTACATCAACCCGACCGGCAAGTTCGTCATCGGAGGCCCGGTGGGCGACTGCGGCCTGACCGGCCGCAAGATCATCGTCGACACCTACGGCGGCATGGCGCGCCACGGTGGCGGTGCGTTCTCGGGTAAAGACCCGTCCAAGGTCGACCGTTCGGCGGCGTATGCGGCTCGATGGGTGGCCAAGAACGTGGTGGCCTCCGGCGCTGCGGACCGTTGCGAGGTCCAGGTCGCATATGCCATTGGCATGGCACACCCGGTGTCGGTGCTTGTCGAAACCTTCGGCACCCACCAGGTCGACCCGGCCAAGTTGACCCAGACCGTGACCGAGATGTTCGACCTTCGGCCGGCGGCCATCGCCCGCGATCTCGACCTGCGCAAGCCGCGCTATCAGAAGACCGCGGCATACGGGCACTTCGGACGCACCGACGACGAGTTCACCTGGGAGCGCACCGACCGCGCCGACGATCTGCGTTCGGCGCTTGGCCTCTGAGCCCGCGGTCGGCCGGTTCACCGTCGTCCACTCAGCAGTCGACCCGTTCGCCGTTGTCCGGGCGCTTGGATTCGGCCCCATCGTTCGGCTTTGAATCCGTCCCGGAGCGGGCGGACGATCGTGACGGACGCGTGGTGCGCGTCGTGTGCGACGTCGCCGCGGTCGAGCGAACCTTCGACTATCTCGTCCCGAACCGACTGATCGAGCGTTTCGGCTCGTTGCAGGTCGGCATGATGCTGCGCGTGCCGTTCCACGGGCGTCAGGTCGCGGCATGGGTCGTCGAGGTCGACTGCACCCCACCCGAGGGGGTCGAGCTGCGCGAGGCGACGAAGATCTCCTCCCTCGGCCCGCCGGCCGAAGTCATCGACCTGGCCGGGTGGGCGAGTTGGCGTTGGGCGGGGCGGGTGCAGACCTTCCTTCGCGCCGCCTCGCCTCCGTCGATGGTGGCCACGCTGCCGGCGGCGGCGCGTTCGGCTCCGGCGTCGCTGGCCGACGGGGTCGGAGCACGGGTTTCCTCGGCCCTGGCCGCGTCGGTGTCGCTGATGCGCCTGCCCCCGGCGGTGTCTCCGATGGAGGTGCTGCGCGCCGCCGCGCTTCGGGGCAACGTGTTGGTGGTGTGTCCCACCAATGCGACCGCGGCGCGCCTGGCGGACGGCCTGCGCCGATCGGAGGTGCCGGTGGTGCTGCACCCCGACGGGTGGGCCCGTGGCGCTGCGGGGTGCTCCGTGATCGGAACGCGCAACGCAGTGTTCGCGCCGGTGGGTGGACTCGGGGCGATCGTGGTCATCGACGAACACGACGAGACGCTGCAGAGCGAGGGTTCGCCGACGTGGAATGCCCGCGACGTGGCGATCGAGCGGGGACGGCGGGCCGGGGTTCCGGTGGTGCTGGTGTCGCCCACGCCGAGTCTCGAGGCCCTCGTCGCGGTCGGGGCGTTTGGCGCGGGCGGGGAGATCGACACGGGCGGGGAGATCGGCACGGGCCTGGTGACGATCGACCGGGCGCGTGAACGTAACGGCTGGGGTCGCCTCAGCGTCATCGACCGGCGCGACGACGATCCGCGAACGGGCCTCTTTTCCGAGGACCTGGCGCGGGTGTTGCGTTCGGATGCCCGGGTGGTGTGCGTGCTCAACCGGACCGGCCGGGCGCAGCTGCTGGCCTGTAAACGCTGCGGCACGCTGGCGACCTGTGAGGCCTGCGATGGAGCGGTGCACGAGGTCGACGAGGCCGGCCGACCGACGCTTCGGTGTTCACGTTGTGCGACGCAACGCCCCGTGGTGTGCGGAGAGTGCGGCACCACGGTCCTCAAGACCCTTCGAATGGGGGTCAGCAAGGCTCGAGAGCAGCTTGAATCGCTGGTGCAGGAGCCGGTCGAGGAGATCACCGGGGAGTCCGGTCGGCGCCCGGCGGGCACGACGCCGCGGCGGGTGCTGGTGGGGACCACGGCCGCGCTGCAACGGCTGACGACGGCCGACGTGGTGGCCTTCTTGGAGTTCGACCAGGAGTTGAGCGCACCTCGATATCGCGCCAATGAGCAGGCGCTGGCGCTGTTGGCGAAGGCCTCGCGGCTGGTGGGCGGGCACCGGGGTCGGGTGCTCGTGCAGACCCGCCAGCCCGATCATCCGGTGCTGCGAGCGGCCTTGCTCGGCGACCCGACCGTGGTGAGCGACCTTGAGCGGACCCGTCGCCAGATGCTCGGGCTGCCGCCGTTCGTGACACTGGTCGCCGTCGGGGGATCGGGTGGTGCGGCCTACATCGAGTCGCTGCGCGCGGTTCTGGACCGTGAGATCGGCGGCGACGGTGCGGGTGTGGGTGCGGGTGCGGGTGCGGGTGCGGGTGGAGGTGCGGGGGTGACCATCGACCAGCCGGCGCCGGATCAGTGGATCGTGCGGGGCCGCGATCGCTCGGCGGTTCTCGACGCGCTGGCGGCGACACGCCGGCCGGCCGGCCGGCTCCGCCTGCAGGTCGACCCGATGCGCCTCCCGCACTGACCCTCCCGCACTGACCGACCAGCACTGACCCACCCGGCCTCCCGCAGGCCTGTTCTCCGATAACCAGTGGTCGTGATCACGACCACTGGTTATCGGAGAACAGGCGGGGCGCGCTGGAGAACAGGCCGGGCGGGAGGGGCACGGTCAGGAGAGGCGCACGGGGGCCGAGCGGAATCCGGCGTGCTTGTTCGATCGGGTGCGCACAGGATCGCCCGCAGCGAGGACCTTGTCGACACGATCGAGGAGCCCGCCGAACACGAGGCGAATCTCCAGCCGGGCGAGGTTGGCCCCCAGGCAAAAGTGCGTTCCCGCCCCGAAGGCCAGGTGCGGGTTGGGGGTTCGGTCGGGGTCGAACACCTGAGGGTCGCGAAACACCCGCTCGTCGAAATTCGCCGACTGCCACCACAACACGACCTTGTCGCCCCGTCGGATGGTGAGTCCGTGACGTTCGATGTCCTCGGTGGCAGTGCGTCGGTTGTAGATCGTCGACGACGCCCAGCGCAGCATCTCCTCCACCGCCACGGGGAGCCGGGACCGATCGGCCTGTAGCGCCCGCCACTGCTCGGGACGATCGATCAACGCCAGCATCCCTGCGGTAATCGTGTTGCGGGTGGTCTCGCTGCCGGCCGCCAGCAACAGGTTGAAGAACATCTGCTGCTCCAGCTCGGACAGCTCCGGATCCGACCCGGCCGTGTTCGCAACGATCGACATGATGTCGTCGCCGGGGTGGCGGCGCTTCTCGGCGAGCAACTCGGTGCCGTAGGCGAACATCGCGGCGCCGGCGGCCTGGCTCGCGTCGCTGCGATCGCCGAGTTCGCGGCCGTCTCCGTGGTCGAGCATCGTGTCGAACCATTCCATGAACTGATGGCGATCGGCCTGCGGCACACCGAGCAGCGACGCGATCGCCTGCAGCGGAAGCTCTGCGGCGACCTGCCCGAGAAAGTCGACCGCCCCGTCCGTATCGGATGTGGCGATGGCTTCATCGAGGATTCGATCGCAGCGTCGCGCCAGGTCGGATTCGATCTCGCGCAGCCGCTTCGGGGTCAGCGACGGCGTGACGAGTCGCCGGATCTGTTGGTGGCGCGGGTCGTCTTGCATGTTGAACAACACGCCCGGGCCGAACCCGTCGGGGAGGTCTTCGATCAGCGTCCCCCCGCCGTCTCGACAACCGCCGCACGCCGAGCTGAACAGATCTGCCCGCTTCGCCGCCCAGTCGACATCCTCGTGTCGGGTCAGACACCAGAATCCCTCGCCATCGGGGGTGTGTTCGGTCGGCTCGTGCCAATACAGTGGCGCCGTGTCTCGAAGGGTTCGATAGATCTCATGCGGTGCCCCTCGTTCGAACACCGACAGGTCGGTGAGGTCGATGTGGCTGAGGCTGTTCGTGTCGGGCATGCCTGTCATGTTCTCCGATAACCAGTGGTCGTGATCACGACCACTGGTTATCGGAGAACAGGCCGGGCGCGTACGGTTGACGGCCGTGACCACCGTTCGTTCCCTGCTCGATGACCTTCAGATGACCCCGGTCGAGGGCGTCGAGGGCCGCTACCGAATCGACTTCGACGCCTCGTGGAAGGTGCTGTACATCTTCGGCGGAGTCACCTTCGCCACCCTCGTCGAGGCCGCCATCGCCCACATCGGCCGCGCGGACCTGTCGCCGGTCAGCGCGCAGGCGACCTACATCGAGCCGGTGTTGGAAGGGCCCGCCGCGGTGCAGATCGACGTCCTGCGCAGCGGCCGCCGCGGCGCCCAGGTGCGCGCCAGCCTGTGGAATGCCGAGGATCCTGCGACCCCTGGGGCTGAGGCGGTGGTGATGGACCTGGTCCTGGGCGTCCACGACCCCGCCGCAGTCGACGTGATCGACCGCACCATGCCGGCCGACGCCGGTCGCCCGGAGAACGCCGCGTCCCGGGAGGAGATGTACGAGCAGTACGTCGAGGTGCCGTTTCACCGCCAGGCCGAGTTCCGCGTCGTCACCGACCTCGAGTCCACCCACGCGAACGAGGGTCGCACCATCACCTGGTTCAGAATGTCGGAGCCGACCATCGACGACTCCGGCGCCTGGCGCCCATCGACCCTCGGCGTTCCGGGCGACATCCTCGGACCCGCGGTGTCGCGGGCGAGCGGCGGCGGGCGCTATTTCGTGGTGACGCTGCAACTCTCGTTGCAGTGGTTCGCTCCGGCCATCACCGAGTGGATCTGCCAGCACACCGTCGTGGTGCGTGCCGCCAACGGGTTCACGACCGGCACCGCCGAGCTGTGGTCACAGAACGGCGAACTCGTCGGCTTCGCAACTCAGACCGCGCTCATGCGGCCCTTCGCCCGGGTTCAGGCGGACGGTTTCGGTGCGGAGGAGACCCAGGGATAACCCCCGGCGGCTCGCGGCCCGACGGATCGCCGTGAGTGGCTCACGATTCGGTCCACTGCTGACGGGCCCACTCATAGATCGCGATCGACGCCGCGGTGGTCACGTTGAGCGATCCGACCTTGCCGAGCTGGGGAAGGAACCCGAACGCGTCGCAGGCGGCCAGCGCGGCCTTCGACAGCCCACGGTCCTCGTGGCCGACCATGAGACACACGTCGCCGGCGAGATCGAGTTCATGAAGGGGCCGGGCGTCGGTCGTGAGCTCGACCCCGATCACCCGGTAGCCGGCCGAATGCGCAGCGTCGACGATGGTGGCGGCATCGGCGAGTCGTTCGATGGTCAGGTACCTATCGGTCCCCAGGGCGGTCTTGTGGGTCTTCGTGTTCTCGAGGCCCGTCGCGGTGTCGGTGAGCCACAGGTGCTCGGCCCGGTACGCCGCAGCGGAACGAACGATGCCGCCCACGTTGAACGGCCCCTGCACCCCGTCGAGCGCCACAGCCAAACGCCCCGGGGTGCGCCGGCGCCACTCGCGGTGCAATCGCTTGAGTTCGGTCGAGGTCATGTTGGCCGTCATCGGGTCGGCTCCTCACCTGCTGCGCCCATATCTGCTGCGCCCATATCTGCTGCGCCCATATCTGCTGCGCCCGGCCGCGCACTCACTTCCAACACCCGGTACGCCTGGCGCGACGCAATTCGACTCGTGGGCCAACCCTGATCGGTCATCCAGCGGGCGAGCGAGTCGGCGCCGAGGTGCTTTTGCACCACCAGCCATGCCCGGCCGTGTTCGTCGAGGCGGCTCAACCATCGGGCCAACAACTCGTGCAACGCCGCCTTGCCGATCCGGATCGGCGGGTTGGAGTAGATGGCGTCGAAGCGCACGTCGGCGCCGACCTCGTCGGGGGCGACCACCCGCACGTTGTCGAGACCGGCCTCGGCGGCATTCGCGGCGCAGAGTTCACGGGCCCGTTCGTTGACGTCGATCGCCCACACCGTCGCCTGTGGGGCGCGGGTGGCGAGGGTCAACGCGATCGGCCCGTAACCGCAGCCGAGGTCGGCGAGGTTGGTCGACGTCGGCGGCGGCGACGGGGCCTCGCTCAGCAGCACGCGGGTTCCGGGGTCGACGCGATAGGCCGAGAACACCCCCCGATCGGTGGCGAGCCGAAGGGACAGATCGACGAGATCGAGGCGCACCTCGCGGGGCTGCGACGGAACCGTCGGCGAGGGGTCGAAATAATGGTGCTGTTCGGAATCCCCGCTGGTCACCCGGCCAACGTAGCGGCACCTGGGCCGCAGCGACGCAAGCCTCAGCTGTGGACCTCGCAGATGGCGGCTCCGGGTGGTGCCCTAGACTTGAGCCATGGCCCGAAGTGCAACCCCGTACCGAATCCGAATCATCGGCGATCCGGTGCTGCGCGAAGCCACCCCGGACGTCACCGACATCGACGGGGCCCTCGTGCAACTCGTCGAGGACATGTTCGAGGTGCTCTACACCACCGACACCGGCGTCGGCCTTGCGGCCCCACAGGTCGGCGTCGGGCAGCGCATCTTCGTCTACGACATCGGCGACGACGACGAACCGGGTGTGCTCATCAACCCTCGAATCACCGAATCGGACGGCGAGTGGACCTACTCCGAGGGGTGCCTGTCGATCCCCGGGCAGTACTTCGAGATCGTCCGCCCCAAGCAGATCGAGGTGAGCGCACTCGACCTCGACGGCAACGAGATCACCTTCGAGGCCGACGAGTTCTGGGCGCGCCTGATCCAACACGAACTCGACCACCTCGACGGGGTGCTGATGATCGATCACCTCGACGAGGACCAACGCACGGCGGCCAAAAAGGCGGTGCGTGAACTGCAGATGCAGGCGGCCGATCGTTCCGATCTGGGCCGGCAGGGGGTCGGTTTGGCCTCTGAAGCGCCGGCCAAGAAGCGCTTCGGGCTGTTCTCGTAACGCCGGAGCGCCATGAAACTCGTCTACCTCGGAACCCCAGCCATCGCGGTGCCGCCGCTGCGCGCACTCGTCGCCGCGGGCCACGAGGTCGACCTGGTCGTGACCGGCGCCGACACCCGCCGAGGCCGCGGCAAGCAGACCTCGCCGAATCCGGTGAAGGCGGCCGCACTCGAGTTGGGTCTGCGGGTGGAACACGACCCCGATGCGGTGCTCGACAGCGACGCACAACTCGGCGTCGTGGTCGCCTATGGAGCGATTCTGCGCCCGCACCTGCTCGCACATCTCCCGTTCGTGAACCTGCACTTTTCGCTGCTGCCGAGATGGCGCGGGGCTGCCCCGGTCGAGCGGGCGATCCTCGCAGGAGATGCCGAGACCGGGGTCTGCGTCATGGCCATCGAGGAGGGCCTCGACACCGGCGGGGTGTTCGCACGTGAGTCGACCCCGATCGGAGACAAGACGCTGATGGAGTTGTGGGGCGAACTGAGCGACACGGGGTCGCGTCTGCTCGTCGACTGGTTGCCCGACGCGTTCGTCGAGGGTCGCCTGGTCGAACCGACCCCACAGGAGGGGGAGGCGACGTACGCACCGAAACTCACCGCGCAGGACCGCCAGGTCGACCTGGCGTCGCCGGCCGTCGAGCAGTTTCGCCGGATCCGCCTCGGCAACGCCTGGACCGTCGTCGGCGACAAACGCCTGAAACTG
>JAMLGM010000016.1 GCA_023957975.1 Microthrixaceae bacterium | reverse complement strand
GCCGGACCGATTTCGCTTTCGTTTCCGAATCGAATCTTTTCGGCATAACACTCAACCTTCCAAGAAAGGAGAAGTGCATCAAACCCGGGACGGTTCACTGCTTTCGTTGCCGTTCAACGCCAACACCGGCTGAGCCCACGAGGTATCCCCGCCCGCGTACGCGACACGCCACGCGTTGAACGAGGACGTGATATCGACCAAGCCGACACCACTCGCGTCAGTCGTGCCCGAACCAGCGATCGGCATCACGTTCGACGCCCAATAGTTCAACTCCTGCCCAGAAGGCATCTGCTCACGAACCACCAACAACTTCGACGGGTCAGGCGCGGAACCCGCCCCGGTCTCCACCGCCGCGTTCGACACCACGATCCCCGGGTTCGATGCGATCGTCGACCACACCGACGTCAAGTCATACGCCACATGGGTACGAAAGTTGTAGCCGGTCGTATAGCCGACCTCTTGCCAACACCCCGACGTCGGCGGATACGTACACGACACCCCCGACGCTGTTGTCGCCCGAAACATCGCCAACGTCACCCACCCCATCGAGGAGCCAACACCGACCAGCGGATCCAACCGAACCGGGAACTCGTCATCTCTCAACCCGTTCAACCACTCCTGACCAGCCGACAACACCAACCGCTGCGACGACTCACCCGTCACCTCGCTCACCAACGCGATCTTCGACGTCTCACCCAACACCAACTCGCCGTTCGCGTCCGTTGCCACCGGCGGCAACACCACAAGATCAGTATCAACCCCACCGACCCGCAACCTCATCGACCCCGGCACGCTCAACACGCCAGTTCGCTGCTCAACCGGCACCAACTCGCCACCATCGACCACGAACTCGAACTCGCTCTTGCGTTGACGACGCTTCAACACCACGTCCTCTTTCAACCCGCCCGACGACACCGAGTAGACCACATCAACACCCGGCCACACCTCGCGGTAGGTCACCGATCTGCCATCAGCGCCCAACACCGGCAACACATCCGCGCCCTTCGGACGAAACGACATACCGCGACCGTTCTCGTCGCTCACCGTCACACCCGACCCGGAAGACTCGAAACGATACGACACCCGATCACCCCTCGACACGACCACACCGCGATCGCCACGCTCATACGCCAACCGCACATCGATCTCCCGCCAACGCCCATCCGCATCCTCGAACCAACGACGCTGCGCCGACACCTCGATACCACGCGCGCCATCAGCGCCAGTGATCAACTCCGACACCTCACTCAACGGACCATCCGGATCCGTGAACACCCCACGCCCCTCCACCGAAGGCAGATCCGACGTCGCCTCAGAAGGCTCCCACTCCGGTGCCCCGTCAGCAACCGGTTCCGGAGTCAACACCGCCCGGTCATCCATCCCCACACCGACACGACCATCACCCGGCACGCTCGTATCACGCCGACCCGTCGGCCACGAAAACGGGCCATCCGGAATATCGATCTCGGGCCGCTGCCCGGAACCCGCACCAGCACGGGCGCCAGCATCGACCTCCGCCCCCGCCACACCAGCCGTAGCCGGCACCACCAAAACTATCGCCAAAACAATCGCAACCCAACGACACAAACGGCCCATAACGGCCCCCCGACCCACTCCACCAGCCCCAGCATCCTCCAGAACCGATGACCCACAGCCCCCGAAACAGAGACCTACCGTCCCATCGGCCAAACAACCCAAGAACCTGAACCAAATAGGCCAAATTGCCCACACGCTGCGCTTGAGCAGGTGCTCGAAGTAGCCGAGTTCGGCGCCGGGAGGTGCGTGACCAGCACGAGTTCAGCCGTTCACTGGCGACAGGTACGGGTACACGACAGGCGCGCGTTGCCGAGGGGTAGGGTCACACCATGACGGAGCATTCCTCCCCCGCCGACGAAGGTGCAGCCAGCAGCATCGCCGGCCACAGCAGCGCCGACCCGCTGGTGACGTTGCCCGGCACCGACGTTCGGTTTCGACCACTCGGCCTGGGAACCTGGGCGTGGGGGGACCGCTACACATGGGGGATGGGCGGCTACGACACCTCGCTGACGGAGGCCACCATCGCCGGTGCCTTCTCGGCCTCCCTCGACGGTGGGATCACCCTTCTCGACACCGCCGAGGTCTACGGCAAGGGGGAGAGCGAGCGGATCATCGGCCGACTCCTTCGCACCGGCGACGTCGACCGCTCGGCCGTGGTCCTCGCCACGAAGTGGTTTCCGAGTCCGCGGCAGATCAATGTCAAGAGCGCGATGCGGTCCGCGCTTGAGGCGTCGCTCGAACGTCTCGGCGTCGACCAGGTCGACCTCTACCAAGTGCACGGGCCGACCAGCCTTCGCGGCCACAACGTCATCGCCGAGGGACTGGCCTCGCTCGTCGCCGACGGACTCACCAAGTCCGTCGGTGTCTCCAACTATTCGGTTCGCGAGATGATGTCGATGCAGGCGCAACTGGCCCGTCGCGGCACGGCCCTCGCATCCAACCAGATCGAGTTCTCCCTCCTGCGCGACCTTCCCCTCACGAGCGGGATGCTGCAGCGATGTCGCGAACTCGGCATCGTCGTGCTCGCCTACTCCCCCATCGGGCAAGGACGACTCAGCGGGAAGTACAGCGCGCAGAACCCTCCTCCCGGCAAACGCGGATTCGCCCCACATCCGATGGAGACCGTCGACCGAGTGGTGGCCGAACTGCGCTCCATCGGCAACCGCCACGGCCGCACCCCGTCACAGGTGGCGCTCCGCTGGCTCATCCAACACGGCACTGTCCCCATTCCCGGGGCAAAGAACGCCGAGCAGGCGATGCAGAACGCCGGAGCGCTTGGCTGGCAACTCACGTCGGAGGAGATGGAGCAGCTCGATCGCGCATCGCTGCCGCCGAGGTGGACGATCTCCAACCGCGTCTGGCAGCACGGCTGACGCCAAGATCGTCAAACCCTGCCTTTACGTCCGGGCATTTCGGCCGATACAAGACAGCGTGACGATGCCCGCCGAACTCCAAGCGCGAATCGCCTCGATCGAGGCGCGTTTCGCCCCGATCACCTCAACCGCCAACTCGGTCTCGTCGACGACGACGGCAGATGCGACGTCGAGTGCGTTGTTTTCGTCCATGCTCGCCGGGCTCACAGGCGATACCGGCTCCTCGGGGCTGCTCGGCCAGACAGGACTCGCCACCTCGGGCCTGCTCGGCCAGACAGGACTCGGCACCTCGGCGCTCGGGCTCTACGGCACGGGAACGAACTCGCCGTTGATCGCCAACGCGCTCGCCGCACGCAACGCCTCGGCGCTGAACTCGATCGGCGGGGTGTCCGCCACGAACGCCTCCGCAGCCTCCAACGGATACGGCACCGCAGCCCAAACCAGGCTCGCAACGAAGTCCGAAATCGCCGCGATCGAGCCGACGCTCACCAACGGCCGACTCGCCGACTCACAACTGGCGCCGCTCGGGGTGGGAAGCCACAAGCTGTTGCCGCAGGCCGCGAACGGGTTCAAACAACTCCGCGCCGCAGCAGCGGCCGAAGGTGTCACGATCGGTATCACCGACTCCTATCGCAGCTACGACGCTCAGGTCGACGTCGCCCGACGCAAGGGCCTCTACAGCCAAGGCGGGCTCGCCGCGAAACCGGGGACAAGTGACCACGGCTTCGGCTTGGCCGTCGACCTCGACCTCGACTCTGAAGCCCTCGCTTGGATGCGCACCAACGCGTCGCGCTTCGGCTTCGTCGAGGACACCCCTCGCGAGTCGTGGCACTGGAAATTCAACGGGGTCTGACCCACAACGTGACCGTGTCGGCGCGCCCGCACCGGGCAGACTGACCCCATGGGAACTCCTCCGATCGACAACGACGCCTGGCGCGACAAACTCAACGACGAACAGTTCCGCATTCTTCGCGAGTGCGGCACCGAGCCGGCATGGTCCGGCGAACTGCTCCACGAGAAGCGGCCGGGCGTCTTTCATTGCGGGGCGTGTGACGCCGCGCTGTTCGGCTCCGAAACGAAGTTCGACTCGGGCTCCGGCTGGCCGAGCTTCTATGACGTGTTGAACAACGAGGCCCTCACCCTCATCGAGGATCGCAGCTACGGCATGGTCCGCACCGAGGTCCGCTGCGCCAACTGCGATTCACACCTCGGCCACGTCTTCCCCGACGGCCCCGCCCCCACCGGTCTTCGCTACTGCATCAACTCGGTGTCGCTGTCGTTCGACCCAGACTGATCGACCGGCACCCCTTCCTTACACTCGCCGACACTTCGATAGGCGACGCCTATGAGGCTGAGACGATCAAAGTATTGGAATAGCTCTCGGCCCGAGACGACGATGGTCGTACACCAACACCCCAGGAGCGAATCGTGACGAACTTGAGCCAACGACCACCACTGACCAACGAGGCCGGCACCCCGGTTGCCGACAATCAGAACTCCCAGACCGCAGGCCCCAACGGCGCGGTGATGTTGCAGGACCAACACCTGATCGAGAAACTGGCCCGCTTCAACCGTGAGCGCATCCCCGAGCGAGTCGTGCATGCCCGCGGTTCGGGTGCATATGGCACGTTCACCGTCACCGCCGATGTCACGAAGTACACCTCAGCCGACTTCCTCTCCGAGGTCGCCAAGCAGACCGAAGTGTTCGTCCGCTTCTCGACCGTCGCCGGCGGACGTGGCGCCCCCGAAGCGGTGCGCGACCCCCGCGGCTTCGCGGTGAAGTTCTACACGGCCGAGGGCAACTACGACCTCGTCGGCAACAACACACCGATCTTCTTCCTGAAGGACCCGCTGAAGTTCCCCGACTTCATCCACTCCCAAAAGCCCGACCCGTTCACCAACAAGCAGGAAGCCGAGAACGTCTTCGACTTCTTCTCCCACGGCCCCGAGGCCACCCACATGTTCACGTGGCTGTTCGGCGACCGCGGCATCCCCGCCTCGTATCGCCACATGGACGGCTTCGGCAGCCACACGTTCCAGTGGGTGAACGCGGATGGCGAACGCACCTGGGTCAAGTACCACTTCAAGACCGACCAGGGCATCAAGACGCTCACCACCGAGGAGGCCGCCGAGTTGGCAGGCCGTGCCCCCGAGTCGCACAACACCGACCTCGTCGAGGCCATCGAACGCGGCGAGTTCCCGACATGGACCCTCAAGATGCAGTTCATGAGCGACGCCGACGCGAAGCGCTATCGCATCAACCCCTTCGACGTCACCAAGGTCTGGAACTACGCCGACTTCCCCCTCGTCGAGGTCGGAAAGTTGGAACTCAACCGCAACGCCGACAACTTCTTCGGCGAAGTGGAACAAGCCGGATTCGACCCTGGCTCGTTCGTGCCGGGAATCGGACCGTCCCCCGACCGCATGTTGCAGGGCCGACTGTTCGCCTACGGCGACGCACATCGCTACCGCCTCGGCATCAACCACACGCAACTGCCGGTCAACGCACCGCACGCCACGACCGCGCAGAACTACGGCCGTGACGGGCTGATGGCGTTGGGCACCAACGGTGGTCGGTCGAGGAACTACGAGCCGAACAGCTTCGACGGACCGGCGCAAAGCAACGTCGCTTTGTATGCCGGGATCGATTCCGACGGAGCGACCGGCAGCTACGAATGGGAACAGCGCGAGACCGACTACTTCACCCAGGCCGGTGACCTGTACCGGTTGATCGACGAGGACGCGAAGGCCCGCCTCGTCGACAACATCGCCTCCACCCTCGCCCAGATCGACGCCGCGGATGCCCGCGGAATCATCGAGCGGTCGGTGTCGTACTTCCGAGCCGCCGATCCCGACTACGGCGCCCGCATCGAAGCTCGTATCGCCGAGCTCCGCGGCTGATCCGGCGGTTCTCGTCAATCCGGGTGGCTGTCCGCGGTGTCCTCACCGCGGGCAGTCGCTCGTTTGAGGGCAACGAACCTCTCGAGGTCGAACGGCGCTGGCTCACCGCTTGTCTCACCGGCTACCAAGAGGGAACGCAGCGCCGTCGTCTTCCGTTCGCCGCCATCTGGATCGAGCGACATATCTTGTGCCATGGAGGACACCGTAGCGACGCCACGGATCGAGGCTCCCTCACCCCAGTCGGCCACCCCGTTCCCTCAGCGGCCGAAAACGTTGACAGCGCGGGCGATGACGAGCGCCACCGTCAACAGCGAGATCACCGACTGCACCAACATCATGAGCTTCGCCCACCGCGTCATCGGCATCGTGTCGGTCGGGCTGAACGCTGTGGCATTGGTGAAGCTCACGTACAGGTAATCGACGAACTCCGGTTCCCAGTCCTTCGGCGCGAGGTCCGGGTCCTGCATCTGCGGAAACGAGAAGTCGGGGTACTCCGCGATGCCCTCGCTACGGCGGCCCGGCCCGCCACGGTCGAACTCCCAGTAGGCCAGCCCGAACACGATCGTGTTGGTGATCCAGACCGCGAGCCCAGCCCGTAACAGTGGGCCGGCGGCGACGTCGATCCCCTCGACGAGCCGGTCGATCATGATGGCGAGCGTCACCGCATTCACGAGGGCCAACGCAGCGAGCGTGGCGAGGCTCAAGGCCCGAAACGTCGTCGAATGGGCATCGATCCGATTCGGGTTCACCACCAACGAGATGACCAACAAGACGGCGATCAGCACCGGCGAACCCCACCGCAACACGCTCGGATAATCCGTCGGCAACGCAGCCTGTGCAGCCGCAGCGACGATCAACGCAGAACTCGCGGCCCAGCGTGACTCCCCCCGGGTCCTTGCCCTCCATGCCGGCTCGTCGCTCACCTCTCGCCCCGTCGTCATGTGGTCCGGCGCCAGGCGCGGTCCGGATCAGTTGCCGTGACGCCCACCCGCCGAGTCCTCGGCACCGGAGGCGAGCGCCTTCCACAGCGCACGGTAGTTCGGGTACTCGAGTTCCGGCACGACCCACCCGGCATCGACGAGTTCGCGATGCAGCGCCGGCAGGTTCCGCCACGGCACGCCCATGTCGACATGATGGGCGAGATGCCAGCCGGTGTTGAACGGCACGACCCAGAAGCTCGCAAGCCTCGACTGCCGCACATGATGGGTGGTCTTGCGGCGATCCTTGCTCGCCTCCATCCCGCCGTGCTCGGCGATGGCCCGCAGCCGGTTGATCACCCGCCACGACGTCATCCACGGCACGATCCACAACACGAGATACAACCACGGGTGTCCGATCGCCCAGAACACCGCGAAGATCACAGCCTGGGTGACGTAGATGGGCATGGCGAGACGCCGACCCGTCGCGCTCTTCAATGTCCGAAACAGCGGCGTGAGGTTCTTCCACCCCGAGCTGAACAAGGCGTCGCGCCGGAGCTTTCGCCACAGCGACGAGGCCGGCATCGGGTAGCCCCGGTAGAAGGCGATGTCGGGCTCGGTCGGACCGAACTCCTCCTTGTGATGAGCGAAATGCGAACGCCGGTAGATCCCGAACGGGACGAGGCCCGGGGCGTCGAGCAGCCACTTGCCGACGAAGTCGTTCGCCCGTTTGTTCGTGAACAACAACTTGTGCGCCGCCTCGTGACCGAGGATCAGGAAGCGGGCAAACACCGGGCCCATCAACACGATGCCAGCGAGGTAGGCCAGCGGGTGGCCGATCCAGATGCACAACCCAATGGTGATCGCTGCCTGCGCCCAACACAGCACCACGGATCCGACGTTTCGGAGGTTGTCGATACGTCGCAGCTCTCGGCGGACCTCCGGTACCGGCATTCCCGAGACGGTGAGGCGCTCGGTCGGCAACACGTCCGCGAGAAGATCCGGGGACGGAACCATCGTGGTTCGCACGAGTACCGATGGGCTTGCCATGCTCGAGATTTACTACGAAACTCAAACATGTGTCAACAGCCAGTAATATTCGATCGGCAGTCGATTCCGGCTCGGATGCTGCGGGGCCGAGCGTCTCGCTGCAGCGACTGACCGCCCGTTCGGTGCTGTTGTCGGTGCTGCTCGGCACCGACGGCGCCTGGTTGCCGACACCGCTGCTGTTGAGTACCACCGCACTGTTCGGCATCGCGGACGGAACCTCCCGCACCGCGCTCAGCCGCATGTCCACCGCCGGCGAGGTTGAAGCAACGGGGCGCGGCTACCGCATCGTTTCCACCGACCTGCTCGCCCGTCAACACCGGCAGACGGCCGGGCGAATCGGCCAGCGTCGAACGTGGGACGGGTCGTGGCGACAGGTGATCGTCGGGGCGGGCGAGCGCCGCAACGCGGGCGATCGTGCGGCCGTGCGCTCCGCATTGAGCGCCGCCCACTATGGCGAACTGCGCGAGGGGGTCTGGCTCCGGCCCGACAACCTGGGGCCTGCCGAGCCGCTCGAACGATGGGCCCACTCCCCCGACACGCTCAGCGCAACCGTGGCTCGGGTCGACATCGACGAGGCCGCACTCGCAGCGCGGCTGTGGGACCTCAACGGGTGGGCGAGACAGGCGACCGACCTCATCGGAGACATGAAGCCGATGACCCGCCAACTCAAACGCGGCGATGCTGGGGCGCTCGCGGAGTCATTCATGATCAATGCCGCGGTGTTGCGGCTGTTGGCCGCCGATCCGTTGCTGCCCGACCGGCTCGCTCCAACGCGGTGGCCCGGTCATCGCCTACGCGACGACTACGAACGCTTCGACGCCGCGTTTCGACACGTGATCACCGAGCATTTCGCCCGCCACGCCGATCGTTGATGGGGCGTGCGCTGACGCGGCCTGCGCACCTAGCGCCACAAACTTCCTGCCTACAGCGATACGTGGTGTCGCTTCTGGCAGGAAGTTCGCGCAAGCAGGCAGGATGAACGCACCCAAGGAGGCCCACATGACCGACATCGGCGTCGAGTTCAATTTCATCCCGTCGCTGCTCGGTGTTCGGGGCCGCATGGTCGACAGCGATCTCGTGTTGGACCTTCATCCGAACCCGGCGATCCTCCATCACGGCATCGTGCGCGCCAGCGTGTTGGCCTACGTCGTCGACGCGGTCGCCGGCATCGCGATCGACACCGACCCCGAACGATGGTCCTTCACCACCGACCTCACCCTGCGCATGCGGCCCGACCCGATCACCGCCACCGAGATCACCACCGGGACCCATCACCTGTTGCGCGACGGGAACCGATCGATGTCGTCGCGCGTCGAGCTCACCGTCGGCGAGACACTCGTCGGTGCCGGCGGCATCGGATTCGCCCGGGTCCCGCGCCGGCCCGATGACCCGCCGAAGATCTCGGTGGCCCCGAAAGACGTTCCCGCACGGTTCGCCGAACTCGGGGTGCTCGACCGGCCGCTTCGCGACGCTACCGGGATCGTCGTGGTCGACCCCACCGCTGGGCACCTCCAGATGGCGATGATCCCCGAGGTCCTCAACCCGGCGGGAACGCTGCAGGGAGCCATGGTCGCCCTCCTCGTGGAGGCCGCGGCGGAGGAACTCGTGACCGCGACGACCAAACAGCCCGCCTTCGTCGTCGACCTCGACCTGCGCTACCTGTTTCGCACCGGGGCCGGGCCGGTTGAGAGCCACGCGCGGTTGGTGGGTGCCGGCCCGTGGGACGGCATCGAGGTCACCCTCACCGACGTGTCGACCGGGCAGATCACGACCCTCGCCTACGCCCGCGCCGTGCCTGTTCTCCGATAACCAGTGGTCGTGATCACGACCACTGGTTATCGGAGAACAGGTGGGTGAGCGCGGATTCGAGCTGAGGGACCGCCTTGTCACGTTCGCCGTCGGGGCCATACAGCCGCAGGTCGAGCGCGGCGGCGACCTCGTCGAGACCTTCGACGTCGAGGGTCGCGCCCACACGTCGGGCGAACCTCGCACCGCTCTCATCGCGGCTGCGCTCGAGGCCGTGACGTCGTGCCACCTCCTCGAGGCGGATGACCACACGGTCTGCGACCTCGCCGCTGCGCGCCAACCGGCGCGTTCGGCGACGTCGATCGAGAGCGGACAACGCCGCCTCGAACAGCCGCACACCGCGGCCGCGGCGACGAACGAGTCCCATCACCGGTGGCCACAGCACCACCCACAACACCACGACGAGACCGACGATCATCGCAGCCGTGCGAACCGCTCCGGTTGACGACTCACCGAGACTGGCCCGACCCGACACTTCGATGCCGGCGGTCGGGTCGAACGGCACCCACCCCACACCCTCGAACCACACCTCGGTCCAAGCGTGCGCACCGTTCTCCAAAACCCGGTACCGCCCGCTGACCGCATCGCGACTATCGGGCACGAATCCGGTCGCGAGGCGGGCAGGGACCCCCTGTTCGCGCAAGAGCACCGTCATCGACGAAGCGATCTGTTCGCACCAGCCGACGCGGGACTCGAACAAGAAGTCGTCGACGACATCGGTGTCGGTCGGGGCGAGCGGGGCGTCGATCGAATAGGTGACGTTGCGGTCGAGCCACGCCTCGATCGCTTGGACCTTGTCGAAGGTGGTGTCTGCACCCGCCGCCAGTTCGACCGCGAGCCGGCGCACACGCTCGGTCGCGACGGGCTGCTGCGCGTACCGATCGGCGATCCGTGCATTCGCCTCCACCTCGTTCGTCGAGCGAAGCACCTCCGCAGTCAGGTCGAGCTGTCGGGCGCTCGTCACCTCGTAGGTGGCCCCTTTGCCCAACCCCGCGGGAACGACGATCGATCCGTCCGGCAGCGACACCATGTTGATGTTCTCATCGGCGTTGACCCGAAGCGGAACCGGGCTGAGCGGCATGGAACTGGAGAACCGCGCCTCGATCCGGAACTGCTCGACGACCTCGGTCGGCTGGTGGAGCGTGGCGGTGGCCAGGTCATCGCGGTCGGTCGAGTTGACGGAACCGTCGGCGCCGATCGGGGCCAGCTGAGCATCCGATATCGTCCAGGTTCGGCCGTCCCAGACATCGAACACCTGCGCTCGCCAGAACCCCGGGGCATCGCTTCGCACCGTCATGATCAGGTCGTCGCTGAGACGTGGTCGCCGGGTCATGTCGAGTTGACTCGTCGCAGCCATCGGATTCGACGATTGCCGGTCCCACGGATTCGCGCTGGCCCCCGAACGCACACCATCGCCGAACGCGCCCGTCACGGTCGGCGAGAACACGATGGCCGAGGTGGCCATGGCGACCACGAGGCCGACCGTCGCTGTGGCAACGGCGGGCGCCGACCATTGCGGTGGCCGGCCGGGTGCAGCCCCCCAGGTCGTTTGCGCGGCCACCAGCGCTGCGGCCGTGGCGGCCATCCACGCCAGCCCGACCATGGTGGTGTCGACCTGGGATGAGGCGAGGTCTGCCCAGCCGACCACGATGACGACGCCCAACAGACACAGCCCACGAACGACCCGACGAAGCGGCACCGACCGCAGGCCGAACACCCCCAACAGCGCAACGGTCGCTCCGCTGCCGAACGCCATTGCCACTCCCCCGACGCGCGCCGGCAACAAGCTGACAGCGAGCCCGACCGACAGAGCGCTCAGGGCACCGATCGCGAGGGTGCGTCGGGGCGACGCCGCCCGTCGATCGAGCGCGACCTGTTCGCCACTCATCGCTGCGCCCCATCGGGCGGCGGCGACGCGATGGCACGGGCGACATCGATAACGAGCCCGCCGCTCGTCGGGCTTACCTCGCCGACGCGGGCGACCGCGAGCGCTCTCCTCACCTCCACGGCCGAGCGAACCTCGGTGCTGTGTGGCCGACCGTCGTTGACAGCGAGCACGACGTGCGCCCCTCGTCGCAACCCGTCCAGCGCCAGCCCCGCCGCAAGGGACGCCACAGCCTCGGGGTCATCGCAAGCTCCGAGGTCGACCGCCAGCGTCACCCGGCGATGGGCCTCGGACTCGTACTCTCGAACGAGGACATCGCCTCGGCGGGCGGTCGCACGCCAGTGCACCCTGCTGATCGTGTCGCCGAACTGATAGGGCCGCACGGCCCGCACCGCACCATCCTCATCCTGTCGCGACGACGAGGATTCGGTGCCGACGACGAGGTCCTGCCACGGCAATTGCGCCGCCACCACCTCCGGGCCGACGATCAAGGGTCGTGGCAGGGTCACCTCGAAGCGTCGCGCCAATCGCACCACCCCGATCGGGCCTTCGGTGACGACCTCAACCTCGAGCGTCTCAAAGCGCCCGCGCTTCGGCGCCGGGAACTGCAGCTCGCTCTGCGCCGTCAACGCGAGCGGCACCGGCTCGCCAACCGACGCCACGCGAACTCGCAGCGGCCCGACCCCCGCCGACCCGAACACGGTGCAGCGCAATCTCATGACCTGAGCGACATCGAGCTCGGTGACGAGCGGCTCCAGTTCGACCGTGAGCGACCGGAGCGCGACCAAGGGCATTGCGACCCCGACCACGAGGAGCGCGCCCACCGCGACGAGCACCATGGCCGCAGCCTCCCGGTCGACCACGCCCGGTCGAAGCACCACCGCGGCGACGAGCGCCACCAGCAACGTCGCACCGAACGCGGTCGGTCGAACGCGCCCGGGGGTGCCCGAACGGTCGCCAGCGTTTCGGACCCAGGACCTCGCTGTGTTCCCCACGCCGGACCCTCGCCGCCGATCCCTACCGCTCGGGCACCGGCACCGAGGCCAGGACCGCCATGAGTACGTTCCATGCAGCGCCGAAGGACGGGGCGACGATCTCGGGCACACCAGCTATGCCCGCCGCAGCAGGCGCAGCCGACGCGCCGTCGGTGGCACCAAGCCGCACCCGGTGGGCGCACGCCGGGCCGAATACCGTCTGGAAGTCCTCGGGGGTCACGAAGTCACGTCCGCACACCACCGCATGGGCCCGCGCCAGCGCCAGCAGGCTCGCCGCGACGCGAGGCGAAACGCCCACGTCGATCGAGCGATGGTGTCGGGTTGCGTCGACCAGGGTCAAGAGGTAGTCGACCAACGACGCAGCCACGTGCACCTGACGAACCTCCGCGATGCAATTCGCCAACTCGGTCGGGTTGGTCACCGCCACGACGGCCGGAAGCTGACTGACCCCTCCCGCCCCGACCAGAATCTCCCTTGCTGCGTCGCGGTCGGGCCATCCGAGCGAGAACACCAACGAGAACCTGTCGAGTTGGCTCTCCGGAAGCGGATAGGTGCCGACCTGGCCGTGCGGGTTCTGCGTGGCGATGCAAAAGAACGGGTCGGGCAACCGATAGGTGGCGCCATCGACGGTGACCTGGCGCTCCTCCATCGGCTCGAGCAGTGCTGCCTGCGCCCGCGGCGAGGCCCGGTTGATCTCGTCGACGAGCAGCACATTCGCGAACACCGGACCCGGATGAAACTGCCATTGCGAGGAACTCGGCTGCCACACCGAGGTGCCGACGATGTCGGCCGGCAGAAGCTCCGGGGTGCACTGCACACGCCCGACCACGCCACCGGTAGCGCGGGCCAGCGATTTGGCCAGCAGCGTCTTTCCCGAGCCGGGGAGGTCTTCGAGCAGGACGTGGCCCCCGCTCAACAGCCCCGCCACCAAGAGGCCGATCTGTGCCGACTTGCCCTTCACCGACCGACCGAGCGCCTCGACGAGCGCCGCCGCGATCTCGGTCGGATCACGGTGCAGCTGCGGGTGCGGGTGCGACTCGCTCGAGAACTGTTCGCTCATCGCCGCACAGCTTTACACGCGGCGATGCCGGATCGACGGCGAAGGCGCCTCGGGTCGCTCACACCTCACTGTCGGACCGTCGGTCAGACGGCATTACTCCTGCAGTGTCGTCGTCGACTCGGATTCGGACGCTGGCTCGGGCTCGGACCCCGTGGTCGTGGTGGCGAACTGATCGGCGGACGGCTCGATCACCATCTCGTCGATCACCTCGGCCGCATCACCGTAGGACACGCCTGGACCGATGAGATGACGGCGCGAGACGAACTCGCCGCGGGTTCCACGCAACTCGATCGTGTCGATGGCCACCAGGCGTTTGCCGGAGAACCGCAGCAGTTCGAACGCGTAGTTCTCGCGGGTCTCCACCAAGAGCGCGCCGAGCCCGGTGGCGCCGCTCGACCCCACGGTCGCCAGCACGGTGCCGTCCGATTCACTCAGCGTGAACCGATGAACGTGGCCACCGATGACCGTCGCCACCTTGCCCATCGCGGGAACCGCCTGGACCGGATTGTGAATCGCCAACACGTCGGGTTCGTGTCGACGCAACAGTTCCTCGATTCTCGGGTACTGGGCTTCGTAGCGGCGTTGAAGGTCCGCTCGGGGAATGGACCGAAGCGCCGTCTGGGTCGGGTCCTCCACTCCGAGGATCCGAACGTCGCCGACGGTGACCACGTCGCCGTCGATCGCCGTCACTCCGTCGATTGCCGCAATCGCCTTGCGAGCTTCGAACCCGTCGTGATTGCCGGCGACGAAGTAGTACGGGACGTCGAACTTGGACAGCTCCGACACCATGCGCGCCTCGGGTTCCTGGCCGAACGACGTCAGGTCGCCGGTGTCGATCACGGCGTCGACGTCGAAGGTCGACGCCAGCTCGCGAGCCAGTGAGATTCCCACCGGATTCAGGTGGATGTCGGACACGTGCAAGATGACGGTTTCGCCGCTCGAGGCCGCCACATCGGCGTCGATCGTCGAGGAGTACAGGTCGGCGAGCTTCTGGGCCAGCACCTTCGAACGATCGTCGATCTGCTTGAGACCGTCGGTGAAGTTGTCGCCAGCCTGGGCGATCAACGGGCTGACCATCGACAGCGGACCACTGGTCCTCGGTTGTTTGAACGCGTCGGTCGAATAGCCCACCGCCGTGCTCGCAGCGACGGCCGAAACCGCCACGACCGCGGCCACCGATCCCATCAACGTGCGGCGCCACAACCAACCCCGGTCTCGGTGTCGGCCTGGCAACAGCAGGGCCGCCGCTGCCCCGACGAGGGCCGACAGCACCCCGAGCCGCAGCCCGACACGCCAGAAGAGTCCGGGAAGATCGTCCTCGACCAACGAATTCAGATGTTCCCGATCGAACGCCCCCGTCGAGGTCGTCAACGATTGAGCCGCACGAACATCGACCTCGTCGAGGCGCAGCGCGACTTGCGTCGGACCACGGTGAGTCGCAGCCGCGAGACGCCCGAGCGGCGGAAGTTCCAACACCGTCTCGCCCGGCCAACTCGGTGCGATGCGAGCGCTCACGACCCCGGGGCCGACCTCGCGAGATGCCAACGAGGTCATGGGCATCGCCAAGATCGCGACGACCGCAGCGAAGAGCACCACCGCCACCTTGACCCACCGTGGGTCGCGAGCCGACGCCGAGCGCGAGACGTCATCTCGCACCGAGTGTGGAGTCGCCTCGGAACCCATGGCCGAAGCGTAGCCACCCGACCTACCGCATCCGCGTGCGGTCGCCGCCGACGGCGGTGACCACCGCCGACCGAGGACATCGCTGGCTCTCAACACGTCCGCCCTCTACTGTTGGCGCATCGCCAATAGTGTTCATGGAGGGGGTCCCATGTCCGACTCGGTCATTCCACGGTCCGTTCGTCGCAACCACTGGATGAACCACGTCGCAGTCCATGCGCGAATGCGTCCCGACGCGACGGCGTTCAAGCACCTCGGCGCGGTGACGACCTGGAGCGAGTTCCACGATCGCGTGCAATCACTCGCCGCAGCCCTTCAGCGGCGCGGCGTCGGCTTCGGCGACCGCGTCATGTTGTTGACCCTGAACTCCACCGAGGTGCTCGAAGCGGTGTTTGCCGTCAACACCCTCGGTGCGATGGCGGTGCCGATCAACATTCGCCTGACCCCACCCGAGATCGCTTTCATCATCGACGACGCCGACGCGGACGCGATCATCGCCGATGCCCTACTGGCCCCGCTCATCGGCGCCACCCAACAGATCACGTCGCGCCTGAAGCGGATCATCATCCTCGGCGACGCCAGCCCCGACAGCGACCACGAGTCCTCGAACGATCTGATCGCCGAACCACTCGACGGCTTCGAGGCCCCCGATGTCGCCGAGTCCACCCCGGCGCTCATCATGTACACCTCCGGGACCACGGGCCGGCCCAAGGGTGCGATGCTCGATCACCTCAACCTGTTCAGCCAGGCCACGTCGATGGTGCGCATCAACGGCGACCACCCCGATGACGTCGCCTTCGTGACCGCCCCGTTCTTCCACATCGCAGGTCTCGGCTCGATCGCCACCTCGTTCCTCCTCGGCATCCCTTCGATCATCCATCCCCTCGGCGCTTTCAACGCGCTCGACACGATCAAGGCCTGGGAGGCCGAGCGCGCCACGGTCGTGTTCAACGTCCCCACCCAGTGGCAGGCCATCGTCGCCGAGCCTTACGTCAAAGAGGCCGATCTGGCGCTGCGCATCATCAGCTGGGGCGCCGCCCCCGCGTCGGAAACCTTGTTGCGCCAGATGACCGAGTGCTTCCCCAACGCCACCAACATCGCCGTGTTCGGCCAGACCGAGATGAGCCCCGTCACCTGCGCACTGTCCGGCGAAGATTCGCTTCGAAAGCTGGGGTCGGTCGGCAAGCCGCTTCCCACCTTGATGTACCGGGTCGTCGATGCGGAGATGAACGACGTCGCCGTCGGAGAGGTGGGTGAGATCGTCTACCTCGGCCCGAACCTCATGCAGGGATACTGGCGCCGCGACGACGCAACCGCCGAAGCCTTCAGAGGCGGGTGGTTCCACTCCGGCGACCTCGTTCGCCAGGACGAGGAGGGGTTCGTGTGGATCGTCGACCGGGCCAAGGACATGATCATCTCGGGCGGCGAGAACGTCTACTGCGCTGAGGTCGAAAACACGCTGTTCGCCCATCCCGACATCGTCGATGTCGCCGTCTACGGGCGCGCCGACGACAAGTGGGGTGAGGTGCCGGTCGCCGCGGTCGTGTTGGCCCCCGGCGCGCAACTCACCATCGACGAACTCGAGGTCTGGATGGACGACAAACTCGCCCGCTTCAAACAGCCGAAGGCCCTCGTCGTCCACGACGAACTACCACGCAATGCCGGCGGCAAGGTCGTCAAGGGGCTCCTGCGCGACGGCGACTCGACGAGCGCTGTCGGCTGAGCCGATCTGAACGAACCGGAACGAACGGAGGCAACGTGTCGGTCATCCACCCCCGCAATTTCAATGACGTCATCTCCGGTGTCGCACTCGCCGCCGGTGCGGCGAACGTCATCATGCAACTGTCGATGCCCGGCATCGGCCACGGCGTCGCCGAGAGCAAGGTCGACTCGGGCAATGTCACCAAGCATCCGTTCAAACGGATGCGCACGACGTTCACCTACCTGGCGGTCGCCGCCTACGGCTCCGACACCGAGAAGCTGGCGTACCGAAAGGCGGTGAATGCCGCACACCGCCAGGTGCGGTCGACCGAGGACAGCCCCGTCGACTACAACGCCTTCGATACCGGGCTGCAGTTGTGGGTGGCGGCCTGCCTCTACAAGGGTTCCGAGGACGTGCACAATGCGCTCTATCCAAGGGCCCGCTACCGCGGCCAGAACGGCCTCTACGAAATGAGTCGGGTGCTCGGCACCACCCTGCAGATGCGCGAGGAACAGTGGCCGAAGACCCGCGACGACTTTCAGACCTACTGGGACGAACAGCTCACCAAGGTGCACATCGACGACCGCGTCCGCGAGTACCTGATGCAACTCGTCGACCTCACGATGCTGCCCGCACCCATCGCGTTCGCCACTCGGCCGTTCCACAGGTTCCTGACCACCGGATTCCTCGAACCCGCGTTCCGCAAACAGATGCACCTGTCATGGTCGCGTGCCGATCAACGGGCTTTCGACCTGCTGTTTTCCTCGATCGGGATGTTCAACCGCCACCTCCCCACACCCGTTCGGGCGTTTCCGCTCAACGCCTACCTGTACGACTTCAGGCAGCGGGTGCGGAGCGGTAAAGCCTTGGTGTGATCCGATCCGGGTCGCGGCTCCAGCCGTACGCCGCCGCGACGAGCGCAGCGACGGCCCCGAGTGCAACCCCGGCGCGAGGGTCGATCCATTCGCAGATCGCCCCCAGGATCGGGCCGCCGATCGGCGTGGTCCCGAGAAACACCATGGCCTGCAACGCCAATACCCGGCCGCGCATCGACGGGTCGGCGTTGAGTTGGACGATCGCGGTCGACGACACCATGAACGCGATGCTCGAGGCACCGATGAGCACCGCGATCGGGTACGCGATCGCCATCGACGGGGCCGCCGCCAACCCCAGCATCGACACGCCGAACGCAGCGGCGGCCACCCACACGTGACGCAGCGGCACAACCGCTCGTCGGCCTAAGGCGAGCGCCGAGACGAACGACCCGATGCTCAACACCGACAAAAGCGTCGTGAACGTCGTGTCGGTCCCTCCGAAGCTGTCGACGACCAACAGCGGCAACACCACGCTGAAGTTGAACGTGAACGTGCCGATGATCGTCGCCATCACCAGCGGAACCCACAACACGGGTTCGTTGCGGACATATCGCAGTCCGGCGCGCACCTGACCTTTGCCGGGGGCCGGCGCCTCGGCGCGACGGAACTCCGCCGGATTCATCCGAGCGAAGGCGATCAGCACGGCGATGTAGCTGATGCCGTCGATCAGGAAACACCATCCGTAGCCGACCGTCGCGATCAGGCCGCCGGCGATCGCCGGGCCGATGATTCGCGACCCGGTCATCAGGGCGCTGTTGATCGACACGGCGTTGTTCACCGACTCGACCGGCACCATCTCCACGACGATGGACCGACGGGCCGGGTTGTCGAGCGCGGTGAGAACCCCACCCATGAACGCGAGCACGAAGATCGCCGGAATCGATGGATCGTCGCTGAACGCAACGAGCGCCAACAGCAACGACTGCACCATCGCTGCCGACTGAACGCCGATGAGCAGTTTGCGCTTGTCGACCCGGTCGGCGATGAGGCCGGCCATCGGCCCGAACAACAGCACGGGGCCACACAGCGCTGCGGTGAGGAGCCCCACGGCGAACCCGCTGCCGGTGAGATGCAGGATGAGCAGCGACTGGGCCAGCACGGTCAACCAGTTGCCGACCTGGGAGATGCTCTGGCCGATGAAGAACCGGCGGAAGTTCGCCACCCGAAGCGAGGCGAAGGTGCTCGTGTTGGCAACTGGTGGAACCGTGGCGGCAACGCTCATCGCCGCACCTCCCCGGCCGCGGCCAACCCGCCGGCTGCGGTCTCGTCGGCTGCGGTCTCGTCGGCATTCGTCGCAGCAGCGGTGCCGGCGGCGGACACCAGCGCCTCGAGCACCCGGACTGCGTCGGGCAGAGCGGCCTGCAACTCGGGGGCGAGCGCGTCGATCGACCGCCGGACATAGGCGGTGCGCCGAGAGCCGATCAGGTCGACCTCCGCCGCGCCCTGCGGGGTGACGGCGATACGACACACCCTCCGATCGTGCGCATCGGCCACCTTGGTCACGTAACCGAGCCCCTCGAGCTTGTCGACGATCTTCGAGGTGGTCGGCGAGGTGATCCGTTCTGCGGCGGCGAGTTCGGACAGCGACATCGGGCCGCGACGACCGAGCGTCAACAGCGCGGTCGTCAGCGGCGCCGACAATTCGTGAGGGTCTTGGTGGCGAAGAATTCGGCCCAGGCGAAGGACCGCCAAGCGAATCGATGCGGCAACCTCGTCGAGGTCGCCCATGCCGCTGGGCGCTGCCGCGACGTCGGTACCCGTTGTGGAATCGGCTGCTGCGGCGCGTGAGTCACTCATCGCCGATCAGCATACCGATATTTAGTTAGTTAGTGAAACTAATTTGCCGAGACGAGCGTCACACGGCCAGCGTCCTACCCGGCGAGGTCACTTCGGCATGTAGTTCGCAAGGTGCGTCAGCATGAGCGTGTTGAGGCGGTAGGCCTCGCGAACCTCTTCGACCATCGCGGCCTTCTCCTCGTCGCCGTAGGGCAACGCGTCGAGCGCTTCGCGGTAGGCATCGCGGAAGCCCTTCGGGCTCTCGACGTCGGCGAAGTGATAGAACTCCGCACCCTCCTCGGGCGAGATGTCGTAGAGCTTCCAGGCGAGGCGGGCGATCATCTGCCCACCCGACAGATCCCCCATGTACCGGGTGTAGTGGTGGGCAATCCATCCCGCTGCCCAATCCGAAGCCTTCTCCTTCAGGCGAGCGATGTATTCGGCGGTTTCCGGGGTCGGCGTGATCGTCCCGCGCCAGCCGGGGCTCATGAAGTCGAGGTCGCGCTCGAGGGCGGGAAGACGGCGGAGCTTGTCCATCCACTCCTTCGACGCGAACGGCTGAGCGGCGGGGTCGTCGGCGAAGCGCTCGGCGGCCTTCTCGATTTCGAGGTACACGAACCAGAGTTGCTCCTTGAGCACGGCGTATTGCGCCAGCGTCAGCTTCCCGGCGAGGAGATCGTCCATGTAGGTGGCGTGTTCCGCCCCTTCGTGATCACCCCAGGTCGCTTGGCGGATCTGCTCCGAGAAAGCGAGGGGCGCTTCGACGGTATCCTCAATCGTGCTCACGTGTAACTCCCTGACGACCGGCGCCTCAGCGTCCTCCGGCCGTGTCGATCAATCGGCGTGCCTGTTAGGCGGGCTTCACACTATACGATTCGTCCCGATTCCAACAATGGTGTGCCAAGGCACCCACGATCTGTGAGTAGATGCATATGCCCGAGCCCCTCCCGACCTTCGACGATGCCGTGATCTCCGGCGTGACCCGGCACATGAACGAGGACCACGCCGATGACACGCTCCTCATCGCCCGTGCGCTCGGAGCCCGGCCGGGCGCGACCGACGCCAGGATGATCGGCCTCGACAACGACGGCGGCGACTACGAGGTCGTGACACCCAGCGGCACCGAAACCATCCGCATCCCCTGGGCCCGCCGGCTGAGCGAGCGGATCGAGATCCGCCAGGAAATCGTGCGAATGTACGACGAGTCCTGCGAAATCCTCGGCCTCGAACCCCGAGCCCACGAGTAGACCGTGCCGGCGAGGGGCGACGACACCGTCGTATTCGTCCATGCACACCCCGACGATGAGGCCATCTTCACCGGGGGAACCCTCGCCGCGCTGAACGACGCCGGCGTGCGCACGGTCGTGGTGCTCGCAACCTCCGGAGAACTGGGCGAACGCGACGGTGCCGAGAGCATCGAGTCGCTGCGTCATCGCCGCCGCATCGAAGCCCAGGAAGCGTGCGATCTCCTCGGGGTCGCACGCCTGGTGTTTCTCGATCACGTCGATTCCGGACTACACCTCCCAGCGTCCGCCGGCGACACCGGATCGTTCGTCGAAGCGTCGCTCGACCTCGTCGGCGAACAGATCGCCGAGGTGCTCGACCAGGAACGGGCCAGTGCCGTGGTCGGCTATGACGACCACGGGATCTACGAACACCCCGACCACATCCACGCCCACCGCGCGACGATGCTGGCGGCCGAACTCGCCGGGGTCTCGTCTCGATACCTCTCGACGGTTGATCGCGAGTACCTCCACTTCGTCGAATCCCACCTGATCCACCGGGCCGACGAATCGATCCCCTCGATGCGCCCCATCGGATCCTCCACCGTCGAGATCACCACGACGATTCCCATACACCGCTTCCTGGCCGAAAAGCAGGCCGCCATCGCCGCTCATCGCAGCCAGATCAGCGACCCGTCCCTGGGACTGCAGGGTTCCTTCGGCGAGGTCTACGGCTACGAATGGTACGTACGGATGGGCCCCCGCAGCGTGCTCGACCACCTGGTCGCTCGACTTCAGGGCGCCGCCGCACGGGAGTAACACCTGCACACGACCCACTACGGTTGCGGCGGTGATCACCACCACGAAGCTGGCCGCGGCGATGTGTGCTCTCGCCCTGACCGCGGCAACCGGCTGCACGAACGATTCGGCCGACGGCGAAACCGTTGGGTCCACCACGACCGCAGTCTCGACCACCGCTGGTTCCGCGTCGGGCTCGTCCGGCGACGGCCCTGGGGCCGACAACATCTACAGCGACCCCGCGAAATGGCTGTGTGCTCCGGGGGCCGATGACGCGTGTTCGATCGAACTGTCGGCGAGCACCGTCAACGCGAACGGGGTGAAACGCACCGACCTTCGACGCAACGAGCAGCCCTTCGACTGTTTCTACGTCTATCCGACGATCTCGCGCGACGCCACCACGACCAGCGACTGGTTCGCCAGCGAGGACGAAGAGGGCTACGTGGCCCGATACCAGGCCGCACCGTTGACCAGCCGCTGTCGGGTATTCGCCCCGTTGTACCGACAGTGGACCCTGGCATCGATCGGTGCTCGGGTCGGTGGCGATGTTCCCGACGACGAGGTCAACCCCTACGACGACGTCCTCGCCGCCTGGCGCCACTACCTCGCGACCGACAACGACGGGCGAGGGGTCGTGTTGATCGGACACTCGCAGGGATCGATGCACCTGACGCGATTGATTCAAGAGGAGATCGAGCCGGACGAGTCGGCCTCACGACTCCTCATCGCCGCCTACCTGGCCGGCACCTCGATCCAGGTCCCCGACGGCGCCGACGTTGGAGCGACGTTCTCCTCGACGCCGTTGTGTCGGGAGGAAACCGACACCGGTTGTGTCGTCACCTGGTCCTCGTACCGAAGCGAGGAGCCCGAATCGGCGGGCTCCATCTTCGGCCGCCACTTCGACGGCACGGTCGCTGCGTGCAACCCCCCGTCGTCGTTGCGCGGGACGCGCTCGGTGACCTCCCCGTTGATGCCGGCCGTCCGCAACGCCTCGATCTTGTCCTCGCTGCTCCCGGCGGTACCCGAAGATGCCTCATGGTTCGATGGAGCGGTCATCGACACCACCTATGTCGCACTCGACGACTTCGTGTTCGCCGAGTGCCGAGATACCGAAACGAAGAACGCCGCGATGATCACGGTGCACGCCGATCCCACCGACTCGCGCGCTGATGACATCACCGGCGACCTGTCTGCCGAGTGGGGCCTGCACCTCGTCGACGTGAGCCTCTTTCTCGGCGACATCATCGACCTGATCAGCACACAGTTCGAGGCGTGGGAATCAGCGCCGTCCGCATCCGGCTGAACGTTCCCACAGGCACACAGCCGACCTTCAGGGTCTTCGGAGGAAGCTCCAAGGTTCGCGGAGGAAAGTCGTTCCCATGAACGAATCTCCCTTTCCGCCTCATCAGCCCTGGGTGGGCTCCCCGCCTCCCTACCCCCCGAACGAACCGCCCTATTCGGCACCGTCGTCGGTCTTGGGAGCGCCGCCCAGCGAGGCGCCTTCCGCTTCTGGCGGTGCCGCCGAGTCCGCGACACCGCGAGGCCGGTCGGCGAAATCCCAACCGCGAGCCGCTCGGCGCGGGGCGGCGGCCGTGACGGTCGCCGCCGCGCTCGTCGCCGGCGGAGTCGGCGGCTTCGCGGCGGCTTCATTCGCCGATACCGGATCGACCGCGACGCCCACCGCGGTGACCGCGGCACCTCCGTCCGCTTCGGGCGACTCCGGCACCGGCGCCAATACGGCGATTCCCGCCGCCTCCACCAGTTCGCCGCTCAGCGTCGCCGAGATCGTCGATCGCGTCGGCCCCTCGGTCGTGGCGGTGAACACCGAGGTGGTCGAGCGTCGAGGCCCCTTCACCCAAACGGGATCGGGCGCCGGCACCGGGGTCATCCTCACCTCCGACGGACAGGTGCTCACCAACGCCCACGTCGTCAGCGGAGCATCCCGGGTGACCGTCACCGTGGTCGTCGACGGCGAGGAGGTCGAGTACCCGGCGACGGTGATCGCTGGCGATTCGAGCAACGACCTGGCGCTTCTCCAGGTCGACGCCGACACCGACCTTCCCGCGGCGACGATCGGGGAATCCTCCACCGCCGCCGTCGGCGACGATGTCGTGGCGATCGGCAATGCGCTCGCCCTTGAGGGCGGGATGTCGGTGACCCGCGGCATCGTGTCGGGCCTCGATCGAGCGATCACCGCCGGAGACGCCTACTCGAGCGAGCAGCTCACCGGCCTCATCCAGACCGACGCTGCGATCAGTTCGGGCAACTCGGGTGGCCCGCTGGTCAACGCTGCCGGCCAGGTGATCGGCATCAACACCGCGGTGGCGTCCTCGTCGAGTGGCACCCAGGCCTCCAACGTGGGCTTCGTCATCCCGATCGATAAAGCCATGAGCATCGTGGAACAGATGCGCCAGCAGATCTAGAGACCTGTCTGCGGGTGCCGACCCGCAACACGTTCGCCCGGGCTCCTCCACCGGGTGCGTTCAGCCCCGCCGTTTCGACTCCTCGACCACCTCGAGGAATGCTCGACCGGCGGGGCTCATCGCGCCCGGACGAAAGATGACTCCGACCCGCCGGCGAATCGGGGGCGCGACCTGCGCGATCACGATGTCTCCATCGGGGGAACCGATCGCCTCGGCCACGACCCGAGGCAGGATCGAATACCCCCCGCCGGCAGCGACGACCGCGGCGATCACCTCACGCAGTTCCGTCTCCACCGCAATGCGAGGTGCGACCCCCACGTAGGCGAAGGCCTCGTCGATGAGCCGACGGGTCGAGGTCCCTTCGATGGCCGTGACGAGCGGGAGTGACGCCAGTTCGGTGAGCGGGACCGGCGCCCCGTCGGGGGCATGGACCTCGTCGAGTTCGACGCTTCGGTGATACACCACGACATACACCTGATGGTCGAGTTCGACCGATTCGAGCCGGTCGGCCGCGGACGTCGCATCCGATGGCACCACCCCCTGCGAGGTCAGCTCGGTGAACCCGATCTCGGCCTCCCCGCTGGCGACCACCGATCCGATCCGTGCCGCCGAGTCGGGTTCGACGAGCCGGACGCTGATATCGGGATGACGCCGGTGGAACTCGCCGATCAGCTCGGCCACCGGAGACACCCCGAGGGTCGGCAGCGACACCAGGTCGAGCCGTCCGCTGCGCAACGCCGACACCGACGCCACCGCATCGCGGGCGATCTGCAAATCCCGAAGCGCCTGGCGCGCACCGGGCAACAGCGCCTCGCCTGCGGCGTTGAGCCGGACGTTGCGTCCGATCCGGTCGAAGACCGCGACGCCGAGATCGCGTTCGAGGCTGCGAATCGTCTGGCTCACCGCGGGCTGCGACACGCTCAACGCGTCCGCCGCCGCAGTGACGGAACCGTGATCGACCACCGCCACGAAGGTCGACAGTTGGTGGAACTTCATAAGTGAAGCTTATCACTTCAATCATTTACCGCTCTTGGACATATGAGTCGAAATCGGTGATCCTTGAAGCGTGTCCCCCCACCTCACCCTGACGATCATCCTCGCGGGCCTCGCCGTTGGCGTGTTGTACGGCATCTTCGGCGTCGGATCCGCATTCGCCACGCCGATGCTGTCGATCATCGGCGTTCCCGGCCTCGCCGCCGTGTCGGGGCCGCTGCCCGCCATGCTCCCCGGATCGGCGACCGGCGCGTGGTCCTACGTTCAGGCCGGAAACGTCGACTGGCGGGTCGCCAAACGGTCGATCATCGGCGCCGTCCCTGCGTCGATTCTCGGGGCGATCGCCTCGCAGTGGGTTGGAGGCCCAGCGCTCATCGCCATGAGCGGGGTGGTGTTGTTCGTCGTCGGAGTCCGGGTGTTGCGCCCGACCCGTGCCGCCGCCGTCCTCGATACGCCGAGTTGGGCCGACCGGCACCCGGTGCTGTTGTCGGCGGCGGCAGCGCTCGTCGGCTTTCTGTCCGGCCTTCTGGCCAACGGCGGGGGGTTCCTGCTGGTGCCGATGTTCCTCCTGATGGTCGGCCTCGACATGAACAAAGCGACCGGCACCAGCCTCGTCGTCGCCACGCTGCTGACCGTCCCAACCCTGGTGACCCGCTCGTTCATCGGCGACATCGACTGGCTGGTCGCCGGAGCGTTCGCGATCGGAATGATCCCCGGAACGCGCATCGGTGCGCTCAGCGCGGCTCGATTCGACGTCGCCCGACTCCAGCGAGCCTTCGGGGTGCTGTTGTTGGTCTTCGCCGTGTGGTTTCTCGCCCGCGAACTCCCGCACCTGATCGCCTGAGTAGCGCGAACCTCTAGGACCTCGACCGTGGGGTGATCGTGATCGGGGTCGAGCGCTCCTCGAAGACGAATCCCGCGCCGGTCGAGAACCTCGTCAGCTCGACCGAACTGTGCACCGCCACCTCGGCGTCTCCCTCGGTGATGCGCACGACGAGCGAGTCGGCACCCGACGCCTCATCGAGGGCCACCACGAAGCGCTGGTTCACCTCGGTGGCGACGGCCTGCAGCGCGTCAAGGTGGCCGTCGCCCCAGAACGACATCCACGCCTCGTCCGCGGTCGCAGCGGCCCGGCGATCGAAGCTCACCACCAACGAGTCGCCGTCACGACGCGTCGCCATCGCGGTGTAGGCCAGCGGGTGCATCATCGGGTGCAGCTGGAACACCGCTTCGAGGCCATCGAGGTCGGGGGCCAGATCGAAGGCCGCTTTGAGGCGCTGGGCCATCACCCCTGCGATGCCGATGCCCTGATTCCGGTACATCCGCAGCGCCGACTCCTCCGACTCGGCCCGTGCCCGTACCGCTTCCAGGAACGAGATCGCCAGCAAATGCCACTCGACGGCGATCTCCTCGGCGAGGCGAACCAGCGTCGTGCGACCGAACTCGCTCCACACGATGTCGGCCAATAACGGCCCCGAATAGTCGGTGAGCCCGTCCTCGCTGCGATCGGGCTCGTCGAGTTCGATGGTGGCGATCGCCCGCCGCATCATCTGAGTGGCCTGCTCAGGAAACGGGACCTCGGGGTGCGAGTCGTCGATGATCACGGTCCAGTGACAGTGCGGGTGGCGATCCGCCGGTTCGCGAGGCGGGCGATGAATCGGACGAATCTGGGCGCGCGGATTGGTGGCGATGGCGGTGGCATCGAAGGTCGGGTCCTCGATGTCGTGACACATCGTCACGACGTACTCCTCCCCCATCGGTTCAACGTCGACGAGCGCCCCGCAATGGTCCAGCCAGAACTCTCCGGAGTACTCCGAGTTGAGCTGGTAGCGGAAGTCCATGAACTGCGGCGGCGCTCCGATGTCGAGCTGCATCCCTTTGAAAATGCACTCGACGGTGTCGCCCTCGAAACGCAGGAATCGCTGCATCCGCTTGGAGTAGATCGGGCTGGCACCCATCCACTCGTCGATCGCCACGGCCCCCATGACCTCTCGGCCGAACGCACCGATGGCATGGGGCATGCCGGCGCGATCGATGAGTTGACCGCCGAGTAGCCACTCGGGGATCAACACCGCGAGCTCGCCCCGGCCGAGATTCCTGAGATCCATGGGCGAAGCGTAGCCCAGCCGGACCTTCAGGTTTACACCTGTTCATATTTTGTATCGCAGCGTCCGCTCACCCAATCTCGAAGCGTCGACCACACTGGTGCGGTGACTGAGTACGCGACCCCGCACCCGACCGCCCCCTCGCCGACCGAACTTCCGGCCGCGGTGTTGTGGGATCTCGACGGCACCCTCGTCGACACCGAACCGGCATGGATGCGCGCCGAGGTGTTGCTGGCGAATCGCCACGGGGTGAACTGGGGGCCACAGGACGCGCTGCAGCTCATCGGCACCTCGCTGCCCAACGCCGGTCGGATCTTTCAGGACCTCGGGGTGCCCGGCTCCGTCGCAGAGATCGTCGACGAGCTGATCGGCGTGGTGGTCGAGACCCTCGGCAACCACATCGAGTGGCAGCCCGGGGCGCAGCGCATCCTCGCGGAGCTACGAGATGCCGGAGTTCGCCAAGCACTGGTCACGATGAGCTATCGGGACATGGCCGACCTCATCATCGCCGGCGCTCCCGCCGACACGTTGACCACCAGCGTCACCGGGGACGAGGTGACCAACGGAAAGCCCCACCCCGAGCCCTACCTTGCCGCCGCCGACCTCCTCGGAGTCGACATCGCACAGTGCGTCGCGGTCGAGGACTCCCCCACCGGGATCGCGTCGGCGCTCGCCTCCGGGGCGCGGGTGATCGGCGTGCAGCGTCAGGTGCCGGTCGCGCCGGAACCCGGGCTCTCGCGCCTCGCGAGCTTCGACGCCCTCACCGTCGATACCTTTCGCCGCGTTGCCAGCGGCGAAACGATCGACGAACTGCTTGCCTAATCTACGGATTCTTCGGCCAGGAGCCGACGTCGAAAGAGATCGAGCACGAGATCGAGTGCGTCACGGGTCGGTTGGCCGGGCGCGTCGATGAGGTGCTCGGTCAACACCCCGTGAGGCGGGAATGGAACCGTCTTGTTGGCGAACTGATCCGGAATCTCCACGCCGACGAACGCCTCGCCGAGCTCACGCTCGAGCGTCCGGAAACGATCGCCCGGGGCCAGTCGGTCGCCACAGAACCGAAGGCCCAACACCTCCAGGTCGCCCCGCCTCGCACGCTCCTTCACCCGGTCGAGATCGGCTGGGGAGATGTCGAGGGCTGCCTTGTGTCTGCGGCCCAACGCGATCGGCATCGACGGCTGGGACAACACCGGAGCGACCAGCCGGTCATCGACCGCCATCGACAGCGCGTACCCACCGGTGAAGCACATGCCGACCGCGCCGACCCCCGGGCCGCCGCACCGCTCGTGTTCGTGCGCCGCGAGCGTTCGAAGCCACCCGACGATCGGGCTGGTCTCGCCGAGGGACCAGACGGTGAACTCCTTCGCCACGCACGCCCGGGTCAGGGTCGCGGCCATATGGAGCGCGGCCGCCGGAACGGCCATGGCGTTGGGGTCGAGGCCGGGCTCGCCGAACAGCGCCGGCATCACCACGGTGCAACCCAGGTCGACGACTCGATCCGCGAAGGCCACCACCTTCGGGGTGATGCCCGGCATCTCGGCGATCACGATCACCGCCGGACCGCTGCCGCGCCGGTAGATGTCGCGGGTGAGCCCCTCGTGAGTGAACGACGAGCGCGAATAGGCCTCGAGGGGTGAACCGTTCGCGAACTCTGTCTCCGTGGACCCTGTCATGGGTCAGAAGCTACCGGCGCGGGCGCTACGGTCGAGATATCGAATCCGTTTCTCCTCGGCCGGACCTGCCGGCCCCGAAAGCGAGGCGCCATGTCCGCACCCGTACGGCGACTGGCCATCAACACCGGTGGCGGTGACGCCCCCGGTCTGAACGCCACGATTCGAGGTGCCGTGCTCGGCGCCATCGATCAGGGTTGGGACGTCATCGGAATTCGCGACGGCTACGAGGGGCTCTTCCACGACGACGGGGTCGTCGAACTGCACCGCGACGTGGTGCGCGACATCACCAACGTCGGAGGCACCATCCTCGGCACCACCAACCGCGGCAACCCCTTTGAAACGGGCCGCGGCGAGGCGGTCGTGCAGCGCCTTCGAGAACTCGGCGTCGACATCATGGTGGCGATCGGCGGCGACGGGTCGCTCACGATCGGCCACAAGCTCTCCGAGTTGGGCATGTCGGTCATCGGGGTCCCCAAGACGATCGACAACGATCTCGAACACACCGATCAGACCCCGGGCTTCGACAGCGCTGTCAGCTTTGCCACCGAATGCATCGACCGACTCGTCTCCACGACGACCGCGCATGACCGGATCATGGTGATCGAGGTCATGGGACGCACCGCGGGATGGATCGCCCTGTACTCCGGCATCGCCGGCGCCGCACACGCCATCTTGATTCCGGAGATCCCCTACGACATCGAGGTCGTGGCGCAACGGGTCCGCCAGCGCGCCGAGCGCGGGCAGGACTACTCGATCGTCGTCGTCGCCGAAGGTGCCAAGCCGATCGGTGGAAGCGCTACCACGCTGCAGGGTACGACTCGACTCGGCGGGGTGTCGCAACTCGTCGCCGAACAACTCGAGGAACTGACCGGCAAGGAGGCGCGCTGGTCGAACCTCGGGCACCTGCTTCGGGGCGGTTCCCCGACGGCTGATGACCGCCTCCTCGGCCTGCGCTACGGCTCCGAGGCGATCCGGGCGATCGTCGAGGGTCACCGCAACGTGATGATCGCCCTACGCGACGGCAACGCCGTCACCGTGCCGCTCAGCGAGGTGGCCGATCGCGCCCGCCTCATCCCCGACGACGATGGAGTGTTGCGCACGGCTCGGGCGATCGGAATCTGCCTCGGCGAGCCGGGTCGGGCCGACGCCTGTTGA
>JAMLGM010000015.1 GCA_023957975.1 Microthrixaceae bacterium | reverse complement strand
TGGGGGCGCGTCGGCGGGAAACATCCCACCGGCTGACGCGCCCAGAACTCGCGTCGGGCGAGGAAACGAACTCGACTGGGGCGCCGAAGGCGGCCTTGCGGGCCGCTCGACGAAGGGTCAACAGCACCGGCGGACCGACGACGCTGATGGCGATGATGTTGGTGATCGCCCTGCCGGTGTCCCAACCGAAGGTCGACGTCGCCAGCGAATACAGCACGAAGCGGTGCAGGTTCGACAACACCGCGTCGCCGGGGACGAACGACAACTCGGTGTCCGCGCCGATCGCGTACGGCCAGAACCACATGTTCAACAAGAACCCGAACACGTAGGCCGCCACCGCTCCGTAGGCGCACAGCATGGCGATCTCCGAGCGTCCGCGAACCCGTCGTGGCAACAGCCCGGCGCCGAGGCCGACCCACGCCGAACCCAACATCTGGAACGGGAGCCACGGGCCGATGCCGCCCGTGATGATCGCCGAGGCGAACAACGTGGTGCTGCCGAGGACGAAGCCGAAACCCGGGCCATAGACCCGCCCGGCGAGAATCAGCAGGAAGAAGACGGTCTCGATGCCGGCGAGTCCAGCACCCATGGGCCGAAGCGCTGCGCCCATGGCGGACAACACGCCGAGCATCGCGAGCGACTTGGTGTCGATGCCACCGGTGTGCAACTCGGTGAGCACGACGGCGAGCAGCACGGGAAGGATGCCGATGAACACGAACGGCGCGTCGGTGTTGTGGCCGGCCTCCGCTGGTGCCTGCAACAGCAACGGCCACAGGAACATGGACAGTCCGGCCAGAGAAGCGACGGCGAGGACGACCGCCGAGCGCACCCGGAGCCGCGACCCCGCAAGGCCCGAAGCGGCCCGCGTCGAAAGCGCCGGGGCGGTCATGGCGCCGCCCCGGGGATCGGTCCGGTGGGAGCCGGCGACTCGGGCGGCCCGTTCGCCGCGAGCGCCCCACGAACCTCCCCGACCGTCAGCCAGCGCTGAGGTGCGAGGACCTTGGCCACCTGTGGAGCGAATGCCGGCGAGGACACGATGACGTCCACGGTCGGTCCGTCGGCCACGATTTCACCCTGAGCCATGACGACGACCCGGTCTGCGCTCGCCGCGACGAATTCGACGTCGTGAGTCGACACCATGACCGCATGGCCGGCCTCGGCGAGTTCGCGAAGGATCCGCGTCAGGTTCTCCTTGGCGTTGTAGTCGAGGCCCCGGGTCGGCTCGTCCAGCAACACGGTTCGCGGTGAGGCGGTGAGCTGAATGGCCAAGACGAGCGCAAGTCGCTGCCCCTCGGACAGGTCGCGGGGGTGGCTGCTGCGATCGATGCCGGGCACCAGGCGCGCCAGGAGGTCGTCGCACGTTCCCGTCTCACGTTCGGCGTCGAGGTCGGCCTGTGCGCATTCCTGAGCGACGGTGTCGAGATACAACAGGTCGGCGGCGTTTTGTGGGACGAGCCCCACGAGTGCGCGGGCCTCGGCGGGGGAGAGTCGGTCGGTGTCGACCTCCGTACCGTCATCGCGGCGCACCCCGACGGTGCCTCGGGTCCGGTGGCCGCTGCCTTGCAGCGCCCACATCAGCGTCGACTTACCGGATCCGTTGCGCCCCATCAGCGCGACGATCTCACCGTCGAAGAGCGACAGGTCGACCTGGTTCACCGCGGTGGTCCGTCCGAAGACGACCGTGAGCCCGGACATGGTCACCGCGGTCGCATCGCTGGGCGGTCGACTTGCGATCGGAGCCACCTCCGCCGTCGTCGGTCGACGTTCTGGGGGAGCCGTGGCGCCCAGGCGATCGCGCAGCGGAGCGGCCGCTCGGCGCGCGTCGCGCACCGACAGCGGAAGCGGCGACCATCCGGCCAACCGGCCGAGGTGCACGATCGGGGGTGCAATCGTGGAGATCTCGAGGACCTCCGCTGGCGTGCCGGCGACGACCCGGCCGTCGCCGGAGAGATACAGCGCGCTGTCCGCATAGTGGATGACCCGCTCGAGACGGTGTTCCGCCATGACGACCGTGACCCCGAGGTCATGAACCAGGCGGGTCACGGTGGCCAGGACATCCTCGGCCGCCGTCGGATCGAGGGCCGATGTGGGTTCATCCAACACGATGACGCTCGGATGGTTGGTGAGCACCGAGCCGATCGCGACCCGCTGTTGCTGGCCCCCCGACAGCGTGCGCAGCGCACGGTGGCGCAGATCCGCGATTCCGAGCAGGTCGAGTGTCTCCTCGACCCGCTTACGCATCACGTCAGGACCGATGGCGAGCTGTTCCATCCCGTAGGCGAGCTCGTCTTCGACGATGTCGGTGACGAACCCCGCGAGCGGATCCTGTCCGACGACGCCGACGACCTCTGCCAGCTCGCGAGGCGGGTGGGTTCGGGTGCCTTTTCCGTTCACGGTCACCGTTCCCGACAAGAGTCCGCCGGTGAAGTGGGGCACCAGGCCGTTGATCGCTCCGAGCAGGGTCGACTTGCCGGCTCCCGTGGAGCCGATCACGACGCACAGCTCCCCCTCGGCGATCGTCAGTGAGACGTCGCGAAGTGTCGGTCCGTCGGTGTCGGGATAGGTGACCGAGACGTGGTCGAAGCGGATCATCGCGAGACCTTCGGGCGTAGCAGGGCGGCGAGTTGATCGGGGGTCGAGACCCCGGCGTGGGTGCCAAGGTCGGCGTCGTCGTCGAGGTCGAATCCGGTCGACCGGCTCGCCCAGGCGGGGGGTGGAGCGATGACGGCGGCGAGTGCACCGCACAGAATGGCGATCGTCGGTATCGGAGGCAGGCTCGGCCACACGAGTGGTTGCAGGGACGGATTGAGCTGGTTCGGATCGATCGACGAGGTGACGACGATGACGACGGCGACGCCGGTGCCGACTGCGGCGACCCCCCACTCCGGGAGGGCCCACGGGTCGGGCCGATAGCGGGTTCGCTGGACCTGCGATCCGCTGGCCCGGATCCCGGCGGCACACGCGGCCACACCGCCGATGAGCATGGGGGCGGTGAGTGGGCCGAATGCGGTGGTGTCGAGCAGGCCGTAGGTTCCGGCACACAGCCCCGCGAGGCCGACCAACATGAGTGCTCCGGTCACCCGGCGCGACCCGCGGCTGGCCCCGGCGGTGCGGCCGTAGCCGCGCGAATCCATGGCGGCGGCGAGGGCGAGAGAGCGGTCGAGGGCATCGGTCATGACCGGGATGGCGACCTGGCGCACCCAGTGGGTTCGCCGCCCCACCTCGCCGCGAAGTCGCCGCGCGCGGGCGACGCGGCGGCCGCTTTCGACGAGTTGTGGTGCAACGCTGAGCGCAACGGTGATCGCCGAGCCGACCTCGTAGAGCGCGCTCGGCACCGACTTGAGCAGGCGTTTCGGATTGGCGAGGACGTTCGCGGCCCCGATGCAGATCAGCATCGTGGCGAGCCGGAGCCCGTCGTAGAGTGCGGCCAGCATGCCTTCGAGGGAGACCGGGCCTCCGATGCGAATCCCGGCGGCAGCCTCCGGTAACGGGATCTCGGGAAGGGTGAACAGGATGTGCGTTCCGTGTTGGCCGTCGAGGAACATCCGAAAGACCAAGCGGATCCCGATGATGACGAGGCCGAACGCGAAATAGGCCCCGAATCCCTTGGCCCACGGCGCATCGCTGCGTCGTTCGGACACCACGAGCGCGACGACCGCGAGGGTGAGGCCGATGAGGAGTGGGTTGGTCGTGCGGGTCGTGGCCGTTGCCATTGCGAGCGCCCAGATCCACCAGGCGCCGGGGTGCAGATCGCGACGGAGCCGTACCGGAGTGCGAAACGCAGGACGAAACACGGTGCGGAATGCAGTGCGACTTGCGGCGGGGGGTGAAACCGGTGGAGGGCTAGTGCGCTCTGCCACGCTTCCTCAACACGAGCGCGACCAGCCCCATCGCCGCAATGAGCGATCCGCCGACGGCGACGCCGACCGGCGAACCACGATCGGTGCCTGCCGACAACTCGATCGGTGCGCCGGCGGCGCGGTCGTCGTTGTCGTCGCTGCCGGTCGAGTCCGGTGGTGATGTGGAGTCGGTCGGATCGGTGGAGCCGTTCGAATCCTCGGCGGGAACGGTCGTCTCGGCCGCTACCTGAGCCTCGACCTCGGCGACAGGGTTCGGCTCGGCCAATGCTGGGGTCTGGGCGCCCGGACCGGAATCGGATCCGGGCGGTGCCGGCGGCGTGGTCGCCCCGCGGGCGGTGCCAGCGGAATTTGCCGAGGGCGCTGCATTTGGAGCCGTGTTTGCCGCCGCGGGTGAGTTGATTGAGCCGTTGGATCCGTTGGATCCGTTGGGAACGGCCGTGACCGGTGCCTTCGCGGTGGTGTTCGGGGCGGTGGTCGCGTTTGCAGAGCTGTCGGTCCCGACCGGCGCCTTCGGAGCGGAGGGCTTCGGATCGCAATCGCTGGCTGCCAGTGCCGGGGCGGTTGCGCCGGCGAGTGCTGGCGGTGCCAGGCCCGGCGGCGGAACGTTCGAACTCGTCTGACCGCGGGAGAAGGACCATCCTTCCACCGACCCTTGCGGTGGAACCCGGGTTCCGGCGCCCCAGTTGCTGTAGCACCACGCGCCACCGCGAGGGGCCAGCCAATAGGACCAGTAGGCCGAGGCAGGCGAGGTGTCGATGCACGGGTCGTCCGCTGGCTGCCCGGCAATTCTGCAGAGGAACCCGGGTTGGCGGATCGCGGTGCGGAACTCGACGCCGACCTTGTTGAGTGCATCGAACCCGGAACTCACCGCTCCGGGTGCGCAGCGCACGTGAACCCCACCACCGAGGTCACCGAAGTCGATGACGACCGTCACGCCTGCCGCCGTCGCGCACGCGCCATCGGTCCAAGCCTGTGCATGAACCGGTTCGGCCGCGGCGGCGTCGGCGAGGAGCGGCATCGTCAACGCGGCGATGAAGGCGGTGACCGCCGCGGTTACCATCGCGGTGACCGACGCGGTCCTCGACGCGGTCCTCGATGGGCGGCCGCTCACCGAGCGACCTTCGGGCGACGACTCAACACGGCGGTGCCCAGCAGGATCGTTCCGGCGGCGAGGCTGAGAAGCCCGGCGACGTTGGACCCCGTGGTGGCGAGTCGACTCGCGCCGCCTGCTCCGTCGGTGCCCGAGGAGGCACGGTTCGACCCGAAGGTTGAGCCGCTCGTCGCGGCCGGCGGTTCGTTGCGGGACACCTGTTGTCCCAGCACGCTGGTCGGCACCGATGAGGTCGTGGGAGTCGAGGTGGTCGAGGTGGTCGCCGCAGTTGTGGTTGTTGCTTCCGTGGTGCTCGACGAGGTCGAGGTGGTCGACGAGGCCGAGGTGCTCGTCGTGCTCGACGCGGTGGTGCTGGACGTGCTCGTCGTGCTCGACGCGGTGGTGCTCGACGAGGTCGTGGGAGCCGCGGTGCTCGAGGTGGGCGAGTCGACGATCGGCGTGACGTCGACGCGACCGTAGGGTGCGAGCCCGAGCGCCAGGACCGCCTGGGTGGTGGAGCGACGCCATTGGTCGCCGGATTGGGTCGTGATGCCGTCGGCCGTTCCGGCGGCAAATGCTGCGGGCGAGTAGGCAATCGCCCCGAGTTGGCTGACGAGTGCGGTGCCGGCAGCAGTCGCGGTCGTGACGGTGCAACATCCGGTGATCCATACGGCAGCCCGGTCGGCGGCCTGAAGATGGCCCGCCGCCCTCAGAAACTGGGCGATGATTCCGGTGCTGTTCGTGTTCGCGGCAGCGGCCGGTCCGGTGCCCCCGAAGGATCCATCGCCTTGTTGCTTGCCCAACAGCCACGCGGTGCCGCGGCTGAGCGAGGCGCTGACCTCGGGGGTGCGTTCGACGGCGAGCAGCGCGGAAAGCGCCAGACCCGACGCGTCGGTGTCGGCCTCGGCGTCGTTCGCGCAGGCGGCCGTGGTCGAGTAGTTCAGGCGAAACCCTCCGGCAGGGCATTGCTGCGCGATCAGGAACCGAACTGCGGAGTCGGGGGATCGGCCGGGGGTGGTCTCCAGCGCCAGGATCGCCAAGGCCTGACCGAATCCGTTCGCGGCGTTCCACGCGGGGTTCGGCACTCGATCCGACACGCGACCTCGCTGGATTCCCGACGTTGTGACCAGGCCGCGCAACTCCGCTTCGAAGTCGACGCCTTCGACGACCGACGAACGTCCACCGGCCGTGAGCGCCAACAGCATCTTGGCCGTCGGGCCAGCGAGGCGGACGTGGTCGTCGGGCATGATGTCGTCCCAGGTCGTGTAGACGACGGCGTTTTCGGTGAGTCGGTCGAGCGCTCGCTGCGCTGCAGCGTCGGTCGAACGACCGGCCGAGGCGAATGCGAGGATGACGTCGGCGGTGAGTCCCCAGTCGCTGCCCTCGCCGAACGATGCCGGCATCGAACCGTGGTGGTTGTCGAGCTGCGTGCCGAGCCAGTCGATCGCGGCGTGGGCCTCGGCGGAGGGGGCCGCCGGTGCTGCAGCGGCATCGGACAACAAGGGTGGGACGGTGACCGCCGCGGTCACGGCGACGACCGACGCCACGGCGCCGGCGACCGCAACACGTGAGCGTGCGAGTCTTCGTTGCGGACTGAAAAGCATGTTGGAACCTCCGGCCGATGGCCCGAAGGCTCGCATTCGCGGACCTCAGGGCTTCGGCATCCGTTCTCCACGACGGATCTCGAAGCGACACATCGCGGGAGCATTCCGACTCGTCGCATCGTCGCTGGGACGACATGACCTACGGCTGCGGGACAGCGCCGGACTCTGACCGGCTTTCCTCCCAGGCGATGACTGGACGTGACGGGCCCGATCGTAGCCGCCGGTCGTTTCGTGGCGCCCGTCCGCAACCACCCGAGGCGACTTGTCGGGCCAGACTCGGGCAGAAAGCGTGCGGTCCGTCCCAGACGGCGGACGGCGGACGACGGCTACCGCACCGAGAGATCGATGAACGACGGGGTCGCCGGGCTGTGGTGCAACCGGTATCGGCCGCCGAGGAGTTGGGGGAACTCGCCGAGCGGGATCAGATGCGGGAAATCGACTGTCGAGATCCGCAGGCGGAGGCGGTGGCCCGCTTCGAGGGTGGCGAATGCCGGGCGAACCTCAATGTGGTAGGTGACCGGGACGCCTCGGGGCACCGGCTGGGAGACAGCGCGGGTGGAGATGAGGTGCGGCTTGGTCACGCCGCCGAGTTCGTTCCACCAGGATCGGTCCGGGTCGAGCGCTCGGAGCGAACCGAGTTGTGCTCCGCCGGTCAACGTCGTCGAGGTGCCGTCGGCTGCGACGTCTTCGACGGTGACCGAAAACAGCGTCTCGGAGGTTGTCGACGACGCGCTCAGCGTCAGGCCGATCGGCCCGGCGAGCTGGACCGGATCCTCCAGGGGCGGCGTGGTGTAGGTGGCCTCGTTTCCGGTGGTCGACCGTCGAACCGGGGCGAGGCACTCGGCGAACAGTCCGGCGGCGAACTGCGTCGTCGAAGCGGTGCAGGGGTCGGCGAGCGGGGAGTAATAGATGACGTCGTCGGGCTCGGGGGCCTCGGGACCGCCCGTTGCGAGGCCTCCGTGCTCGCGCAGCCACAGCCGTTCGGTGCGGGCATCGTCGAGCGGATAGGTCGATGCGTCGTAACTGGCGCCGCCGGGCTCCACGACGTGCAGCGGCGCTGCGGGGGACGCGGCCGGCGACGTCAACGGATGGGTCGAATCGTTGCGGCCCTTCAGCCATCGGTCGAACCAGGAGAGTTGGATTGCGGTCATGTCGAGGCCGTCGCCGATCGTTCCGTGGGTCCAGGGGCCGGTCAGCAATTGGAAACGATCGGAAACCGGCTGGTCGGGAGCCATGGGAGCCTCGACGTCGCGGCCGGACCACGCGTTTTGCAGGCCGCTGTAGATGAGCGGCTCGCCGCGCTGGAAGACGTCGTACAGCCCGCCGACGACGTAGACCGCAACACCGTTGTCGGCGATGCGCTGCAGGATTCGGCCAGGTCGTCGTTGGTCCCACCACTCGCCGTCGTACCGGCGCGGGCCGTTGTTGAACATGTCGTCGGCCATGACCGCTTCGAACTCGCCGAGACGGCCGAAGTTGCTGCCGGCGTGACGAAGCGCGGCGATCGGATCGTTCCAGAGTTCGGTGAACGGTGTGACCGAGCGGGTGATTCCGTATCCGAACAACAGTCCGAGGGGAGACAGAACGTTGAGGGCACCGCCGCTGGTGTAAAGATCCCGATACGGGTCGACCGTTGCCGCCATCGGAAAGATCGCCTTGAGCGGCGAATCCGGCCCGACCTCGGCAGCGGTGAACAGTTGAACGATCGCCATGTAGGAAAGGCCGAGCATCCCGACTGCGCCGTTCGAACGCGGGAGTTGCGCCGCCCAGTCGACCACCTCAGCGCCGGCGACCGCTTCGTGATGGTCGAACAGGTCGAATGCTCCATCCGATGCCCCGGTGCCGGGAATGTCGACCGCGGCCGCCAGGTAGCCGTGGCGCACGAGCGACAGGTTGACCCCGTCGGAGCCGGTCGGTGAGGTGGCCGCGCCCGACTTGCCGTATGGGGTAAACCCGATGATGACGGGAAAGGGCCCGGGGGCGGGAACCCCGGTGAGTGGATCGGTCGGGGAGTAGAGGTCGGCGCGAAGCACGCGCCCATCCGCGAGGGGAATCTCAAGGTTGCGGGTCACCACCACGCCGTACTCGCCGGTGGTGTCCGACAGGTCGGGCGGCGACGGCGGAACGCACGCTGCGAGGACCGCGACGATCGTGAACGTCACCGTCACGCGGATCGAGCAACGAAGCCGGTTCTTCGCGTTCCGTTCCTTGGTAGTCGTCGCGTCCAACACGTCACCCCGATCGTGGTCGCCGGCGCAGCCATCCCCCGAGATGCCCCACCCTCGGAGGGGCGGTGCGCCTGTGCGCGCCGAAGCTACAGGCTCGTCGCTTCGGCTGCCTCCGATGATCGAGGCGGCAGAGTGATCAGCTGAATGGCATCGCTACCGCGTGGTCGACGCGAAGGACCCTCGGTCGGGGGTCGTCGGTCGCTGGGGGTGTCATCACGTCGTTCGGCACGACGATGCGTGAGCCGAGATGGACGGTGTCGATCGACAGGGGACACCAGGCGATCCCATCGCTTGGGGAACCGTCGACGGTACGCTCGTCGGGGTCCGCGACGAGCAGCCTCGTGCGCGCCGTGGCGCGGAGCGGCAGCACCAAGGAACCCGTGGTGGTTTCCGCTGCGGCGCCGTCGGTGGTCGTACGGCTTGGCCAGATCCACGCGAACACCGATTCGCCGCGGGCCACGAAACGCACCTCGGTCCCGTGGGGATCGCAGAACTTGGGGATAACCCACGGTCGGGTGTCGCGCAGCGCCATGGCTATGAGTGGTTCGATCTCCGCAAGCCAGCGCAGTCGTCGCATCTGTTCCTCGGGGATCGACGCGTCGATGCCGCGCGGTCCGACGTTCGCCATGAGATTGCCGCCCGTTGCCGCCGCTCCCACGAGGAGCAGTTCGAGGTCGCGGCGCGAGATGAAGTCGTCCTCGGTCGACGTCTGGTTGTACCCGAACCCCCGGTCGAACCCGCGCACGATCTCAAACGGCGTCGAGCGAATCTCATCGAACTCGACGAACTCGGGGGTCTGGTATCCGTAGAACGGCGGCTCGGGTGGGACGAGGCCGCCGGACTTCTCGGCGCTGGCCCGGAGCGCACGGTCGACCAGACCGCTGAGGCGCGGGTTGGCCGCAAGTTTGAGCAGACGACCGGTCGGCATCCACCGGTCGTTCACGACGCCGTCGGGAACCGCTGCGAAGTAGTAGCGAAACAACTCGTCGAGCCGCGCCTTCGGCGCCGGCCAGCCGATGTCGTTCCACAGCACCGATGGCCGGTAGCGGTCGATGAGTTCGCGCACGTGGGCCTCGGCGTAGTCGACGTACTCGCCACCCGGAATGGCGCGAAGTCCGGAGCCGACCGTTCCGATGGCGGAATCGTCGAAACTCCAGTCGTACGCGCCGGAGTAGTAGACGCCAAAACGCATTCCCTCGCCGCGAACCGCCTCGGCGAGCTCGCCGACGAGATCGCGTTGCGACTGCCATCCGACACGATGGGGGTTGGTGACCTCAGAGGGCCACAGACACCAGCCGTCGTGGTGCTTGGTGACCAACACGACGTAGCGGGCGCCGGTGGCGGCGAAAGTTCGCGCCCAGGCGGTTGGGTCCCACCGTTCGAGGCCAGCCACGAACTCGTCGGCGAAGGCGCGGTAGGGCCGCGAGCCGTAGTGCTCACGATGGAACCGGGCGACCGAGCTGTTCTCGAAACGCAACGAGTTCTCGTACCACTCCGAATACGGGATCTCGCTGAGCGGATGCGGTCCCGGATCGACCATGAGGCTGCCGATGTCGCGCCCGGTCGGTGCGAACCCTGGCACCGACGCCGGTGTCCAGTGCACGAAGATGCCGAGCTTGGCATCCGCCCACCACGCCGGAACGCGGCGCTTGCGGCGGGGGAGGTCGTCATCGGGACGCTTCTTGGACATCGGTCGTCTCCAATCGCCGTTCTCCGGCCTACCGCCTGTTTCCCGATAACCAGTGGTCGTGATCACGACCACTGGTTATCGGGAAACAGGCTGGGGTGGTCGGGCTGGGGCGGTCAGGTCGTGCGGTTAGATGGTGCGGCCGGCCTCGGCCCAGTACTCGTCGCGAAGGACGCGTTTGTAGAGCTTCCCGGTCGGATGCCGCGGGAGCTCGTCGCGGAAGTCGACCGTGCGGGGGCACTTCACATCCGCGAGGTGTTCTCTGCAGTAGGCAATGAGTTCGGCTTCGAGTTCCGGGCTCCCGTCGACGCCTTCGGCCGGCTGCACCACGGCCTTGACCTCCTCGCCGAAGTCCTCGTTCGGGACCCCAAAGACCGCGGCGTCGGCCACCTTCGGGTGCAGCGCGAGCAGGTTCTCCGCCTCCTGCGGATACACGTTCACCCCGCCGGTGATGATCATGTACGCCTTGCGGTCGGTGAGATACAAAAACCCGTCCTCGTCGAGCCGGCCGACATCGCCGAGGGTCGTCCAGCCTCGACCCTTGGGATCACGTGAGTCAGCCGTCTTGGTCGGGTCGTTGTGGTACTCGAACAGCGCCTCGGACTCGAAGTAGATCGTGCCCGATTCGCCGGTTGGGACCTCTTCGCCGTCGTCGCCGACGATGTGGATCGCGCCCACCACCGCCTTTCCGACCGTGCCGCGATGGGCCAACCAGTCCTCGGAGTTCGTGTAGACGAATCCGTTGCCCTCCGTGCCGGCGTAGTACTCGTGGATGACGGGGCCGAACCACTCGATACCCTGTTCTTTGGCCGCGACCGGCATCGGCGCCGCCGCGTGCACCATGCAGTTCAGACTCGACACGTCGTAGCGCTCGCGGACCTGAGCGGGGAGCTTGAGCATGCGGATGAGCATCGTCGGAACGATTTGGCTGAAGGTGATGCGGTACTGCTCGACGAGGCGCAGGTAGGCCTCGGGGTCGAACTTGTCCATCACCACGACGGTGCCGCCGAGTCGCTGAACCGAGCGGCAGTAGCGGAGCGGCGCGGCGTGATAGAGCGGGGCCGGAGACAGATACATCGTGTCGGCGTTCGCGCCGAACAGCATCATGCACAGGAAGGTGACGGCGTCGTCGACCTCGCCGAGCGGGGTCTCCGAACGCGGCACCTTCACACCCTTCGGCCGACCGGTGGTGCCCGAGCTGTACAACATGTCGTTGCCCTCGGTTCGATCGGGGAGCGGTTCGGGCGATGCCGCGGCGACGGCGGTTTCGTAGGAGTCGTAGCCCTCGAGTTCGGTGTCGATCATGAGGCGCAGTGAAACCTCCGGCATCTGGTCGCGAAGCTCGGCTGCCTGGTCGGCCTTGTAGGCGGAGGTGATGAACGCCTTCGCGCCGCAATCGTTGATGATGTAGGCCATCTCCTCGGTGGTGAGCCGCGAGCTCAGCGCCGTGTAGTAGAGCCCGAGGTAGTGCGCACCCCACATGATGGGGAAGAACTCCTCGTGGTTCTCCAGGCACAGCGCGACGTGATCGCCCGGCCGAAGCCCGGCGTCGTAGAGGACGTGGCTGAGCCGGTTCGCCTTTTCGTCGAGGTCGGCGTAGGTGGTGACGGCACCGGTCGCGGCCATGATGATGGCGGCCTTGTCTGGTGTGGTTCGAGCGAAGTCTCCCGGGTACATGGCAGAACCCTAGGTGCCTCGATGCCAGTGGCGTCGTCGATCCGGGTCGGGGTGGCGTTCAGGCCTCGGGCGGCAGCAGGGCGGCGTCGAACATCGCCACGATGCCGGGGCCGAATGTCGAGATGGCCATCGGGCCGAACTGAAGCACCGCCATGAGGACCGACAAGATGATGCCCACCGACCCATCCGCGAGCGCATCGGGGTCGACGTCGGTGCGAACGATTCCGGTCTGTTGTTGTCCCCGGAGCCTGGCCGCCACGGTGCGCCGGAGTTCGTTGAGGGCGGGGATCTCGATGACCCGATCGGTCGCGTGGGGTTCGAGTCCGGACAGCACCCGCTTCGCAAGTGGGTGCTGTTCGATGGCGTCGATCAGCGCGAGCACCAGGGTTTCCTGCCATTCGATGCGGTCCTCGTCGAGCAGGTGCAACACGCCCTCGTTGATGACCGCCGCGGCGTCGGTGTCGAGCGCAGCGAGGAAAAGCGATTCCTTGTTCTCGAAGTGGGCGTAGGCGACCGTGCCGCCGACGCCGGCGTCGCGGGCGATGTCGGCCACCGACGACGCGCGGTATCCGTCGCGTCCGAAACGCACGATCGCTGCATCGAGAATCGTCTGACGGGTCTGCTCGCCCTTGGTGAGCGTCGAGACGGTCGCAGTCATACGAATCAGGGTAGCACCACCCATCAATAATTGAGGGATTGAAAGAATCACTCAAATCCTCTAAGGTGTTCCCGTGGACAATAGCTTGCCGCCTCTGGGCGGACCCGCCACGTCGATCTCCTCGGCACACCTCGCCGAACAACTGCACCCATCTGATCCGAATCCCCCAGGAGCCGAAATGTCGCTCAGCACCGACACCAACCTCGACACCGATCTCGCCGCCGACGGGCAACCCGCCGACGGCCCCGCCGCCTCGGCAACCGGAGCGACCGCCGCCACCGCTCCGCTGGTTCGCCAGACCAGCAACGCCGATCACGACATTCCCGTTCGGCGCGTGTCGTTCGAGGAGAGCCTGCGCACCATCCCTCGCCACTATGCGCGCGACGAGAACATCTTCTTGTCGCACCTGGGGGTCGCCATGTCCGGCGTGTTTCCCGACGGTGAGGACTTCTTCGTGAAGTCGGTGCGCCACTTCCGATCGGAGATCACCGATCCGGTACTCAAGAAGCAGGTGGCGGGCTTCATCGGCCAGGAGTCCATCCACGGCCGTGAACATCGGGTGCTGAATCGCCGCTTCGATGAACTCGGCTACAAGGCGACCCGGATCGAGGAAATCACCAAGCGTGGGCTCGCGTTCCGCTGGAAGGTGTCCAAGCCGATCTCGTGTCTCGCCATCACCGCAGCGCTCGAGCACTTCACCGCGACGCTCGCGGAGGAGTTGCTGTCGAGCGACGAATTCCGCGACATGTTCGGGCATCCAGCGGTGAAGGAGGTGTTCATGTGGCATGCGCTTGAGGAGGCCGAGCACAAGGCGGTCGCGTTCGATGTCTACCGCGCCGTCGGCGGCAGCGAGCGCCTGCGCATCATGTCGATGCGCTTCATCCGGGTGGCGTTCATCCTGTCGTCGACGATCACGATGCTGCTCGGGGTCCTGCGAGATCCGGCGTCGCGCGACCTGCGGCGTCTGCGCCGCGACTGGAAGGCGTTCAGGCGCTCGCCGATCGTCAGTGCGAGGCTGTGGAAGATCCTCAAGGAATACGACCGCCGAGGGTTCCATCCCGATGATCGAGACACCAACCACCTGACGGTCGAATGGCGCGAGAAGCTCTTCGGCGACGATGGCTCGCTGAACCACGTCCTGCCCGCCAAGGCCGCCTGAGCAGTCCCTCCACGATCGACCGAGCACCACACGTAGAAACGAGGACCCAACGATGAGCAACCTCGCAGACGACACCGTCGCAGACACGATCGACATCACCGACGCCGCACGTGACGAAGGCCAGCCCGGTGGGGTCGAACATCTCGACGTCCTCGTGGTGGGCGCCGGCCTGTCCGGCATCGGCATGGCCTGCCACCTCGTGCGCGAGGCGCCGTGGGCATCGTTCGCCGTGTTCGAGGCGCGCGACGATCTCGGCGGAACCTGGGATCTGTTTCGCTATCCGGGCATCCGGTCCGACTCCGACATGTTCACCCTCGGGTACCCGTTTCGACCGTGGAATCGCAAGGAGTCGATCGCATCTGGAGGCCACATCCTCGAGTACCTGCGCGACACCGCCGCGGAGTATGGGGTCGACCGCTTGATCCGGTTCCGTCACCGCATCATCGCCGCGGATTTCGACACCGCGACCGACCGGTGGAACATCACGGCCGAACACACCACCGCCGACGGCACGCTCGAACTCGTCAATCTCACGTGCTCCTATTACGTGTCGGCGTCGGGGTACTACCGATACGACCGTGGCCACACCCCGACCTGGGAGGGACAGGACACCTTCGGGGGGCAGATCGTGCATCCGCAGTTCTGGCCCGAAGACCTCGACTATGCGGGCAAGCAGGTCGTCGTCATCGGGTCGGGGGCGACGGCGGTGACCCTGGTGCCGTCGATGGCCGACACCGCCGCAAAGGTGACGATGCTGCAGCGTTCGCCCACCTACATCGGGTCGTTGCCGGCGGTGAACCCGCTCACCGCCACCGTGCGCAAGGTCACCCCCAAGCGCGCCCACGGCACGATCCTGCGGTGGATGAATTCCACGGGAACCCAGTCGTTCTACCGGCTCAGCCGCCGCCATCCGGAACTGGTGAAGAAGATGCTCCTCAAGCGCATCGCCCAGGCGCTTCCGGACCACGATGTCGCCAAGCACTTCACGCCGAAGTACAACCCGTGGGATCAGCGATTCTGTGTGGTGCCCGACGGCGACCTGTTCAAGGCGTTGCGCAAGGGAACTGCGGACGTGGTGACCGACCACATCGAGCGGTTCGACGAGACGGGCATCGTGTTGGAGTCCGGCGAGCACCTCGACGCCGACATCATCGTGACGGCGACCGGCCTCGACCTGTTGTTCATCGGCGGGGTCGAACTGAGCATCGACGGCGAGGCGGTCGACATTGCGAACACAATGTCCTACAAGGGAATGGGGCTTGAAGGGGTGCCGAACTTCGCGGTCATCATCGGCTACACCAACGCCAGTTGGACCCTGAAGGCCGACCTCACCGCCGGATACGTCACCAAGTTGTTGGGCTTCATGCGCGAGCGGGGATTCACCCGGGCGATGCCGTCCAAACACCCGGAACTGCACAGCGACGATGCGTTGTTGGGCCTCGACGCCGGATACGTGTTGCGGACCGCCGGAGCGTTCCCCAAGCAAGGCTCACGCGAGCCGTGGCGGCTGCACCAGAGCTACCTGAAGGACTACCGGAATCTGAAGATGAGCGGAGTTCAGGATGACACGATGGTGTTTTCGACCTGTACGCCGTCGGCGGTCGCCACGTCCGAGCCGGTCGGCGCCGTAGCGTCGGGCGCGTCGTAACTCGAAAGGAAATCATGCAGGAGTTTCGCAACAAGGTGGCCGCGATCACCGGGGCAGGGTCGGGAATCGGACGAGCGTTGGCCCTCGACCTTGCCAAGCGTGGCACGCATCTGGCGCTGTCGGACATCGACGAGGCCGGACTGGCCGAAACCGTCGCGCTGTGCGAGGGATTCGGAGCCAAGGTGAGTTCGACCCGCCTCGATGTCGCGGATCGCGACGCGGTATTTGCGTGGGCACACGCCGTGGCCGAGGAGTTCGGCACGGTCAACCTCATCTTCAACAACGCCGGCGTTGCGCTCGGCGCCGACATCTCCGAGATGTCGATCGAGGACTTCGAGTGGTTGATGAGTATCAACTTCTGGGGGGTCGTTCACGGAACCCAGGCGTTCCTACCGCACCTCAAGGCATCCGGCGACGGCCACGTCGTCAACACCTCGTCGGTGTTCGGCCTGTTCAGCGTGCCCAGCCAGTCGGCCTACAACGCGGCAAAGTTCGCGGTGCGCGGCTTCACCGACGCGCTCCGTATGGAACTGGAGATCGAGGGTGCGCCGGTGTCGGCGACCACGATCCACCCAGGCGGTATCAAGACCAACATCGCCAAGAACTCCCGCATGAGCGACTCGGCGGCAGCGGTGGCCGGTGGACGCGACGAGGTGCACAAGCAGTTCACCAAGATCGCGATGACCAAGCCCGACAAGGCGGCGCGTCAGATCATCACCGCGGTCGAACGCAACCGGCGACGCGCGCTCATCGGCCCCGACGCCAAGGGCTTCGACCTGATGAGTCGCCTGCCCGCCGGGTTGTATCAGTCGGCGATCGTGCGAGGTGCGCGCAAGCGCCTCGGCTGAGGTCGAGAGTTGCGCCTTCGGGCACCCGGCGCGCCGAGGTGTCGGCGCTAACTTGTGGGCGCCATGGCTGCGATCGACCGAACATCTGACCACCCGTTTGGCACGGGCGCACGGCGGGCATTGGTCGCCTGGCTGACGGCTCGTGCGGTGGTCGGCATCGCCTGGCTGATCACGTCGACCTCGTGGTTCGAGGGCTTTTCGACGTCGTTCTCGCAACGTCATCGGGGGCTGTTCCTCTGGGACGGTACCTATTACCGCGAACTCGCTGCGGTGGGATATGAGGGCACCGCGTCGGAGGTCCAGCGGTTCTTTCCTCTCTATCACCTGTTGGGCCGCTGGGTCGGAGCCGTCGCCGGGGTGGTGACGAGCCGTGGCGACGAGGTCGGGCTGCTGCTCGTGGCGAACGTCGCGGCGTTCGTGGCGCTGTGGTTGATGTACCTCGTCGTGGCCGACCTGAGCGGCGACGAACGCTTGGCCTCGCGTTCGGTGTGGTGGTTGGCCCTGTTCCCCGCGGCGCCGGTGCTGGTGTGGACGTACTCGGAATCGCTCGGTATCGCGCTCGGGTTGGCCGCGGTGTGGTGGTACCGGCGGCGATGGTGGTGGGCGAGCGCGCTGTGTGGGGTCGGCGTCGGGCTCACCCGGTCGGTGGGGGCGACGCTCGCGGTCGTGTTCGCCGTCGCGGCGCTCACCGACTTCGGCGAGCTGCGCCGCTTGCAGCGGCGTTGGAGCCTTCGGGACTGGGTGGGCCGCGCCGCCGCGATCCTCGGCCCGCCGGCAGGGTTCGCGGCGTATTTCCTGTGGCTGCGCTCGGAGTTCGGGACCTGGGAACACCCCCTCGAGGCGCAGCGTCAGTTTCGTGACGGATGGCGAGACCCGCTCACCCGGCTCGTCCAGGCGGCCATCGACGTTGCGGGCGGGAGCGCGGACGATGCGTTCAACCTGGCCTTCGCGGTGTTGGTGATCGCGGTGCTGGTGTTGACGTGGCGGCGGGTCCCGATGGCGGGCTGGGCCTACGTGGCGGTGACGCTGATCGTGGTGCTCGCGGCGAACAACATCGACTCCCTCGGCCGCTACGTGCTCGCGGCGTTCCCGCTCGTCGCGCTGTGCGCCGTCGCTGAGCGGCGACTGGCGGGCGACCGACGCTGGGTGCCGTGGGTGGTGTCGTCAGGGTCGGCCGCGGCGATGATCATGTATTGCCTGTGGGCCTGGTCGGGGCGAATGATCCCCTGACCGTCGTGCGGGCCCGGCCGCCGGATCCGGGGTTGGGCCCGGCCGCCGTCCCGGGGTTCTGTAGGCAATTCCGGTTGTCATGGCAACCGGAATTACCTACAGAACGGGTGGGTCGAGGTCGTGGGAGTGGTCGTGGGCGTGGGAGTGGCCGTAGGACGGATCGAGTGGCACCGAGTCTGCGACGAGCGCGGCGAGGCCGGTCGTGAGGGGAACCGCCATGATGATGCCGATGCTGCCGACGAGCGTGCGCACGATCTCGATGGCGACGGCCTCGCTCGTCAGCACCAGCGACAGCGCCCGGCCTTCCTGGTAGAAGAACAGCATCAGCGCGAGTGCGGCACCGACGTAGGCGAGCACCAGCGTGTTGACCGTCGAGGCAACGTGGTCGCGTCCGATCCTGGTGGCTGCTCGATACACCTCGCGGCGCGGCATCGTCGGGTTGGCCCGCCGGAGTTCGGCCACTGCGGAGACCTGCGTGACGGTCACGTCGTCGAGGACGCCGAGCGCTCCGATGACGATGCCGGCGAGCAGGATGTCGCGCGGATTCACCCCCTCGGCGGTCACGGCGAGGGTCTGCAGGCTGGACTCCGACAGCCCGGTCAAGGTCGCGGCGACGCTCACGAGCGACGTCGCGAACGTGATGAACAACAACGCGGCGAGGGTGCCCAGGAGTGCGACCGTCGTGGTGAGCGTGACCCCGTGGGCGAGGTAGAGAGCAGCGAACGCGATGACGGTCGCCGCGGTGAGGGCCACGCCGACCGCGTTCGAGCCGCGCAGCAGCGCCGGCAGGAGGAACACGACGATGACGCCGAGGCTCACCACGAGGCCCGCCAGCGCCCGCAGCCCCTTCCACCGGCCGAACGCGATGACCGCGAGCACGAACACGACGGTGAGGATCACTAGGGGAGCGGTCCGCTGGAATTCGTAGAACGTCAACGCGTATTCGGCCGGAGCCAGCGGGTTGTACGACACGACGAGTCGGTCGCCGGGGGAGAATTCCGCGGCGGCCCGGTCGAGCAATGAACGCTGCACGACACCGGTGGTGCCCTCGATCGAACCCGACGTGACCTCGACGTCGGCCCGTTGGCAAGTCGTCGGCAGATCCTCGAGGGGATCGACGCAGTCGACGCGCTCCACCGAGGTGACCGTCACCGTCACGTACTCGAGGTCGGCCGAGGTGCCGGTCAGGCTCGGTGCGTCGCCGCGTGGCCAGAATGCGACCATGGCGATCGCTGCCAGCGTGGCGATGATGGCGATCGCCGCCACCAGCGCTCGTTGGACGCGGTGATCCGGTTCGGTGGTCGTCATGGCGTCATCGTCATCGTTGTGTCGCACACGCTCAAACCGAAGGCGAACGCTGCGCGGAAAGCCGGAATCGGTCATCGATGAGTTCCACCACGGCGTCGTCGAGGAGCTTGATGAGGTGGGCCTCCACCGATCGGGCGGCGGGTGCGTGGAGTTCGGGTCGCACCGACGCGTACATCTCGGCGACCAACTCATCGATGGATCGGGTCCCGTTGCGTTGGATCAACGCGAGGATCTCGCGTTCGCGTTCGAGACGGTGGTCGAGCAGCGAACGCACGAACGGCACGGGATCGGTGATCGCCGGCCCATGGGTCGGGTAGTAGGTGCGTTCGTCTCGGTCGAGTAGCAGGCGGAGGCTGCGCAGGTAGTCGTCGATGCGCCCATCCGGCGGCGAGATGACGGTGGTGGACCACCCCATGACGTGGTCGCCGCTGAACAGTACGTTGCGTGTGGTCTCCGCGAAGCAGAGGTGATTCGAGATGTGTCCGGGCGTGTGGATCGCCACAAAGCGCCAGTCGGCCCCCGGATGCAGGTCGGCTCCGATCACGTCGCCGTCGCGCAGTGTCACGTCTGGGACGAACTCGGCATCGTAGGAGCCAGACTCTTCATCAGCGCCGTCCTCATCCGGCTCGGCTTCGTCGCGTGCGGCCGGAATCGCGGCGGCTGGATGTGGTCCGTAGCCGTAGCGAATCGCCCCGGTGAGTTCTGCGAGGCGAGCCGACGCGGGGGAGTGATCGGCGTGGGTGTGGGTGACGAGGATGGCGGCGACTTCCTCGCCCTCGAGCGCCGCGTCGAGTGCACGGTGGTGACTGTCGAGGTCAGGTCCGGGGTCGATGATGGCGACGGGTCCGCCCGGTCCGCCCCCGGCGAGGTCGCCGCCGATGAAGTAGGTGCCCGTGCCCCAGGCGCTGTACTTCGACGGGTTGTGCGCCAGGATTCGTCGAATGCCGGGGGCGACCCGTTCGACCTCGCCGTAGCGAGGCTCAAAATCGCTCCGGAACGCCGGTGCCGCACGAGGAGCAGTCACGGGCGAATCCTACCGGCCGATCCCCCGGCCAATACCCCGGCCACCGAGAGCGGTGGCCGGGGTATCGAACCCGCCGCTAATTGTCGAGAATCGACGACTCCCGGTTGCCGGCACCGAAGTCGCCTTCGATATCGACGAGTTCGCCGCAGTGCATGCCCATGTTCTCGGCATCGGCACCGCCCTTTTCGGGGTAGAGCCGCTGGAACTTGCCGTCGCGCACCTGCATCAGGATCGAACACAACGATGCGGTGTCCTCGGCGATATTCACGGGGAGACCGAGCCCTCCGGTGTCCCAGTCGTCCACCGCCTGGCCCTTTTGCAGCATGCAGACCCGGCTGATCTCACCCTCTTGCGCGCAGGCCTTGGCCGTCGTGGCGAACAACAGGTTGGCCGACCACGAGTTGGCGACGAGCGAGGCGCGGGTCCAGTTCGGCGAGTACTCATCCAAGATGTCGATGAGTTGCCGGGTGACCGGATACTGGTCGGCCTCCTCGAACGGACCGAAGTAGCTGCGCATCGCCACGGTGATGCCTTCGGCGGCCTCGGGTCCTGCGGAGTCGATCGTGCGCTGGTCATAGACGTTGATCTCCGTCGCGATCGGACCTTCGAAGTTCTGATCGCGAAGCGCTTGATTCAACAACGAAAGGGTGGCCGGTTCGCCGATTGCGAAGACCGAGGTCGCGCCGCTTGCAAGAACCTGCTGGGCGAGCACCCCCCAGTCCTGGCTCACCGGGCTGTAGGCGATCTGGTGGAACTGGTCGAAGCCGTCGACCTGCTCGGCGGTCGCGATGGTCTGGGCCGCTCGGGTACGAAGAGAATCGAGATCGGGGAACAGGATGGCCAGATTCGATGTCTCGCCCGGAAACGCCTGGGCGAGGGCGTCGAGCGAGGCCGTCGGTTGGCGATTCGGCGGGTTGGGGCCGACGTTGACGATGTCGGTCGCTCCGGCGAATTCCGGCGATGCGGCGAATCCGGGGAAGGCGATCAAGCCGCACTTGTGGAAATCGGAGCCGTCCTTGCCGGTGAACATCAGGTTGTCTTGGGCCCAACCGCCGCCGACGAGGGCGAAGGTGTCGGTGCAGGCCGTGGCCATCGCTCCTTCGATCTCGAAGAGCTTGCCGTCGAGGTCGATGGCTTCGAGCGGAAGGCCGTTGATGCCGCCCTGATCGTTGCACCAGCTCACGAACGCGGTCGTGGTCTCCCACAACTCCTGAAGCAGCCCGGCACGGATCGAGGCCCGGTCGTTGGCGACGCCGATGTACAACTTGTCCGTTCCTCGGCCGGCATCTTCGGCCTTCACGGTTGCGACCTTGCCGTCGGGTGCTTCACCACACGGGCTGTCGAGCGTGCCGAACTTGACGGTGTCGCCGGTCGGGCTGTCGGTGTCGCCGGTTGCGACGGTCGTGTCGGTACTGACGGCCTGATTGTCGTCGTCGGCAGCGCACGATGTCGCGAGCAGCGCGGCGACGACCAAGAGAGCCGAAGCGAAACGGCGCATATTCCCCCCTGGGATGTCACGAGACTGGACACATGTCCAGCGGGGGACATTGTGTCATGCGGGGCACCCCTAGCGCGCGTCGTAGGCTCGGGCCATGCTGTTGAGAGTCTTCACCGAACCCCAGCAGGGTGCGTCCTATGACCAGCTGTTGAGCGCTGCTCGGCTCGCCGAAGCGTCGGGTTTCGATGCGTTCTTCCGGTCGGATCACTATCTGCGGATGGGTCCGGGCTCTCCGCTTCCCGGGCCCACCGACGCCTGGGTGACCCTCGCCGGTCTCGCACGTGAGACCTCGACGATTCGACTCGGGACCCTCGTGTCGCCGGTGACGTTTCGCCACCCGGGAATCCTGGCGATCACGGTTGCCCAAGTCGATGCGATGAGCGGTGGCAGGGTCGAACTCGGCCTTGGCACCGGCTGGTTCGACGCCGAACACCACGCCTACGGGATCCCCTATCCGCCGGCGGTCGGCGACCGGTTCGACCTGCTCGGCGAACAGTTGGAGATCGTGAGCGGACTGTGGTCGGCGCCCGACACCTTCAGCTTCACCGGGCGTCATTACACGCTCACCGAGTCGCCGGCGCTGCCCAAGCCGGTGCAACGGCCTGGCTTGCCGATCGTTATGGGCGGCGCGGGCATGGTGCGAACGCCGCGCCTGGCCGCCCGCTATGCAAGCGAGTGGAACGCGCCGTTCCTGCCCTTCGACGACTACGCCCCAACACGGGGTCGAGTATTGGCGGCGTGTGAGGCCATCGGTCGCGATCCGTCCTCCTTGGTCACCTCTGCGGCGCTCGTCGTATGTATCGGCAGCGATGATGCCGAAATTCGCCGACGCGCCGAGGCGATCGGTCGCGAGGTGGAGGAGTTGAAACTCAACGGCATCTGCGGCACGCCGGCGGAGGCCATCGAACAGCTCGCCCGGTGGGGTGCCGCGGGTGCGCAGCGCGTCTACCTGCAACTGCTCGACCTCGACGACCTCGACCATCTGCGACTGATCGCCGCAGAGGTGCTGCCGCACGTCGCCGCCCTGTAGGGCGTGGCGCCGTTTGGGACACGTGGGTGCGCCCGGCGTTGTCAGGTGATCGGTTCGACGAGCCCCTCGGGCAGGTCGCGCATGACCTCGGCGAGACGCGGATACAGCGACGCGTAGATCGAGGTGTCTCGCCAGAACATCGCAAGTTCGCGCGAGGGTGCCGGGTCGGCGAAGCGCAGGATCTCGATGTCGGGCGACATCGGCACCGGAGGTTGCACCGCGAGTTCGGGCAACAGCGTCACCCCGACCCCGGCGGCGACCATTTGGCGCAGCGTCTCGAGGCTGGTGGCTCGAAACTCGCTTCGTTCGCCCGCTCCGGCGAGTTGGCACACCGACAGCGCCTGTTGGCGCAGGCAGTGGCCCTCTTCGAGCAACAACACGTTCTCTTTCGCGATCGCCTCGAGCTTGAGCGGCTGGGGAGCCGATGCGAGGTGGTGCCCTTTCGGCACGGCCAACACGAAGTCCTCGCGAAACAGCGGTGCGCTCAAAAACCCGAAATCAGCGATCGGCAGCGCCAGCACACCGATGTCGAGGTTCCCTTCGCGCAAGCGCTCGACGATGACCTCGGTCTTTTCCTCGACGAGGAGGAGTTCGAGTTTCGGGAACTTCGTGCGCAGGTTCCCCACCACGTGAGGCAGCACGTACGGGGCGATCGTGGGGAACAGGCCCATCCGCACGGTTCCCGATTCGGGGTCGTTCGCCTGTTGGGCGATGCGGCGGATGCTGTCGGCTTCCGCCAGGACGATGCGGGCCCGTTCGACGACCCGCTCGCCCGGGGCGGTCAACAACGCCTGTCGCGGCGTTCGTTCGATCAACTCGACGCCGAGTTCGGCTTCGAGCTTCTTGATCTGGGTCGACAGGGTCGGCTGGCTCACGAAGCACGCCTCGGCCGCCCTGCCGAAATGGTGATGATCGGCGACCGCCACCAGGTATCGAAGATCTCGCAGGTTCATCGCGGGCCTCCTCCTGGTAGCGGCGACCGATCGGTTGACGTCAGGCCGACGGCGTCAGGCCGAGGCCGGAGCCGAGGCCACTGAGGCCGTCGAGACCGAGGCCGGTGCGGGGGTGCGGATGAGATAGTCGAAGGCGCTGAGCGACGCGGTGGCCCCGGCGCCCATGGCGATGACGATCTGCTTGTACGGAACCGTCGTGCAGTCGCCGGCGGCGAACACCCCGGCCACGTTGGTCTCGCCACGATCATTGATGACGATCTCGCCCCGCTTGGACAACTCGACGGTGCCCTCGAGGAACTCGGTGTTCGGCAACAGGCCGATCTGTACGAAGATGCCGTCGAGTTCGATGGTGTGGGACTCATCGGTCGTGCGGTCGGTGTAGACGATGCCGGTCACCTTCTCGCCGTCGCCGAGCACCTCGGTGCTCAGCGCGCTGACGATGATGTCGACGTTGCCCATGCTGCGGAGCTTGCGCTGCAACACCTCATCGGCGCGAAGTTGACCGTCGAACTCGATGACGGTGACATGCGCGACGACCCCGGCGAGGTCGATCGCGGCCTCGATGCCCGAGTTGCCACCGCCGATGACGGCGACGCGCTTGCCCTTGAACAGCGGACCGTCGCAGTGGGGGCAGTAGGTGACGCCCTTGTTGCGGTACTCCTGCTCGCCGGGCACGCCCATCGAACGCCAGCGGGCACCGGTGGACAAGATGACGGTACGGCTGCGCAGGGTCGCCCCGCTTTCGAGCTCGACGGTGACGAGATCGCCCTCGTCGGAGCCGGGGATGATCTTGGCGGCGCGTTGCAGGTTCATGATGTCGACGTCGTAGTCGCGCACGTGTTGTTCGAGGCCTGCGGCGAGCTTGGGGCCTTCGGTGTAGGGCACCGAGATGAAGTTCTCGATGGCCATGGTGTCGAGCACCTGACCGCCGAAACGCTCGGCGGCCACACCGGTGCGGATTCCCTTGCGGGCCGCGTAGATGGAGGCGGCCGCTCCGGCGGGGCCTCCGCCGACGACGAGCACGTCGAAGGGCGACTTGGCATCGATCTTTTCGGCCTCCCGGGCTGCGGCGCCGGTGTCGAGCTTGTTGACGATCTGCTCGATCGTCATGCGGCCCTGGTCGAACGGCTCGCCGTTGAGAAACACGTTCGGCACGGCCATGACCTGGCGGGCCTCGACCTCGTCTTGGAACAGCGCGCCGTCGATGGCGATGTGGTGGATGTTCGGGTTGACCACGCTCATCACGTTGAGCGCCTGGACCACCTCGGGGCAGTTCTGGCAGCTGAGCGACAGGTAGGTCTCGAAGAAGTACTCGCCCTCGAGGTTGCGGACCTGCTCGAGCACCTCTTCGTCCACCGTCGAGGGGTGGCCCCCGACCTGGATGAGTGCGAGGGCGAGCGAGGTGAACTCGTGGCCGAGTGGAATGCCGGCGAAGCGTACGGAGACGTCGGTGCCGACGCGGTTGATGGCGAACGAGGGGCGCCGCTCGTCGTCATCGGAGCGGACGTAGGTGATCTTGTCGCTGAACGACGCGATCTGGGTGAGAAGTTCGGCCAGCTCGGTCGACTTCGGGGAGTCGTCGAGGGAGGCGGCCAGCTCGATCGGCTGGGTGATGCGTTCGAGCAGGGTCTTGAGTTGGTCAGCGAGTGGTGCATCGAGCATGGGAATTCTCCGGATCTACGCGTGGTGCCTGTAGCGGGCGCGTGCCCGCCGGTCGGACGGTGGGGGGTGGTGAAGGTGTGGGCGGGCGCGTGCCCGCCCACACCTCATCGATCACTCGCTTGGGAGCGACCGGGTCAGATCTTGCCGACGAGGTCGAGCGACGGCGCGAGGGTTGCTTCGCCCTCTTCCCACTTGGCGGGGCAGACCTCGCCCGGGTGGTTGCGCACGTACTGGGCGGCCTTCACCTTGCGGATGAGCTCGGCTGCGTTACGGCCGATGCCCTCGGCGGTGACTTCGAAGAACTGGATGACGCCGTCGGGGTCGACGAGGAAGGTGCCGCGGTCGGCGAGGCCCTGGTTCTCGCGAAGGACCTGGAAGTTGGTGGAGATGGCGAGGGTCGGGTCGCCGATCATCGGGTACTGGATCTTGCCGATGGTGTCGGAGGTGTCGTGCCACGCCTTGTGGGTGAAGTGGGTGTCGGTGGACACCGAGTACACCTCGACGCCGAGGGACTTGAAGGTCTCGTAGTTGTCGGCGAGGTCGCCGAGCTCGGTCGGGCAGACGAAGGTGAAATCGGCGGGGTAGAAGAACACGATCGACCAGCCGCCCTTGAGGGTCTCGTCGGAGACCTCGACGAATTCGCCGTTGTGGTAGGCGGTGGCGGTGAAGGGAAGGATTTCGGTGTTGACCAAAGCCATGGGATTACCTCTTGGTTGAAGCGGTTGGAAACTCGATAGTCATTATTGCCGCTCCAAGGGCCTGACGATAGTCAGACTCAATCGTTTGTTCCTATGTCGCTGATAGGTCTTGGCTATGGCCGCGACCGGGTGACTCGCGACCTCGGCAGGCCGCGCTATCGGCTGGTCTCGAACCGGAACACGACCGAACCGTGCGGCTCGATGGTGCCGGCGTCGATCACACCCCGGTGAACTCCAAGGCGCCGGCCGCTCCAGAACTCGGTCGCCTCGGTCGGGGCGTCGGAGCCGATCAACGCAGCGACACCGAGTCGGTCGACCTCGATGCGTCCCGGGCGGGGCTCATCGCCGAGGTTGACGATGCCGACATCGACGCGGTCCGGGTGAACGCTGACGATCACCTGGGGGTCCGCCACCTCGAACAGGTCGGCGACGAAATGGTTGCCCCCCGTGAGTTCGAGGGTGCGGCGGATCAACGCCCGTCGATGCTCGGGCACGGTTGTGAGGTCGTCGGACAACACGATCATGCCGTCGGTCAGGCCGAACACCGTGCACATGGTGCGAACTTCGGCTTCGGACAGGGTGGTGTCGCTCGCCCGCACCATGAGACAGTCCGGGTCGTTGAGGAACCACGCCCGATCGAACACCGACCTGGAGATGGTGTTGCGCAGCGCGTGGACCGTGGCGAGTCCGTGGCGGCTGCGGCCCAGGAACCGCCCGACCGCGGTCGTCCACGACGGGGTGACATCTGCTCCGATGCGCATGGCGTCGACCACGCCCACCGCCGGGCCCAACGGGCATCCGCACCCCAGGAGAAACCCGTCGTCGCCCGCTCCTTCGCGGATCGCCTCGAGCCCGCGCCGCAACGACTGGGCGCGGGTGGCCGACGCGTCGTAGCGAACGCCCGGAAGGGACGCCGCGAACAGGAAGTCGAGCTTCTGGATTCGGTAACCCCAGTCGACTCCGATCGTCGAAGCGACACCGCGGAGGTGTTCGAGCACCTCGGGGTTGGTGGTGTCGAGCGCGAACATCGGGTTCTCGGTGCCCCAACCCGGATTGACCAGGGCCACGATCGGGCGGCCGCGCTCGTTGCGCACCAGCCACTCGGGATGACGCAGCGCCACCTCGGAACGCGCGCCGCAGATGAACGGCGCCCACCAGATGCCGGCATCGAATCCGGCCTCGCGAATGTCGGTCGCCAGCGCCGCCATGCCCGAGGGGAACTTGTCGTTGGTGTGCAGCCAGTCGCCGATGGCGCGCTGATGGCCATCGTCGATCATCACGTACTCACAGCCGAAGGTGTCGCCGCCTCGCCCTTCGGGGGCCAGCACTGCGAGGTTCGCCCGCACGTCGTCCTCGGTGACCTTGGTGAAGTAGTAGTACCACGAGCACCAGCCCGCGGGATGTGGGGCATCGACCGAGCGGGCCTCCATCGCGTCGCCGGCGAGCACGGCCACCGAGCGCAACAGTTCGTCGGCGGAGGAACCCTCGGCCTCATCGGCGGCGATGACGACCCGGAACCACGGGGTCGCCTGCCCGGGGGCGAGCATCGTGCCATCGAGGTCGACCCACGCGCTCCACACCGGCGCACGCCCGGCATGGTGGTTGAGTTCGATGAATCCGAACGCATCGCTCATCGTGGTGAACGCGGCGGCGACGCCATGGCCGCTGACCGGTTCGACCGTCGCCGAGATCCAGTCGGAGCGAACGTGGCCAGGGGTGTTTGGGGCCGGATGTTTGGCGTCGGTCACCCCGCGGCGGCCGACCGTCGTCAGCACGTCGACGTCGCGTTCGCTGACGCCGACGGTGTGGGTCGCCGCCCACGACTGGTAGCCGTTGCGGTACGTGCGCCAGCGCTTGCGGTTGTCGCCGATCGTGAGCGACCTGGTTTCGAACAACGCGAACCGTTCGAGCGCGACCGGAACGGTGCCGTCGTGTGTGATGCGGGCGCTCAGCTCGACCGCCGGCGTCGCCCCGAGGTCGTCGATGCGGTTCCACTGCCACTCGACGCGAAGCCCGAGCGGGTGTTTCGCGAACGCGGTATCGGCCCCGGTCGACGTCACCTTCTCGGCCACCCACTCGCTGCGACGGCCACCGACGGTGACGTCGATCGCGGGCCGGCCGGGCCCGATCGACAGTGGGGAGTCAGGGACGCTCAGCGACAGTCCGGCCGGGGTGAGTTCCGCGATCATCCGGCAAGTATTGCCCACTTCGATTACAACGTCGGTATGCGAAGGACACCTACGACGGCGGCTTTGATGACGGCGCGTGCGCTGGCGATTGTGGCGGTACTCGGACTTGTGGCTGCCGGGTGCGGCGGTTCCGACTCGTCCAGCGCCAACCCCGGCGGCGCTGACAACGCTCAGAACGCCGTCACGACCACGGCTGGCACCGGCGACGCCGACACCGACGGTGCCGAAGCTCGGGTGGCGGAATCGCCCGGCTGTGCGGCGGCCGCCCCCGAAACCCCCGGACGCGAGGTCCGCATCGATCTGGCGTCGGGAGGGGTCGAACGCTTCGCGCTCGTCACCACGCCGAGCGCCGCGGCGGAGTCGGTGGAGCCGCGGGCGTTGGTCATCGATTTCCATGGGCTCGCCGAGGGTGCTGAGGTGCACGCCCGGATGAGCCAGTACAGCGAACTTGCCGAACAGGAGGGGTTCTTCGCCGTGTTCCCGCAGGGCACCGGCGACATCGCGTCGTGGAAGGCGGGCGTCGGTGGAGAACTCAACCCCGACCACGCGGATGTCGAGTTCGTCACCGATCTGCTCGAGCGACTCGGTGCCGATCACTGCATCGATCTCGGTTCGGTCTACGCCACGGGGTTGAGCAACGGGGCGATGATGACCTCGACGGTGGGGTGCCTGCTCGCCGATCGATTCGCGGCGGTGGCACCGGTCGCCGGCGCGGCGTTCTATAACGACTGCCCGTCGACCACGCCGATGCCGGTCTACGCGATTCACGGCACCCAGGATCCGCTGCTGCCGTTCAACGGAGGGGTCGGAAACGTCGGTGCGGTGATCGCCGGCGGAGCGGCCGACCAGACCAAGGTGGAGGTCGACCTCGACGGACCCGGCTATCCCGCAGCGTTGGCGTCGTGGGCGAAGCACAACGGCTGTTCGGCCGAATTTGTCGATACCCAGATCGACACCGAGATCATCGAACGGCGCTGGGACTGTCCCGCGGGCGCGGAGACCGTGTTCATGATCGTGGTCGACGGCGGTCATTCCTGGCCGAGCAGCGAGTTTTCGAAATCCATCGCCGCCCAGGTCGGGCACACGACCGATCAACTCGACGGAACCCGCGATGCGTGGGAGTTCCTGCGCGAGCATCACCGGGTCATCGACGAAGCATGACCCGGAGCGGTGACCCGACGCCGCGACCCGGTGTCATGAGACTCGTGACATGAGTGGCGAGTCGGCCCGCCAGGTGAAACAATGTTTCCAAATCATTCGACCGATCAGGGGGACGTGTGTCAGAAGGATCGAACGTGGTCGCCGACGAGCTCATCGATGAGCTCAAGACATGGCTTGAGGAGAACTGGGATCCCGACCTGACCGTCGCGCAGTGGTGGGAGCTTCTCGGTCTCGCCGGATGGTCGGCGCCGAACCTGCCGACCAACGCGTACGGCAAGGGGGTATCGCGCAACGATGCGGTGCGGGTCGGCCAGACCATCGCTGAGTTCGGAGCGTTGGGCGCGCCCGCCGGGCTCGGGTTGCTCCTCGCAGCGCCAACCATCGCCACCCACGGCACTCAGGAACAGATCGACCTGTATGTGCGCGACATCGTCACGGGCCAAAAGGCGTGGTGTCAGCTGTTCTCCGAGCCCGGTGCCGGCAGTGACCTGGCGGGGCTGACCTGCAAGGCCGAACTCGACGGTGAGGAATACATCGTCAACGGACAGAAGGTCTGGACGACCTTTGGCCACGAAGGCGACCTCGGCATGTTGATCGCCCGCACGAACCCCGAAGTGCCCAAGCATCAGGGAATCTCGTGGTTCGCCTGCGACATGCACCAGCCAGGGGTCGAGGTTCGTCCGCTCGTGGAGATGACCGGCCATGCGCTGTTCAACGAGGTGTTTCTCACCGATGCGGTCGTTCCTGCCTCGGCGCTGATCGGCGAGTTGAACAATGGCTGGGCGGTGACCAACACCACGCTGATGAACGAGCGCGCCGGCCTCGGCACGGGAGGTTCGGGCGGCGGCGGTGGTGCCGCTCCCGGCACGGTCGTGGGCAACCTCCCCAAACGCGCCGGTGACTTCGCCCGCAAGGTCGAACCCAAGAAGGAAAAGAAGTTCACCAAGCCGGGCGAGCCGGTGGGTGCCGCCAAGTTGTTGATCGATGTCGCCAAGGGCAACGGCACCAACACCGACCCACACATCCGTCAGGGCCTGGTGAAGCTGCACGTCCTCAACGAACTCGGGCGTTTCAATGGCCTTCGGTCGAAGGCAGCGCGAGCCGTCGGTCGCGACATCCCCGGCATGGCGAACATCGGCAAGTTGTCGATGTCGGATTCGATGCGACTCGGCCGCGACCTCAGCCTGCAGATCGTCGGCCCGCAGGGAATGCTGCACTCGTACAAGGGCGGAGCCGCCCAGGATGCCATCGTCGCGGCGACGGGCAACCCGCTGCTCCCCGGGTTGCTCTATCAGGCGCTGTGGGCCCAGGGCCCGCCCATCTACGGCGGCACCGATCAGATCCAGCGCAACATCATCGGCGAGCGTGTGCTCGGCCTGCCCAAAGAAGCCAACAACGACAAGACGGCGAAGTTCTCCGAACTTCCCAAAAACGCCTGACCCGCTGGGGTCTCACCCGCCTACTGACCCGTTTCCCGATAACCAGTGGTCGTGATCACGACCACTGGTTATCGGAGAACAGGCAGGTCGAAGGTGCCGAGCACCGGCGCGTGGTCGCTCCAGCGCGCGGCGTAGCTCTCGGCCCGCCCGACGACGACGTCCTTCGCGGTCTCGGCCAGTCCGTCGGATGCGATGAGGTAGTCGATGCGCCAGCCGGCGTCGTTGTCGAAGGCCTGGCCGCGCCATGACCACCACGAATACGGACCGGGACCCTCACCGCCGAAGCGTCGGCCGAGGTCGACCCAGCCGCGATTGCCGAACAGGTCGCTCATCCGCTCGCGCTCAACCGGCAAGAAGCCGGCCTTCTTCAGGTTGCCCTTCCAGTTCTTGATGTCGACCTCGGCGTGGGCGATGTTCAGGTCGCCGGTCCACAGGACGTGGTGGCCGGTGTCGCGCAGATGCTCGATGCGCTGCACGGCCTCGTCGAAGAACGCCAACTTCTCCTCCATGCGGCCCTCGTCCTCCGCGTCGCCGGTGTGGACGTAGGAGGAGATGACCGACAGGGGCGTACCCTCCGCGGTCGCGAACTCGGCCTCGACCCAGCGGCCCTGGTCCCAGAACCGTGCCGAGAATCCTGCGGCTTCGGCGTCGGTGGTTCCGACGATCGGTACCCGCGACACGACGGCGACACCGGAGCGTCCCTTCGCGGCGGCCTCGCTGTGCACGACGTGCCACCCGCCCTCACACAGTTCTTCTATGACATCGCGAACCAGCGCGTCGGGGGCCCGGACCTCCTGCAGCGCCATGATGTCGGGGGCCGCGGCGCTGACCCATGACTCCATGTCGCGCTTGAGCGCGGCGCGGATGCCGTTGACGTTGGCGGTGACGATCGACAGTGCCATGGCTTCAGTCTCGCGTGTCGGGCCGGGCCCGGGGTTCAGCGCCGGTCGTAGCCCTGATGGCATTCCGTCGACTGCGAGTCATAGGAGGGCGATGCGATGATGCGATGATGTCCACGCGCGCACCACGCTGACCCTTCGCGATGATCTCTACGAAGCCGTCCGACAGCGGGCGTTCGAGGAGCGGCGCAGCATCGGAGCGGTGGTCAATGACTTCCTGGCGGTCGGTCTTCGCGAGTCAGCCAAACGCCCCCGTACGCTCGGCGCCACAGGGCTCGCCTTGACGGCCGCGCTCGCACGGGCAATCGGGCAGTTGCCGATGATCCACCGCGACCCGTTCGATCGGCTCCTCACGCTCGACGCACGCACCTGAATCGATCGATTGTGCGTACGACGCCATCGCGATGCTCGTTGGTGGTGTCGGTCGGTAGTCTCGGCGCCATGAGGAGGGGCGCCACACCGACGACGCTTGTACGAACGGCTGCGGTCGTTCTCGTCGCGGTGTTGTCCGCTTCCTGTTCGGACTCCGACGGCGCTGATGAGGCCGCTGGCGGGGCATCGACGACCAACAGCGCGTCGGTGACGACGGTTCCGGTCGACGGCGATCTCGTCGGTGCGGGCGGTCCGCTCGAGTTGTTGCCGCTTCAGACGGCGGGCACCCGCATCGTCGACACCGCTGGCCGCGACGTGTTGTTGCGCGGGGCGAATCTGAACTCGCTCGGCGAGTACTGGCAGGGGGTGCCTGAGGTCGATGCCACCGTCGAGGTCACCGCGGACGACTGGGATCTGATGGCGGCCAACGGGTTCAGTGTCGTGCGGTTGATCGTGAGTTGGTCGCGTATCGAACCCGAACGCGGGGAGTTCGACGACGCCTACCTCGACGAGGTCGAAGCGGCGGTCGATGAGGCGGCAGCTCGGGGGATCTACACGGTCGTCGACATGCACCAGGACGCCTTCACCGCATCGCTGTGGACCGAGGACCCCTCGACATGCCCCGAGGGGACGGTCCCGGCGAAGGGTTGGGACGGTGCGCCGGGTTGGGCCGTCACCACCGACGGCCTGTCGACGTGTCTGCGCAACGGCGACCGGAATTCGTCGCCAGCGGTCGAGGCGGCGTGGAATCACTTCTACGACAACACCGATGGCACCCGCGACCACTTCGTCGCAGCGTGGGCAGCGGTCGCCGAGCGTTTTGCCGGCAACGCCGCGGTCGCCGGCTACGACCTGTTGAACGAACCCGAGGTATCCCGCCCCGCCGCCGAATTGCAGCCGGTCTACGACGAGTTCATGGCGCAGACGATCGAGTCGATCCGCACGGCCGAACGCGAGGCCGGCGCCCCGTTCGAGCACATCGTCTTCGTCGAGCCGGCGATCCCGGCAGGTGACCTGAGCCGCGGCATCGTGGTGCCCACCGAGGCGACCTTCGCGGGTGGCACGACCAACGCCGCGGTTTCGGTGCACAACTACATGGAATCGATCAATCACATCATTTCGCTCGAATCGTTGAACGAATCCACCCAGGCGATGGCTGACGCACTCGGGGTGGCGAGTTGGGGCGGCGAGTACGGGTTCTGGGACGTCGAACCCGACACCTTGGCGGTCGGCCGGCGTTACGCCGCGGATGAGGACGCGCACCGGTGGGGTGGAGCGTGGTGGCAGTGGCGCCAGTCGTGTGGCGATCCACATTCGGTGCAGTGGGAGAACGGTGCGGTCGTCGCCGATGCCGAAACTGAGGTGCATCTGAACCTGCTGGGCTGCCCCGGCAACGAGCCCCTCGGTCCCAACGAGGAATTCCTGAGCATTGTCGGACGGTCGTTCCCGCGGGCGGCTCCCGGCACCATCGTCGAGCTGCGAAGCGACATCGATGGCGGAGCGCTGCTCGTGCGGGGGCGCACTGCGACGCCTGGCGCAACGTTGGTGGTGTGGCATCGCGACGGTGGTGCCGTGCAGATCGATACCGAGGGTCTGGGTGAGGTGACCGAGCACCGAGTCGACGGCGGGCGCTACCTCACTGCCGAGGTGACCGCCGCCGACTACCGCTTTGAATTGGTCGGCCGCGGCGCCTGACCCGGCGCCTGAACGAACGTTCGATGATGCGCTGCCTCGGCGGCTTTGGCATGCTGTAGGGCCACACGCCGAAGGGGGCTCTTTGATGGATCAGGCAGCGATGGATCAGGCCGCGATCGACCGGTTTCAGTTCCACGGACAAGACATTCCGTGGCTGCTCGATCACTGGGCGACCAACACGCCCGACAACGACTTCCTGATCTGGGAGCCCCGCTCGGGTGAGGAGGTCCGCTGGACGTATCGCCGCTTCGTCGACGAGGTGGAAAAGGTCGCGGCCGCGCTGTCGGCCAGGGGTGTCGGTGAGGGAGATCACCTCCTCATCCATTCCGAGAACAGCCCCGAGATGGTCATCGCCTGGTACGCGTGTGCCCGCATCGGCGCCGTCGGTGTGACGACTAACACCCGCTCGGTTGCGGCCGAGGTCAACTACTTCGCCACCCACACGAGCTGCGTCGGCGCCATCACCCAGCCGCAGTTCGCCGCGCTCGTACAACAGGCCGTGCCCGACATCGGGTTCATCGTGCTCACCGAGGACAACTCCGGCGAAGCGGCCACCGAGGCGCCGATCGACCGCGAGACGATCCCCTTCGCCGACCTGATCGACCACGATCTTCCCGCAGCGCCCCGCCTCGAACCCGACGCGCTGCGCCCGGCCGGCGTGTTGTTCACCTCCGGCACGACCTCCAAGCCCAAGGCCGTCGTGCACACCCACGGCAACGCGCTGTGGCAGGCCAAGGTCGGCCCGCGCAACATCGACATGGACACCGGCGATGTCTACCTCGCCTACCTGCCGTTCTTCCACGTGAACAGCCAGAGCTGGGCGACCTGGACGACGCTCGGCGTCGGCGGCACCGTGGTGTTGCAGCCGAAGTTCTCAGCGAGCCGCTTCTGGGAGGTCATCCTGAAGCACGAGGTCACCCACATCTCGCTGATCCCGTTCGTGTTCAAGGCCGTCGCCGAGCAGCCCGTGCCCGAACACAGCGTTAAGGTCGGCGTGTTCGGCCTCATCATGCCGATGCTCGACGCCTGGCTCGGCATGCGCGTCGTCGCCGCCTACGGCATGACCGAAACCGTCACCCACGCGGTCGTGTCGAACAAGTGGGAGCACTACCCCGACATGGCGATGGGCAAGCCGTGTCCCGGCTACGAGATGGTCGTCGTCGACCCCGACACCAAGGAACTCGTGAAACCGGGCGAGATCGGTGAGATCTGGCTGCGTGGCACCCGGGGGATTCAACTGTTCCTCGAGTACTACCGCAACGACGAGGCCAACGCGAAGGCCTTCACCTCCGACGGTTGGCTGCAGACCGGCGACCTCGTGATGCTCGGCGAGGACGGGAACCTCTTCTATCGCGATCGCGACAAGGACGCCCTCAAGGTCGGTGGCGAGAACGTGTCGGCCCGAGAGGTCGAAGACGTGTGTCGCACCGCCGGGCCGATGGCCGATGTCGCAGTGGTCGGCAAGTCGCACGAGATGCTCGACCAGGTTGCGGTCGCGTTCGTGATCAAGGGCGCCGGGGCGCCCGAGGACGCCGAGTTCGAAGCGGCGATCATCGCCGCGTGCCGGGAGAATCTGGCCGATTTCAAGGTGCCGCGCGCGGTCTACTTCGTCGAGGAGTTCCCCGAGGCACTGCTCGGCAAGGTCGCCAAGAACGTGCTTCGCGAGTGGGCGGACGCCAAACCCGCCCTGTGACGGAACCTGCGACGGAGCCTGCGACGGAACCTGCGACGGAGCCCGTGACGGAGGGAGATGGGCGTCGCTTGCAGCGCTCGGATGGCCTCCGGCGAATGCGGGCCCACGACCTGAGCGGGTAGATGTCCACTTCGCACTAGCCAGATGCATCGGTCTGTGTCACGATCCCGGTGACATTTCGTCAAGGCCGACCCTGCTGGGGTGGGGCGGCACGGCGAATCGAACACCGACGAGGGAGCATGGCCATGCTGGGCAGATCCACGAACCGAACGCGGGTGTTCGCGCGTGGCGCTGCAGGTGTCGGCGCCATCGTCATCGCGCTCAGCGCGTTCGGCGGTGGTGTCCACACCGGGGATCGACCGGTCGATGCGACCGAGCCATCGACGGCTGAGGCGACCTCGACGGGGTTGCCGGCCAGGGTCACCGGACTGAGGGTGACCGCAGCCGCCGACCGCAGCGTCGAGGTGACGTGGAACGCACTCGACGACGAGTCATCGAGTGGGAAACAACTCGCCGGATACCTGGTGCACGTCGACTGGAAGTTCGTGAAGTGGGTTCCGAAGACCGAGACCACCACGAAGGTCGCCGGGGTTGCCCCCGGGATTCGCCGCTTCGAGGTTCGCGGGGTCGACATCGACAACCGGTCCGGGTTGCCTGCGACGTTGCTCATCGATGCGTACCGCTCCGACACGGCTGCGCCGATTCCCCCAACCACGTTTCTCGTCACCCCGACCGACACCGGCGTATCGCTGTCGTGGTCGGCGACCAACGACGACGACTCGGGTCTGTCGGGATACCTGATTCATCGCGACGATGTGTACCTGGGTTATGTTCCGGCCGACACGACCACGTGGTTCGATCCACACGTCGTCGACGGGCCGACCACCTACCACGTGCGGGGAATCGACCGCGCCGGCAACTACGCCGGGCCCGCATCGCGCACGATCGGTGGGGGAGACGACGTCGCCCCTCCGGCACCGGCAAACGTCCAGCTGACCTACGGCGCCGAGACCGCAACCGGCTACGAGGTGACGCTCAGTTGGGATGGGGTCGAGGACCTTCCTGCGGTCGGAGCGTCCGGCCTGTCGGGTTACTGGCTGAACATCGATGGAGCGGAGAAGTGGCTGCCCGCCGACACGACCTCCTACACCGTCGATACCGAGCGCGTGTCCAGCGCCTTTGTGCATGCGATGGATCGCAACAACAACTTCTCCGAACGTGCACGACCCGCGGTGCCCACACACCCGTAGACGCGCGCTGCGCCGGCCGGACGCGCTCAAACCTTGGCGATGACCTGGTCGGCGAAGCGTCGCAAGGCGTCGAGTTTCGGTTGAAGGGGAGTGTCGGGCATCGAATAGGGGTCGCGGAAGCCGACGATCACATCGGTGACCCCGAGATCCTCAAGACGTTTCACCCCGTCGACGGAGTAGGCGTCGAGGCTGATGACGTGAATCTCGAAGGGCTCGTCGCAGCGCCCGAACTCGGTGCGATACCGAGACAGGGTCGCGATCTGCTCGCCGAGGTCGGAGCCGTCACCCATTCCTGCGTGCATCCAGCCGTCGCCCACGCGCGCCGCCCGCTTCAACGCGGCGTCGCTTTGGCCGCCGATCAGGATTGGAACCTTGCGGGTCGGCGCCGGACACATCTTGATGGCGGGGATTTCATAGAACGAACCGGAGTACTCGAAGAAGTCGGTGCTGGGTGACCCTTCGTCGGCAGAGGGCCGGCACAGTCCGGAGACGATGTCGATCATCTCGTCCATGCGTCTGCCGCGGGCCCTCCATTGCGACTGCGTGATCGTGAAATCCTCTGGCCACGGCGACAGCCCGACCCCGAGCGTGAGGCGGTTGTTCGACAACACCGCGGTGGAGGTGGCCTGCTTGGCGACGATCACCGGTTGGCGGATGGCCAACTTCAACACGAAGGTCGCGAACTTGATGCGCTCGGTCACCGCAGCGAGTGTCGGGATCAGGACGAACGGCTCGATGAAGGGCTGGTCGTCGAGAAACTCGCGTTCGCCGGTGCCGTTGTAGGGGTACTTCGAGTCGGAGTCGCGGGGGTAGGCGACCGAGTCGGGCACGACCATCGAATGCCATCCGGCCTCCTCGGCGGCCTGAGCGAGTGAGACGTAGTGGGTGACGTCGCACAGCGACTCGGCGTAACTGAATCTCATCGAAATGCTCCGGACATGTTGTAGGTGAAGCTCTTGTCTTCGGTGCGCGAGGCGATCCTCCATCCGCGCTCGGTGCGAACGAAGGTATCGACGTACCAGAGCCCACAGAAGAACACGTTGTGGTCTCCGGGTGAGGCGGCGTTGACGGCCATCGGGTTGAAACACATCGTTCGCCCGGTGGCGGTGTCGCCATCGATGTGCAGCATCGGGTTCGACACCAGGTGCTGAAACGCCGGGAATGCGGCGAGGGTGGCTTCCAACCAGTCGGCGACTTCATCGACTCCGCCGGCGACACCGCCCATGGCGGTGTAGTCGATGCGGGCATCGGGCGCGAACAACTCGCGAAACCCCTGCCAGTCGCGGGTGTCGACGCAATGCGCGTAGCGGACCATCAGATCGATCAGCTCGAGGCGATCGGAGATCTCGTGCAACTCCAACATGACCAGATCCTGACACCGACTCGCCAGCCGCGCCTCCATCGTCGCCCCGAATCCAAAGTTGGCGCGACGTTTGCCGTGCATTCACCTGCGCTGCACGGCGATGTCACCGGGCACTCGTAGCTTGCCGCAGGTACCCCAGACACCCAGCCAGGAGGCTGAACGTTGAGAACCCCCCGTACGTCCGTCGCCCTTCCGATCGCCATCGCCGCGATCGTCGGGCTCACCGCCACCGCCTGTGGGAGCGATTCGAGCGACGACGCGTCGACCGACACCCCCTCCGGTGACGCAACCACCACGACCGAGGCCACCGGAATCGATATCGACTACGCCTCGTTGAGCGGCACCCTCAACGGTTCGGGCGCCTCGTTCCCCGATCCGCTTCAGCAGGCCGTCATCGGCGAGTTCAAGAGTGTGGCCTCGAACCTCACGGTGAACTACGCCAAGTCAGGATCCTCCGCAGGAAAGGCCGACCTTGCCGGCAACACCGTGCAGTTCGCCGGCTCCGACTCCCTGGTGAAGCCGGAAGAGGCGAAGAAGATGGCAGGCGACTTCCTGTACTTCCCGATCACCGCGGCGCCCATCACTGTCTCCTACAACCTCCCCGAGGTCGAGACGCTGAACCTGAGCCCCGAACTGATCGCCCGAATCTTCCAGACCGAGGTGACGTCGTGGGACGACCCGGCCATCGCCGATGAGAACCCCGACGCCGACCTGCCTTCGACGCCGATCGCCGTGGTGCGTCGCTCGGATGGCGCCGGCACGACCAACAACTTCACGAAGTTCCTGAAGAAGGCGGCCCCCGACGTGTGGACGCTCGACTCGGGCGACACCGTGGAATGGTCGACCTCCACGATGGGGGCCGAGAAGTCGAGCGGCGTGTCCTCGCTCATCGGCTCCACCGCAGGTGCCATCGGATATGTGGACCTCGCCGATTCGGTGTCGGCCAAGTTGCAGCGAGCATTGGTCCGTAACAGCACCGGCAACTTCGTCGAGGCGAACCTGCCGAACGCCTCGGCCGCACTCGAAGGTGCAGAGATCGCGGATGACCTCACCTATGACCCGCTGAACGCCGAGGGGGAGGATTCCTACCCGATCACCGCTCCGACGTGGGTGCTCGTCTACGTGAACCAGCCGAGCCAGGCGGTCGCCGATGCGCTGCGCGGCTACCTCAACTACTTCCTGACCGAAGGCCAAACGCTTGCCCCGACCGTCGGATACGCGGCGCTTCCCGGCGACCTCCAGGAACGGGCCATCGCCCAACTCGACCAGATCACCGTCGGCTGACCAGACGTCGCCGAGTCTGTTCGACTGGTCCGGCCCATGTCCCAGGCTTCGCCCCGCACGTGTCGCAGCACTCCTCCCGCTCGACACGGCGGGGCGACACCCGGTGATGAGGTGTCGACCACCGAGTGTTCCCGTCCCGTTCACCTGATGTTCACCTCCGAGGTTTCCTGTCGCATGCCGCGCTTCGTAGATTCGCCACGTACCCCCGCCCTCCACCAGGAGCTGGACCGTTGCGAATCCCCGACCGCTTCCTGCGACTCGTCGCGAGTGTCATGTTGATTTCGATCACCGCCACGGCCTGTGGCCTCACCGACACCTCCGGCGATGAGCGGTTCGTGTCCGAACTCGACGGCCTCGACATCGACTATCGGACGCTGACCGGAACGCTGAACGGTTCAGGTTCCTCGTTCCAGGATCCGCTCCAGCAGGCGGTGAGCGGCGAGTTCCGTCGGGTCGCCCGCAACGTGACGGTCAATTACACCAAGTCCGGATCCTCGGCGGGCAAGGCCGACCTGGCGGCTCGCACCGTTCAGTTCGCCGGAACCGACAGTGCGATCAAGGCCGAGGAACGGGCGGATTTTCGCGACGAGGTGTTGTATTTCCCGGTCGTCGCCGCGCCGATCACGGTTTCCTACAACCTCGCTGAGGTGCCGGAGCTTCGACTCGGACCCGACACGATCGCCCGGATCTTCCAGGGCGACATCGCCGTCTGGAACGACCGCCGGATCGCCGAGGAGAATCCCGGCGTCGAGTTACCCGACCTGCGTATCGCCGTGGTTCGACGTTCGGACGGCTCGGGCACGACGAAGAACTTCTCCTCGTATCTCGACGACGCCGCTGCGAACGTGTGGCGCCTCGGCACCGGAGAATCGTTGGAGTGGCCGGCGGCGACCCAGGGTGCGGAAAAGTCGAGCGGAATGAGTTCGCTCATCGCCAGCACGTCCGGGGCGATCGGCTACGTCGATCTGTCCGACTCGGTCGCCGCACGGCTCCAGCGGGCACTCGTTCGCAACCGGGCCGGCAACTATGTGCCGCCGAAGCTTCCGAATGCCCGGGCCGCCATCGAGTCGTCCACCTTTGACGACGAGTTTCTCTACGACCCGCTGAACGCTCCCGGCGATGAGGCCTATCCGATCACCGCACCGACCTGGGTGATCGTCGCCGCCCGTCAGCGCAGCGAGTCGACGGCCGACGCGCTGCGCGGCTACCTCAATTACCTCCTGACCGAAGGGCAACTCATCGCACCCACCCTCGGGTACGCGGCGGTGCCCGAATCCATTCGCCAGGCGCTCATCGAGCGCATCGACGTCATCCGCTCCAGCTCAGAGGACCGCCCGTGACCGATCTCGCGATCAGACCAATCGACCACACCGACCTGGTCGGCGACCGCAACGACCACCGACCCGACAAACTCTTCAGCGCGGCAGCGATGGCGGCGGGCTACCTCGTGCTCGTGATCCTTGCGGCGATCGCCATCTCGACGACCGTGAAGTCGTGGCCGGCATTTCAGGCCGAGGGGTTCGGCTACTTCTTCCGCGATGAATGGGCGCCGAGCCGCGGACGATTCGGCGCCGCATCGATCGTCTACGGAACCCTCGTGGTGTCCGCCATCGCGCTCGTCGTCGCGGTGCCGCTGTCGATCGGTATCGCGTTGTTCATCACCGAAGTGGCTCCACGCAAGGTCCGTTCATGGATCACCGGGATCATGGACGTGTTGGCCGCCGTACCCTCGGTCGTGTTCGGGCTGTGGGGTTTCCTGATGCTGCGGCCCTACCTCAAGGATTTCTACAACGCGGTGGCCGACGCGGTTGCGGGCGTGCCCGTCCTGAGGTCGATCTTCGGCCCGAGCCTGTCCGGTCAGAGCTTCATGACCGCCGGTCTCATCGTCGGAATCATGATTGTGCCGATCATCACCTCGATCGTGCGTGAGGTGCTGAGCACCGTGCCGATCAACGAAAAGAACGGCGCGCTCGCACTCGGGGCCACACGTTGGGAGATGATTCGCGGGGTCGTGTTTCCCCACTCCACCGGCGGCATGGTCGGCGCCGTCATGTTGGGCCTCGGCCGGGCGATGGGCGAAACGATCGCGGTAGCGCTCGTCATCGGCGCCAGCCCTCAGATCACCGCCAACCTGTTCAGCCAGGGCGACGCGATGCCCTCGATCATCGCCCGCAACCTGAACGAGGCATCGGGTACCTACCGCTCCGCCCTCATCGGGCTCGGCGTCGGGTTGTTCCTCCTCACGATCCTCATCAACATCTCCGCTCGTCTCCTGGTGCGCCGGGTCGACGCTCGCACGAAGGGTGCACGCTGATGCCCACCACCGCACCGGTCGTTCCGTTTCCGTCTCCCGAATCGGGCGAGTCGTCCGGACCCAACCCGCTCGCCAGCACCTTGTCGCCCCGCCGTCGCTGGTCGGAGCGCCTGGCCACGTCGTGGATGATCGCCTCCCTTGTCGTGGCGTCGATCCCGCTGCTGTTGGTGCTCGGCGTGCTGATCGTGAAAGGGACCTCGATGGTCGCCACCGTCGACTGGTGGACCAAGGACATCCCGTCGAACATCGCGTCGGGCGCGCTGGCATCGCAGGAGGCTCAGGAAGCCTTCGGTAACACCGGAACGGTTCGCGAGGTCGAGGTCGTGTACGGAATGGCCCCAGCCATCGTCGGAACGCTGATCACGACCGGCGTGGCCGCGCTGTTGGCGATTCCCCTGGGGATTCTCGCCGCGGTGTATCTGAACGAGTACGGCGGCAAGAGCCGTTCGGCCTCGATCATCCGCTTCTTCACCGATGTGATGACGGGTGTGCCATCGGTCGTGATGGGCATTTTCATCTACACGGTGTGGGTGCTGACCTTCGAGGAGCGGGGCCGTTCTGGGCTCGCGGGTGGTTTGGCGCTGGCCTGTCTCATGTTGCCGGTGGTCGTTCGTTCGACCGAGGAGATGCTGCGCCTCGTCCCCGACTCGTTGCGACAGGCCTCCGCTGCGCTCGGCGCCCCGAAGTGGAAGACCACGCTCGGTGTCGTCGTGCCGGCGGCGACGCCTGGAATCACCTCGGGATCGATGCTGGCCATCGCCCGTGCCGCGGGTGAAACCGCCCCGATCCTGTTCACCGTTGGGGTGGTGACCGCCACCAACTTCTCGCTGTTCGGCCAGAACACGACCCTGTCGGCGCAGATCTTCGGCAACGCCACCCAGCCGGGCGGCGAGGCGATGGCCTGGGGTGCGGCGTTGACGCTCATCCTGATCGTGATGGTGTTCACGCTGGCGGCGCGGTGGATCTCAGGACGGTTCGCGGTACGAATCGACGGCTGAGCTCCTCGGCACAGCCCACGCTCGGCACAGCCCCAAGACGTTCTGTAGGTAATTGCGGTGGCCATGGCAACCGCAATTACCTACAGAACGGGTGGGTCGAGGTCGTGGGAGTGGTCGTGGGCGTTGGAGTGGCCGTAGGACGGATCGAGTGGCACCGAGTCTGCG
>JAMLGM010000014.1 GCA_023957975.1 Microthrixaceae bacterium | reverse complement strand
GATGGCATCGCCCTCCCTCGCCGTTTTGCCCTGCTCGCCACCTGCCCGCCAGCCGCCAATCTGCCTGTTCTCCGATAACCAGTGGTCGTGATCACGACCACTGGTTATCGGAGAACAGGCGGGGGAGCGCGGGAGAACAGGCGGGGGAGCGCGGGAGAACAGGCGGGGGAGCGCGGGAGAACAGGAGTGGCGGCTTGACCGCCTGTCAGAGGTGTTCCTATGATTATGGGTTGCCGTCCGTTCTGGTTTTCCGCTTCCCGTTTTTCGAACGGTTGAGCGCGTACCGCAACGGCGACCGCTGCATCTCCAAACGACGAGGAGTAGGCCTTGGCCTCACGTTCCGAAATTCGGGATCGCTATTCGTTCGGAAAGCTTGAGCAGGTTCTCGAGCTGCCCGACCTGATCGCCATCCAGCGCGAATCGTTCGACTGGTTCTTGTATCAGGGCCTCGCGGATGCGTTCCGCGACATCAGCCCGATCAAGGACTTCACCGAAACCCTTTCCCTCGAGCTCGAGTTCGATCCCAACGACGAGGACCTTCGTCCGCCGCCCAAGTTCACGGTGGAGGAGTGCAAGGAGAAGGACATGACCTTCTCCGCACCGATCTTCGTGCGTGCCCGCTTCGTCAACCAGAACACGGGTGAAATCAAGGAACAAACGGTCTTCATGGGCGACTTCCCGATGATGACCGAAAAGGGCACGTTCATCATCAACGGCACCGAGCGTGTCGTGGTGTCGCAGCTCGTGCGTTCCCCCGGCGTCATCTTCCAGCCCGGCGAGCGGTTCCGTCTTCGTAACCTCGCCAAGCACCAGTTGGTCACCGGCACCATCCACCCCTACCGCGGCGAGTGGATCGAATTCGACGTCGAGCAGAAGCCCGGCAAGGACGTCACCGCCGGCACCCGTGTGGCCCGCAAGCGTCGCCTCGGCATCTTCACGCTGATCCGCGCCCTCGGCTACGACGAGGAGAACGAGCCCGGCTTCCTCGACCGCTTCGTCAACCACTTCCACTTCCTCGAGGGGCAGTGGGAAAAGGAGCGCGACATCGCTCCGACCCAGGACGAGGCCCTCATCGAGATCTACAAGCGCGCCCGCCCCGGCGAGCCGCCGACGATCGACTCGGCCCGCGCCTATTTCCGCAACGCGTTCTTCGAGAGCCGTCGCTACGACCTCAGCCGCGTCGGTCGCTACAAGCTGAACCGCAAGCTCGGCCCCGAGATCGCCCGCCTCGAAGAACTCTTCGGGCTTCAGGACATCGATTACCCCGAGGCCGACCAGCCGGTGCTCAGCCGCATCGAGGTGCTCGCAGCATGCACCTACCTGCTGAACCTCGCCGCCGGCGAGCCGGGTTACCGCCTCGACGACCAGGACCACTTCGCCAACCGCCGCATCCGCTCGGTCGGCGAACTGATCCAGAACCAGGTGCGCATCGGCCTCAGCCGTATGGAGCGCGTGGTTCGTGAGCGCATGACCACCCAGGACGTCGAGGCGATCACGCCTCAGACGCTCATCAACATCCGCCCGGTCGTGGCCGCCATCAAGGAGTTCTTCGGAACCTCCCAGCTGTCGCAGTTCATGGACCAGGTCAACCCGATCTCGGGACTGACCCACCGCCGTCGCCTCTCGGCGCTCGGCCCCGGCGGCCTCAGCCGCGAACGCGCCGGCTTCGAGGTCCGCGACGTCCACTTCAGCCACTACGGCCGCATGTGTCCGATCGAAACCCCTGAAGGCCCCAACATCGGTCTGCAGGGTGCGCTCGCCACCTTCGCCCGGGTCAACCAGTTCGGCTTCATCGAGTCGCCGTACCGCAAGGTCGTCGACGGCAAGGTGACCGACGAGATCGTCTACCTGCCGGCCGATGAGGAAGAGGAATACGTCGTCGCCCAGGCGAACGCCGCCCTCAACCCCGACGGGTCGTTCGTATCGGACAAGATCCTCGTGCGCCGCTCGCCGCAGGCCCGTTCGCTCAGCGACCTGAAGCTGCAGCTCGAGCGCGACGTCTTCCTCGGTTCCACCACCGAGATCTCGGCGGTCGAGCCGAGCGAGGTCCAGCTCATGGACGTGTCGCCGCAACAGATCGTGTCGGTGGCCACCTCGCTCATCCCGTTCCTCGAACACGACGACGCCAACCGTGCCCTCATGGGCGCGAACATGCAGCGCCAGGCCGTTCCGCTGCTGCGCGCCGAGGCGCCCTACATCGGCACCGGCATCGAGTCCCGCGCCGCCCGCGACGCCGCCGACATGATCCTCGCGCTCGGCGACGGTGTGGTGAGCGAATGCGACGGCCGCACGATCACCGTCGACTACACCGAGTTCGGTCGCAAGGTGTATCGCCTGCACAAGTTCGAGCGGTCGAACCAGGACACCTGCATCAACCAGAAGGCGATCGTGACCGAGGGCCAGAAGGTCACCAAGGGCACGGTGCTCGCGGAAGGCCCCTCCACCGACAACGGTGAACTCGCTCTCGGCAAGAACCTGCTCGTCGCGTTCATGCCGTGGGAGGGCTACAACTTCGAGGATGCGATCATCCTGAGCGAGCGTCTCGTGAAAGACGACGTGCTCACCTCGATCCACATCAAGGAACACGAGGTCGACGCCCGCGACACCAAGCTCGGCCCCGAAGAGATCACCCGGGACATCCCGAATCTCAGCGAGGAGATCCTCGCGGATCTCGACGAGCGCGGCATCATCCGCGTCGGCGCCGAGGTCGAACCCGGCGACGTGCTCGTCGGCAAGGTGACCCCGAAGGGTGAAACCGAACTCACCCCCGAAGAACGCCTGCTGCGCGCCATCTTCGGCGAAAAGGCCCGCGAGGTGCGCGACACCTCGCTCAAGGTGCCCCACGGCGAGGTCGGCAAGGTCATCGATGTCAAGGTGTTCAGCCGCGACGAGAGCCACGAACTCGCCCCCGGCGTCAATCAGCTGGTGCGGGTGTACATCGCCCAGAAGCGCAAGATCTCGGTGGGCGACAAGCTCGCCGGCCGCCACGGCAACAAGGGCGTCATCTCCAAGATCCTGCCGCTCGAGGACATGCCGTATCTCGCGAACGGCACCCCGGTCGACATCATCTTGAACCCGCTCGGCGTTCCGTCTCGTATGAACGTCGGCCAGGTCATGGAGACCCACCTCGGTTGGGCTGCCCGCTGGGGTTGGGAGGTCGACGGCAAGCGTGTCGGCGAGGAGCCGATCCGCGGCACCGAGTCCAAGACCCGCCCCAAGACCCGTCCGGCCACCCTCATCGCCACCCCGGTGTTCGACGGTGCGAACTGGGACGAGGAAGAACTGTCGGGCAGGCACCCGACGATCAAGAAGATCTTCCAGAACCTGGTTCCCGAGTCGAGCGACCCGGTCTACGGCGACGGTGGGCGTCTCATCGGAGACGACGGCAAGGTCACCCTCTACAACGGCCGCACCGGCGAGGCCTTCGAGAACCCGGTGACCGTCGGTTACAAGTACATCTTGAAGCTGGCCCACCTCGTGGACGACAAGATCCACGCTCGTTCCACCGGCCCGTACTCGATGATCACCCAGCAGCCGCTCGGCGGTAAGGCCCAGTTCGGCGGCCAGCGCTTCGGCGAGATGGAGGTGTGGGCACTCGAGGCGTACGGCGCCGCCTACTGCCTCCAGGAGTTGCTGACGATCAAGTCCGACGACACCCTCGGCCGCGTCAAGGTCTACGAGGCGATCGTCAAGGGCGAAAATATTCCCGAGCCGGGCATCCCCGAGAGCTTCAAGGTGCTCATCAAGGAGATGCAGGCCTTGTGTCTGAACGTGGAAGTGCTCTCCAAGACCGGCGAGGAAATCCACATGCGCGAACTCGATGAAGACTTCTTCCGCGCCGCGGAGGAACTTGGCATCGACCTGTCCCGACCCGAACGTGGGTCCGATGAAGAAGATGCCCGCCGCCAGGCGGAGAGGGGCTGATCCCGTTGCTCGACGTCAACAACTTCTCACAACTCAAGATCGGTCTGGCCACCGCGGATTCCATCCGCATGTGGTCCAACGGCGAGGTCAAGAAGCCCGAGACCATCAACTACCGCACGCTCAAGCCCGAAAAAGACGGCCTGTTCTGCGAGAAGATCTTCGGTCCGACCAAGGACTGGGAGTGCTACTGCGGTAAGTACAAGCGTGTGCGTTTCCGCGGCATCATCTGCGAGCGCTGCGGCGTCGAGGTGACGCGTTCCAAGGTGCGCCGCGAGCGCATGGGACACGTCGAACTCGCCGCTCCCGCGGTCCACATCTGGTACCTGCGCGGCACCCGTTCGTGGCTCGCCTACCTCCTCATGGGCACCACCCCCAAAGAGGAACTCAAGGCCAAGCAGCTCGAAAAGGTCATCTACTTCGCTGCGAACCTGGTGACCTGGGTCGACGAGGACAAGCGCCAAGAAGACCTGCCGGCACTCGAGGCCGAGTTCCTCGCCGAGCGTGACGAGATCGTCAACGAGCGCGAGGTCGAACTGGCCCGCCGCCACGAAGACCTCGAGGGCGAGGTCGCCCAGCTCGAGGCCGACGGGGCGAAGGACTCCGACATCGCGTCGCGCCGCAAGGCCGCCGACAAGGACCTCGTGAACATCCGCGAGCGCTACGAGGCCGAACTCGACATGTTGCAGCGGGTGTGGGACGAGTTCCGCAACCTGTTCGCCCGACAGATCATCGAAGACGAACTGCTGTGGCGTGAGCTCGCCGATCGTTTCGGCGACTACTTCGAGGGCGGCATGGGTGCCGACACGATCAAGAAGCTGATCGACCGCCTCGATCTCGACGAGGAGGAGCGCAAGCTCCGCGACCTCATCGACCCGCCCGACGGCGGCAAGCCGCTCAGCGCCCAGCGCAAGCAAAAGGCCATCAAGCGGCTCAAGATCGTCTCGGACTTCAACCTTCGCGACGACAACGGCAACCGCGTCAACGACCCGCGGGCCATGATCCTCGACGTCGTGCCGGTGATCCCGCCGGAGCTGCGCCCCATGGTGCAACTCGACGGTGGCCGCTTCGCCACCTCCGATCTCAACGATCTGTACCGCCGCGTCATCAACCGCAACAACCGTCTCAAGCGCCTGTTGGACCTCGGTGCCCCCGAGATCATCGTGAACAACGAAAAGCGCATGCTGCAGGAAGCGGTTGACGCACTCTTCGACAACGGCCGACGCGGCCGTCCCGTCACCGGCCCGGGCAACCGTCCGCTCAAGTCGCTGTCGGACATGTTGAAGGGCAAGCAGGGTCGGTTCCGCCAGAACCTGCTCGGCAAACGCGTCGACTACTCCGGCCGTTCGGTCATCGTGGTCGGCCCGACCCTCAAGCTGCACCAGTGCGGTCTTCCGAAGCTCATGGCCCTCGAGCTGTTCAAGCCGTTCGTCATGAAGACCCTCGTCGATCGCGAACTGGCCCAGAACATCAAGTCGGCCAAGCGAATGGTCGAACGTCGTCGCCCGCAGGTGTGGGACGTCCTCGAAGACGTCATCAAGGAACACCCGGTGCTGCTCAACCGTGCCCCGACGCTTCACCGCCTGGGCATCCAGGCGTTCGAGCCGGTGCTCGTCGAAGGCAAGGCCATCAACGTGCACCCGCTGGTGTGCACCGCGTTCAACGCCGACTTCGACGGCGACCAGATGGCGGTGCACCTGCCGCTGTCGGCCGAAGCTCAGGCCGAGGCCCGCGTGCTCATGTTGAGCTCGAACAACGTGTTGAGCCCGGCGCACGGTCGACCGCTGGTCACCCCGACCCAGGACATGATCATCGGCGCCTACTACCTCACCGAACTGGTGGAGGGTGCCGACGGCGAAGGTGGCGTCTATCGCCGCATCGACCAGCTCGAGCGTGCCTGGGAGGCGGGGGAGCTGTCGCTTCACGCCGAGATCACCTGGCGCGATCCGAGCCAGCAGACCGGCACCGACGACGAGGGCCGTCCCGTCTACCAGACGACGACCGCCGGGCGCGTGTTCTTCAACCGCACCCTCCCGGAGGACTTCGGCTACCAGAACAAGCTCATCACCAAAAAGGAGATGGGCGAGATCGTCGATCGTCTCGCGGCCGAGTTCCCCAAGGCCGTCGTGAGCCGTTCGCTCGACGACCTCAAGGGCCTGTGTTTCAACTTCGCCATGCGTTCGGGCATCACCATCTCGATCAACGACGTCAAGACCCCGGCCGCGAAGGCCGAGATCCTCGAACGTCACGAAGGTGAAGCCGAAAAGGTGGAACAGCAGTTCCGCAAGGGCATCATCACCGACGGCGAGCGCATCCAGAAGGAAGTGGAGATCTGGTCGGAGGCCACCACCGAGGTGACCAACGCCATGCAGGACATGTTCAAGGTCCAGCAGTTCAACCCCATCGAGATGATGGTGGGTTCGGGTGCTCGCGGAAACATGATGCAGGTCCGTCAGATCGCCGGCATGCGTGGCCTGGTGGCCAACCCCCGTGGTGACATGATCCCGCGCCCGATCAAGCGGAACTTCCGCGAGGGCCTCGACGTGCTCGAGTACTTCATCGCCACCCCCGGTGCCCGTAAAGGCCTCGTCGACACCGCGCTTCGTACCGCCGACTCGGGTTATCTCACCCGCCGTCTCGTCGACGTCGCCCAGGAACTCATCATCAACGACGAGGATCCGTTCGCAGCGACCCAGGTTCGTGGCCTGTGGATCGAAGACGTCGCCCCCGACACCGCAGCCAAGCGCACCTACCTCGAGACCCGCCTGTTCAGCCGGGTGATGGCCGACGACGTCACGTTGTCAGACGGCACCGTCATCACGGCCGGCACCATGATCGACACCCCGGTCATGGTGGCGCTGCGCGACGACGCCGGTATCAACCGGGTTCGTGTGTTGTCGCCGCTCACCGATGAAAGCGAGGTCGGTATTTCGGCGGCCTCCTACGGCATGTCGCTTGCGACCGGCCGCGACATCGAGGTCGGCGAGGCCGTCGGCGTCATCGCCGCACAGTCGATCGGCGAGCCCGGCACCCAGCTGACGATGCGTACCTTCCACACCGGCGGTATCGCCGGAGCGTCGGGTGACATCACCGGCGGTCTTCCCCGTGTCGTCGAGTTGTTCGAGGCCCGCACCCCGCGCAACAAGGCGGTGCTCGCCCGCACCAGCGGCGTGATCCGCATGGGCGAGGACGACGGCAAGGGCCGCGTGGTCATCGTCGTCGGCGACGACGGCGAAGAAGACGTGTACTCGATTCCCCGCGAGTCGCGCCTCGAGGTCAAAGACGGCCAGGAGATCACCGCCGGTGACGCGATCGTCGAGGGTCCCCGCGACCCGAAGGAACTGCTGGAGATCAAGGGCGTCCGCGCCACCCAGCAGTACCTCGTCGATCAGGTCCAGAAGGTGTACCGCGATCAGGGCGTGTCGATTCACGACAAGCACATCGAGCTCATCGTTCGTCAGATGACCCGTCGGGTGTCCATCCAGGACGCCGGAGAAACCGACTTTCTTCCCGGCGAGCGCGTGGATGCCCGCGTGTTTTCCGAAGTCAACCGTCAGATGGTGTCCGAGGGCCGCAAGCCGGCCGAAGGCCGCCCCGAACTGATGGGTATCACCAAGGCGTCGCTGGCCACCGATTCGTGGCTGTCGGCGGCGTCGTTCCAGGAGACCACCCGCGTGTTGACCGAGGCCGCCATCGGCAGCCGGAGCGACTCGCTGCTCGGCCTCAAGGAAAACATCATCATCGGCAAGTTGATCCCGGCGGGTACCGGCATGACGACGTATCGCGACGTCGCCGTCGATGCCCCCAACTTCGAGCCGATGGCGTACTGGACCGAGGATGAAGGCCAACGTCCGGAGGAGTGGCTCGCCGAGGCGTCCACCCCGAGTGCTGAGATCATCGACCTCATGGCGGGTGGGACCTCGGCCGTCTAGGCCGAGCCCACCCTCCGCATCCCGAGCCGGAACGTGTCCGGCTCGGGAAGTCTTTTGCGGCCCTTTGCGCCGCACCTGTAGCCTGACCCACGGTTTTCTGCGTCCCAGATCGCTGACTCGGTCCGACGGCAGGTCCAACCCATGTACTGAGTTTTTGAAAGGTTCGCTGTGCCCACCATTGAGCAGCTGGTCCGTAAGGGCCGTCAGACCAAGCGCCGCAAGGAGGCCACGCCCGCACTCAAGGGTGCGCCGCAACGCCGTGGGGTCTGCACCCGCGTGTACACCAACACGCCGAAGAAGCCGAACTCCGCATTGCGCAAGGTCGCTCGTGTGCGCCTCACCTCCGGTATCGAGGTCACGGCGTACATCCCCGGTGAGGGCCACAACCTCCAGGAGCACTCGATCGTGCTCGTTCGCGGTGGTCGTGTGAGGGACCTGCCCGGTGTTCGTTACAAGATCATCCGCGGCACGCTCGACACCTCCGGCGTGCGCGACCGCAAGCAGGCCCGCAGCCGTTACGGCGCGAAGAGGGAGAAGTAGGAATGCCCCGCAAAGGACCAGCCCCGCGTCGTGAACTGATGCCCGATCCGGTCTACCGGTCGGTGCTCGTCACCCAGATCACCAACAAGGTCCTTCAGCGCGGCAAGCGCTCGACCGCCGAGCGCATCGTGTACGACGCCCTCGCGCAGATCGAGGCCAAGACCGGCACCGAGCCGATCGCCACCCTCAAGCGTGCCGTCGACAACGTCCGCCCGCAGCTCGAGGTCCGTAGCCGCCGCGTCGGTGGCGCGACCTATCAGGTGCCGGTCGAGGTTCGTCCCCGCCGCGCCAACACCCTCGCCATCCGCTGGCTCGTGGGGTACTCCCGCCAGCGCCGCGAGCGCACGATGGCCGAGCGTCTCGCGAACGAGTTGCTCGATGCCTCCAACGGCGTGGGCGCCTCGGTGAAGCGTCGCGACGATCTTCAGAAGATGGCCGAGTCGAACCGGGCCTTCGCTCACTACCGCTGGTAGTTCTTCGAGGCGGTCGCACCGTGAGGTGCGGCCGCGCTTACGCATCACGAACGCAGAGAGACCACAGACATGTCGCAGTTCCCCCTCGATCGCACCCGCAACATCGGCATCATGGCCCACATCGATGCGGGCAAGACCACCACGACCGAGCGCATCCTCTATTACACCGGCAAGAACTACAAGATCGGTGAGACCCACGAGGGTGGCGCCACCATGGACTGGATGGCACAGGAACAGGAGCGTGGTATCACCATCACCTCCGCCGCCACCACGTGCTTCTGGAAAGACACCGAAAAATCGGTGGAACACCGCATCCAGATCATCGACACCCCGGGCCACGTGGACTTCACCGTCGAGGTGGAGCGTTCGTTGCGCGTGCTCGACGGCGCGGTCGCCATCTTCGACGGCGTCGCCGGTGTGGAACCGCAGACCGAGAACGTGTGGCGCCAGGCCGACAAGTACGACGTCCCGCGCATGTGCTTTGTGAACAAGATGGACCGTACCGGTGCGGACTTCTTCTACGTGCTCGGCACCATCCGCGACCGCCTCGACGCCAAGGCCGCGGTGCTGCAGATCCCGATCGGCGCAGAGTCCGACTTCGCCGGCATCGTCGACCTGGTCACCATGACGGCCTGGATCTGGAACTCCGAGGACATGGGCGCTTCCTGGACCGAGGGCCCGATCCCCGACGACCTGCAGGCAACCGCGGACGACTACCGACAACAGCTCATCGACGTGTTGTCCGAACACGACGAAGCGCTGATGGAAAAGTTCCTCATGGAAGAGGAAATCACCGTCCAGGAAATCCGCGACTCGATCCGTGAGGGCACCCTGCATCACGGGGTCGTTCCGGTCATGTTGGGGACCGCGTTCAAGAACAAGGGCGTGCAGCCGCTGCTCAACGCGATCTGCTGGTACATGCCGTCGCCGGTCGACATTCCCGCCATCGAGGGCACCAACGCCCGCGGCGACGAACCGTTGACCCGCAAGCCGGATGCGAAGGAGCCGTTCTCGGCGTTGGCGTTCAAGATCGCCACGATGCCCCACATCGGCAAGCTCACCTACATCCGCGTCTACTCGGGCACGCTGACCAAGGGCGACCAGGTCACCAACATGCGCACCACCGCGAAGGAGCGCTGCGGTCGTCTGCTCGAGATGCACGCCATCGAGATGAACGATAAGGACACCATCTATGCCGGCGACATCGTCGGTGTGGTGGGTCTCAAGAACACCCGCACCGGCGACACGCTGTCCGACACGAACAACCAGATCGTGCTCGAGTCGCTCGACTTCCCCGACACCGTCATCTCGGTGGCGGTGGAGCCCAAGACCAAGGCCGACCAGGACAAGATGTCCAAGGCGTTGTTCTCCCTGTCGGAAGAAGACCCGACCTTCAACGTGCGCACCGACGAAGAGACCGGCGAAACCGTCATCTCCGGCATGGGCGAGTTGCACCTCGAGGTGCTCGTCGACCGCATGATGCGCGAGTTCAAGGTCGACGCCACCGTCGGCAAGCCCCAGGTCGCCTATCGCGAGACGGTCACCTCGCCGGTCACCAGCATCACCTACACCCACAAGAAGCAAACGGGTGGTTCGGGTCAGTACGCCGAGGTCACGATCAACATGGAGACCACCGGCCCCGGCGGCGGTTACATCTTTGAAGACTCCATCTCGGGTGGACGTATCCCGAAGGAGTACATCCCTTCGGTCGATCACGGAATCCAGGAGGCCATGACCAACGGTGTGCTTGCGGGATTCCCGACGGTCGACATCAAGGTCGAACTGGTCGATGGCAAGTACCACGACGTCGACTCCTCGGAGATGGCGTTCAAGATCGCTGGTGTCCAGGTGTTCAAGGAGGCTGCGCGCAAAGCGTCGCCGGTGCTCCTCGAGCCGATCATGGCCGTTGAGGTCGTGACCCCGGACGACTACATGGGCGACGTCATTGGCGACCTCAACAGCCGTCGCGGCAAGGTCGGCAAGATGGAGCAGCGTGGCAACAACCAGGTCATCCAGGCCGAGGTTCCGCTTTCGGAGATGTTCGGCTATTCCACCGACCTCCGGTCCAAGACCCAAGGTCGAGCCACCTATAGCATGGTGTTCAGTAGCTACCAGCAGACACCGCGCAACGTTCAAGAAGAGATCGTTGCCCGAGTGACCGGCCAGTAACCGGACCCACCCCTTCACAACTCAAGAACTACACCGAAAAGGTAGGAACAGGCCATGGCCAAGGAAAAGTTTGAGCGGACTAAGCCGCATGTGAATGTTGGCACGATGGGCCATATCGATCATGGCAAGACGACGTTGACTGCTGCGATTTCGAAGACGTTGTCGGATCGTGTTGCTGGGAACACGGCGACGGATTTTGAAAACATTGATAAGGCTCCGGAGGAGCGTGAGCGTGGTATCACGATCAATGTTGCTCACGTTGAGTATGAGACCGATGCACGGCATTACGCGCACGTGGATATGCCGGGTCACGCGGATTATCAAGAACATGATCACAGGTGCTGCGGTGGATGTAAACGATCTTGGTGGTGTCAGCTGCTGATGGTCGATGCCGCAGACTCGTGAGCACGTGTTGTTGGCTCGTCAGGTTGGTGCCGGCAGTTGTTGCTCTGGCTCGGGACCGACATGGTCGATGATGAGGAGCTGTTGGAGCTGGTGGAGATGGAAGTTCACGTGACTTCTTGATTCCTATGACTTCCCTGGTGATGAGATTCCGGTGATGCCGGTGTCGGCGTTGAAGGCCCTGGAGGGTGATTCGGCGGCGCAGGATCAGGTGATGGCGTTGAGTGGGCAGGTGGATACCTATGTTCCGGAGCCGGTGCGTGATTTAGACAATAGTTCCGGTACCGATTGAGGATGTGTTCTCGATCACGGGTCATTATGTACTGATGGTGACAGGCAAGATCGAGCAGGGGATTTTGCATACGGGTGATGAGATCGAGATCATTGGTGCGGACGCAGAAGACGACGTGTACTGGTGTGGAGATGTTCCGCAAGTTGCTTGAAGTGAAGTTCAGGCTAAGGACAACATTGGTGCGTTGCTTGATGGTACGAAGGAAGAGGTTCAGCGCGGTCAGGTTTGGCGGAAGCCTGGTTCGATTACTCCGCATACTGAGTTTGAGGCGAACGTGTATGTGTTGGAAGTAGGGATGAGGATGGCCGTCATAAGCCGTTCTTTTCGAACTATCGTCCGCAGTTCTATTTCCGTCGCCACTGACGTGACGGGCAATATCACGTTGCCGGCTGGTACGGAGATGTGCATGCCTGGTGATAACACTGAGATGCATGTGGAGTTGATTGCTCCGATCGCGATGGATGAGGGGTTGCGTTTCGCGATTCGTGAGGGTGGTCGTACGGTCGGCGCGGGCCGTGTGACCAAGATCCTCAAGTAGGGCCGAACGTCCAACGGCGCGATCGTCTGCGCCGGTGCCACCCGTGTGGTTGGGGGGGTGAGCCCGGCCCCCCCCCGGGCCCCACCACCGTTTTCGGCCGACGTTGGATCGCCCTCGCGGGCGCGAGGTACCATCCGTCGGCGTTGTTGAGAGGGGAGACCTATGGGGACGAAGAGGTCGACGCGTCGGCCGATCCGAACGGGTCGGGTGGCGCTCGTTGGTGTGATGGTCGCCGCGGCGAGTGCGTGTCAGCCCTACATCGTGATGTCGACCGCCACCGAGCAGGCGATCAACCGACCGGTCGCCGGCACCGATCGGGTTGAGGCGGCCTGCGATCTGCCGGCAGCGGGCGACCGTTTCGCGCGGGCGACCCCCGAAAGCGTCGGAATAGACCCGAAAATCCTCGACTGGGCACTCGAGGCGACACGAAACGCACTCACCGCATCGGTGCAGGTCTACCGCCACAACTGTCTCGTCGCGACCGCGGGCCCCGAGGGGGCCAACCCCAATCAGCAGTTCCAACTGTTCTCGATGACCAAGAGCGTCGTCGCGCTCGGCGTGGGTCGAGCGGTGACCCTCGGTCTGGTCGACGTCGACGACCCCATCGGGAACTATCTCGACGGCCTCGACGCCGCCCACGGAGCCCTCACCCTTCGCCAGCTCATGACCCAGAGTTCGGGCTTGCGTTTCGGTTGGGCCAACGACCTGGCCGGGTCGGTGGAGAACTCGCTCGATCAGGCCCTCACCATGCCGATCTCGCACGCTCCCGGAACCGACTTCGAGTATGCGCAGACCACCGTGAACGTCGTCGCCGCGGTCGTCGCATCGGCCGCAGGCGTCGATTTCCAGGAGTTCATGGACCGCGAACTGCTCAGCCCGATCGGCATTTCGCGGTCGAGGTGGCAATGGTGGCGCGACGCGGTCGGCAACACCCAGGGCTACGCCTGGCTCACGATGACCTCGGGCGACGTGGCCCGTTTGGCTTCGCTGGTGTTGCACCAGGGCGCGTGGGAGGGTCGGCAGCTGATCGACCCCGCCTATATCGCGGCGATGTCGGCGCCGAGCGCGACGAACCCGGGCTACGGCTACCTGGTTCAGGTCAACTCCGGGGATTGGTGGATCGAGAGCTTCGGCGGCCGACGCTATGAAGGGCCGCGGCTCACCTCGGCCCCGGCCGATACCGTCATGTTTTCGGGGTTCTTGGACCAGGACGTGTTCATCGTGCCGAGCCTCGATCTGGTGATCAGTCGAAACGGGTTGCCGATGGAGAGCCGGTGGCGTTGGCGCCTGTTCAACCGCCTGATGCCGGCGTTTCCCGAGGTGTCGGCGGTCGACCCGGCGGCGCCGATGCCGCGTTCGACCGATATCCACATCGACTGGGAACAGATCGCCGACGTGGAGACGTTGCTGCGGCGCCTGTCGACCAACGGCGGCGCCGTTCCGGTGGCCGACGCGGTCGGTTCGAACGTGCCCAGGGTGCTTTCCGACACCGGTTTGACGCGCTGACTCGGCGCGCGACTAGAGTGATTCGCCGTGCCACGCCGCCGCGTGGCGGTTGATCCTTGGCAATTCGAAGTGCAACGGGCGCCCGGATGGGTGCCCTCGAGAAGTGTGAGAGAGCATGGCTGAGCAGAAGATTCGCATCCGTCTCAAGGCGTACGACCACGAGATCATCGATCAGTCGACGAAGAAGATCGTCGAAACCGTCGTGCGGACCCAGGCCAAGATCAAGGGCCCGATTCCGCTGCCGACCGAAAAGAACCGTTTCACGGTCATCCGCTCGCCACACAAGTACAAAGACTCACGCGAGCACTTCGAAATGCGTGTTCACAAGCGGCTCATCGACATCCTCGAGCCCACCCCCAAGACCATCGACTCGCTGCAACGCCTCGACCTTCCGGCTGGCGTCGACATCGAGATCAAGATCCAGAACGCGTAGGTTCCCAGAACCTCGCGCACCGGGTTTGGTGTCGGCTCGCCGCCGGCACTAACCTCCAGACATCGTGTGACCGGGCAGAACCTCAGGTTCGGCTGGCACACAAGCGAAATCGACGTTCGAGCAGGCCCGCTTCGGCGGGAACCGATCGGCAAACCAAGAGTTCGCTCCGCTAGCCCGTGCTGTGCGGAGCGTTCGCGTGAGGGCTCCGCTGTCCGCCGTTGGTGAGACATGAGCCTAGGAGTGAAACCTCGTCATGGCGACGAAGACAATCGTTGGTGAAAAGGTCGGGATGACCCAAGTGTGGGACGAGAACAACAACGTTGTTCCGGTCACCGTCTTGTCGGTCACACCCGTCCGAGTAGTCCAAATCAAAACCCCCGAAACCGACGGGTACAGCGCGCTGCAGGTCACCTACGGGTCCAAGGACCCGCGCAAGGTGACCCAGCCGGTGCTCGGCCACTACGACAAGGCCGGCGTCGACCCCGGTGTTCGCCTCGTCGAGTTGCGCATCGATGACGTGGCCTCCTACGAGCTCGGCCAGGAGATCACCGTCGACCTGATGGAAGCCGGCGAACTCGTCGACGTCACCGCCATCAGCAAGGGCAAGGGCTTTTCCGGTGCGATGAAGCGTCACAACTTCTCCGGCGTCGGCGCCAGCCACGGCGCACACCGCGTCCACCGCAAGCCCGGCTCGGTCGGCCAGTGCGCCACCCCGTCGCGCGTCTTCAAGGGCAAGAAGCTTCCCGGCCAGTACGGCAACGAGAAGGTGACGATCCTCAACCTGAAGGTCGTGCAGGCCGACGCCGAGGCGAACCTGTTGCTGGTCAAGGGCGCCGTGCCCGGACCCAACGGTGGCCTCGTCCTCATTCGCGACGCCGTCAAGGGCGGCCAGGCATCGAAGGGCGACAACTGATGGCAAACATCACCCTCAAGAACCCGGCCGGTAGCTCCGCCGGAACGGTCGAACTCGACGACGCCGTGTTCGGCCTCGAGCCGAACGTGCCGGTCATGCACCAGGTCGTCGTGGCCCAACTCGCGGCCGCCCGCGCCGGCACCCAGTCCACCAAGACCCGCTCCGAGGTCCGCGGCGGTGGAGCGAAGCCGTTCAAGCAGAAGGGCACCGGCCGTGCACGCCAGGGCTCCATCCGCGCCCCGCAGTGGCGCGGTGGCGGTGTCGCCCTCGGCCCCAAGCCCCGCAAGTACGACCAGCGCACCCCCAAGAAGATGAAGAAGCTCGCGCTGCGTTCGGCCCTGTCCGATCGCGCCGCCGACGACAAGGTCATCGTCGTCGATAGCTGGAACTTCGACACCCCGAGCACCAAGTCCGCCGTCGCGGCGCTCGCAGCGCTCGGAGTCGAGGGCCGCGCCCTGATCGTGTTGACCCCGACCGATGTCAACGCGTGGAAGAGCTTCCGCAACATCGACAAGGTGCACGTCATCACCATCGGTGAGCTCAACACCTACGACGTGCTCGTCAGCGACTACGTCGTGTTCACCCAGGAAGCGCTTCCGTCGAGTGCTCCCGCCACTTCGGAGGACGAGGCGTGAAGGATCCCCATACCATCATCATCCGCCCGGTCGTGAGCGAGAAGTCCTACGGGCTGATCGACCACAACGTGTACACCTTCGTCGTCGACCCGTCCGCGACCAAGATCGAGATCCGCCAGGCGGTCGAAGCGATCTGGCCGGGCCGCAAGGTCGCCAAGGTGAACACCCTTGTCCGCAAGGGCAAGTCCAAGCGCGGTCGTCGCACCAACAAGACGACCTCGTTGCCCGATCGGAAGCACGCCATCGTGACCCTCACGACGGACAGCGCCGAAATCGAAATCTTCCAGGCCGGCTAAGAGGGACGAACATGGCACTTCGAAAGCGCAAGCCCACCAGCCCCGGTCGCCGCTTCCAGACCGTCTCGGACTTTTCCGAGATCACCTCGACGACTCCCGAAAAGTCGTTGCTGGCACCGAAGCACCGCACCGGTGGACGTAACAACTACGGACGCAAGACCTCCCGCCACCGCGGTGGCGGCCACAAGCGTCAGTACCGCATTATCGACTTCAAGCGGACCAAGGACGGCGTGCCGGCCAAGGTCGCGACGATCGAGTACGACCCGAACCGCACCTGCCGCATCGCGCTGCTGCACTATGCAGACGGCGAAAAGCGCTACATCCTCGCCGCCAAGGACCTCAAGGTCGGCGACGTGGTGTCCTCCGGTCAGGGTGCCGACATCCGACCCGGCAACGCCCTTCCGCTGCGCTACATCCCGGTCGGTACCGTCATTCACAACGTCGAGTTCTACCCGGGCGGAGGCGGCAAGATGGCCCGCTCCGCCGGTGCGAGCGTGCAGCTCGTCGCCAAAGAAGGCGACTTCGCCACCCTGCGCCTGCCCTCGACCGAAATGCGCCGTGTTCCGATCGACTGCCGGGCAACCGTCGGCGAGGTCGGCAACTCCGAACACGAACTCATCAAGATCGGCAAGGCCGGTCGTAACCGCTGGAAGGGCATCCGTCCCCAGACCCGCGGTGTTGCGATGAACCCCGTCGATCACCCCCACGGTGGTGGTGAAGGCAAGACCTCGGGTGGTCGTCACCCGGTGTCCCCGTGGGGCAAGCCCGAAGGCCGTACCCGCGACAAGACCAAGCCGTCCCAGAAGCTCATCGTGCGCCGCCGCCGTACCCGCGGTTCGCGCCGATAAGGGGAGAAGAGAAGACCTATGCCTCGCAGTCTCAAAAAAGGCCCCTTCGTCGACGACCACCTTCTCAAGAAGGTCGACGCGCTCAACGAAGCCGGCAACAAGAACGTCATCAAGACGTGGTCGCGTCGCTCGACGATCATCCCGGACATGGTGGGCCACACCATCGCCGTGCACGATGGTCGCAAGCACGTTCCCGTGTACATCACCGAATCGATGGTCGGTCACAAGCTTGGCGAGTTCGCCCCGACGCGGACCTTCAAGTTCCACGCTGGCCAAGAGAAGTCAGGACGGCGCTGATGGCGTTCGGAGTCAAGACGAACGAACGTCCGGGAACCCGGGCAGAACTCAAGTACGCGCGCTTTTCGGCCTACAAGGCCCGTGAGGTGCTCAACCTGATCCGCGGTCGCCACGTCGCCGACGCGATCAACATCTTGGCGCTCACCGAACGCGGTGCCGCCGAGCCGATCCTCAAGCTGCTGAACTCGGCGATCGCCAACGCGGTGAACAACGACGGCATCGCGGCCGAAGAGTTGTACGTTTCGGCGTGCTTCGCCGACGAAGGCCCGACCCTCAAGCGGTTCCGCCCCCGGGCCCGTGGTCGCGCTGGCCGCATCCGCAAGCGGACCACCCACATCACGATCATCGTGAGCCGGATGGACGGCGAACAGCTCGCCATCCTGCGTGCCAAGGCGAACCGTGCCCCGTCGAGCGCCCGTTCGGGTGCCTCGCGTGCCCAGCGTGTGGCCAAGAGCCGTGCAGGTTCCGCACCGGAGCCCGAGGCTGAGGTCATCGAGGCCGACGCCGTCGAGGCTGAGGTTGTCGACGCAGAGGCTGAGGTCGCAGAGGCTGAGGTCGCTGAGGCGGTCGAGGCCGAGTCGGTCGAGGCCGATGCCGCCGAGACCGAAGTTGCCGACAGCGACGCTGCCGAGACCGATGACGCCGAAGAGGGAGAGAAGTAATGGGCCAGAAAGTCAACCCGTACGGCTTCCGCCTCGGTATCACCACCGACTGGAAGTCCCGCTGGTTCGCCAGCCGCCAGGAATACGTCGACAACGTCATCGAGGACTGGAAGATCCGTGACTTCCTCATGACCCAGCTGCCGCACGCGGCGATCAGCCGTGTCGAGGTCGAGCGCACCCGCGATCGGCTCCGGGTCGACGTGCACACCGCTCGCCCCGGCATCGTGATCGGCCGTCGCGGTTCGGAAGCCGACCGCCTGCGCGGCGGGCTCACCAAGATCTCGGGCAACCCGAAGGTGCAGCTCAACATCCAGGAGATCAAGCAGCCCGAACTCGACGCAGCGCTGATCGCCCAGGGTGTGGCCGACCAGCTCGTCGGGCGCGTGGCGTTCCGCCGGGCGATGAAGCGGGCCGTGCAGAACGCACAGAAGGCCGGCGCCAAGGGCATTCGTGTCCAGTGCTCCGGTCGTCTCGGCGGCGCCGAGATGAGCCGCACCGAGTGGTACCGCGAGGGCCAAGTGCCGCTGCACACCCTGCGTGCCGACATCGACTACGGCTTCCGTGAGGCCCACACCACCTATGGCCGCATCGGCGTGAAGGTGTGGATCTACAAGGGCGACATCTTGCCCTACAAGCCGCAGACCGACGACAAGGCGCTGCGCGAGGCCGCCATGGCGGTGGGCGACACCGCCGGTGAAGCCAAGGCGCCGCGCCGCGTGGTTTCGTCGGCCGCCAAGAAGCGTGCAGAGGCCGCGACTGAAGAGGCTGCGCCGCTGTTGAAGGACGCCGATCCCGAGATCGAGCGCCTTCTCGAAGAAGAAGAGCAGATCGAACGTGCGACTCGTCAGCATCACGAGACCCCGCACTTCCGTCCCGGGGATGGTGACTGAACATGTTGATGCCGAGAAAGGTCAAGCACCGCAAGCAGCACCGCGGCCGCCTGACCGGCGCAACCAAGGGCGGCTCCGCCGTTTCCTATGGCCAATACGGAATCCAGGCCCTCGAGCCCGGGTGGATCACCGCCCGCCAGATCGAGGCCGCCCGTATCGCCATGACCCGTCATATCAAGCGTGGCGGCAAGGTGTGGATCAACATCTTCCCCGACAAGCCCATCACCCAGAAGCCGGCGGAAACCCGCATGGGCTCCGGCAAGGGCAACGTCGAGAAGTGGGTCGCCGTGGTTCGCCCCGGTCGTGTGTTGTTCGAGCTGTCCTACCCCGATGAGGAGACCGCTCGCGCCGCGCTCAACCGTGCGATCCAGAAGCTGCCGATGAAGGCCCGCATCATCAAGCGCGAGGAGGACTTCTGATGGCGAAGAACACCGTTCTGGCCGACCTCGACGACTCCGCGTTGCTCGGCGAGCTGGCCAACCGGCGCAAGGAGCTGTTCGAGCTCCGCTTCAAGTTGGCCACCGGAGGGCTCGAGCAGACCTCGAAGCTCAAGGCCGAGAAGCGCCAGATTGCACGCATTCTGACCGAACTCCGTGCGCGAGAGATCGCCGCGGCAGAGGCAGCTGACAAGGAAGCGAGCGCCTGATGGCAGAAGCAACCGAAACCACCGAGCGGAACTCCCGCAAGGTCCGTGAAGGCATCGTCACCTCGAACTCGATGGACCGCACCGCCGTGGTCACCATCGTCGAGCGGGTGCGGCACAAGAAGTACAACAAGACGGTTCAGCGCGACAAGAAGCTCTACGTCCACGACGAGAACAACGATCTCAACGTGGGCGACCGGGTGCGCGTGGCCGAGACTCGTCCGTTGTCCAAGCTGAAGCGCTGGCGGGTCGTGGAAATCCTGGAGCGTGCACGATGATTCAACAGGAGACCCGGCTCCGAGTCGCCGACAACAGCGGCGCCAAGGAGATCCTCTGCATCAAGGTGCTCGGTGGATCGAAGCGTCGTTACGCCTCGATCGGCGACGTCATCGTGGCCACGGTGAAAGACGCCATCCCGAACGCGTCGGTGAAGAAGGGCGATGTCGTCAAGTGCGTCGTCGTCCGTGTGAAGAAGGAAAAGCGTCGTCCGGACGGCTCGTACATTCGTTTCGACGAAAACGCCGCCGTGTTGATCAACGACGCCAAGCAGCCACGCGGCACCCGCATCTTCGGCCCGGTCGGCCGGGAACTTCGCGACAAGAAGTTCATGCGTATCGTCTCGCTGGCGCCGGAGGTGTTGTGATGAAGATCCGCAAGGGCGATCGCGTGATCGTGCTCGCCGGCAAAGACAAGGGCAAAGAAGGCCTCGTGTTGCAGGCCATCCCGAAGCAGGACAAGGTCGTCGTCGAGGGCGTGAACCGGGTCAAGCGTCACCGCAAGCCCACCCAGGCCATGCAGCAGGGCGGCATCATCGAATTCGAAAAGCCGATCCACGTGTCCAACGTGGCGCTCGTCGAAGACGGCAAGCCCACCCGCGTCGGTTACAAGTTCGAGGGCGGCAAGAAGGTTCGCATCAGCCGCCGGACCGGAGCTGAAATCTGATGTCGACAGAAACCAATGCCGTCCCGCGGCTCAAGGCGCTCTACAACTCGCAGATCCGTGCCGAGCTGAAAGAACAACTCGGACTCTCCAACATCATGGAAGTTCCGCGTTTCGAAAAGATCGTGATCAACGTCGGTTGCGGCGGGGCACTCGAGAACCGTCACCTCATCGACAAGGTCACCAAGGAGATCTCCCAGATCGCCGGCCAAAAGCCGGTCGTGACCAAAGCCAAGAAGTCGATCGCCGGCTTCAAGGTGCGTGAGGGCAACTCCATCGGTGTGAAGGTCACCCTTCGCGGCGACAACATGTGGGAGTTCTTCGACCGTCTCGTCACCCTCGCCATCCCCCGTATCCGTGACTTCCGCGGGCTCAACCCCCGGGCGTTCGACGGGCGCGGCAATTACACCTTCGGCGTGACCGAGCAGTTGATCTTCCCCGAGATCGACTACGACCAGGTCGACGCCAGCCGCGGTATGGACATCACGATCGTGACCACCGCCCGCACGAACGCAGAGGGCAAGGCCCTTCTCGACGCATACAAGTTCCCGTTCCGACGCGAAGGGCAGCAGTAAGCCATGGCAACCAAGGCGCTCATCAACAAGCAGCAGAAGAAGCCCAAGTACAAGGTTCGGAGCTACACCCGCTGCCAGCGGTGCGGTCGTCCCCGCGCCGTGTTCCGCAAGTTCGGCCTGTGCCGAATCTGTCTCCGTGAACTCGCCCACGCCGGCGAACTTCCCGGTGTCACGAAGGCCAGCTGGTAAGGAGGCGATTCGATATGACAATGACTGATCCGATCGCTGACATGCTCACGCGTATCCGCAACGCCAACACGGCGATGCACGACGACGTGTCCATGCCGTCGTCGAAACTCAAGGTTGCGCTCGCCACCCTCCTCAAGTCCGAGGGCTACATCGGCGAGTTCTCGGTGAAGGACAAGCCCAACAACACGGGCCAGATCCTCACCATTGCGTTGAAGTACTCACCCGAACGAGAGCGCGTGATCTCGGGCATCCAACGTGTGTCCAAGCCCGGCCTGCGCGTCTACACCAAGCACGACGAGGTTCCCCGTGTGCTCGGTGGGCTCGGCATCGCTGTGCTCTCGACATCCGCCGGTCTGCTCACCGACCGTGAAGCGCGCAAGCGCAAGGTCGGCGGCGAGATCCTCTGCAAGGTCTGGTAGGTCCAACATGTCCCGAATCGGTAAAGCGCCGATCCCGGTTCCCGCCGGCGTCACCGTCACCATCGCCGATGGAGTCGTGGCGGTGAAGGGCCCCAAGGGCGAACTCTCCCGAGAGATCCCCGGTGCCATCACCGTGCGCCAGAGCGAGAACGAAGTCATCGTGGAACGCCCCGATGACGAGCGGGCAAACCGTGCGCTGCACGGCATGTTCCGCAGTCTCATCAACAACATGGTCGTGGGCGTGACCGAGGGGTTCCGCAAGGACCTCGAGATCGTCGGCGTCGGATACCGTGCGGCGGCGAAGGGCTCCAACGCCCTCGATCTGCAGCTCGGGTTCAGCCACCCCGTGAGCTTCGAGGCCCCTGCGGGCATCGAGTTCGTGGTGCCGGCTCCGACCAAGATCGAAGTCCACGGCATCGACAAGGTTCTCGTCGGACAGGTCGCCGCCAACATCCGCAGTATCCGCAAGCCAGAGCCCTACAAGGGCAAGGGTGTGCGCTACTCGGGTGAGCACGTCCGCCGCAAGGCCGGAAAGGCTGGCAAGTAATGAGCGATAAGGCGAAGTACACCCGCGACGCCCGGATTCGGCGCCACGCCCGTGTCCGCAAGGCCGTCATCGGTACCTCCGAGCGTCCGCGCCTTGCGGTGTTCCGCTCGAACAAGCACATGACCGCCCAGGTCATCGACGACTCGACCGGCCGTACCCTGGCCGCTGCGTCGACCCACGAGGCCGACCTGCGTAGCGTCGCCGGAAACAAAGAAGGCGCCGCAAAGGTCGGCACGCTCGTCGCCGAGCGGGCCAAAGCCGCCGGGGTCACCACCGTCGTGTTCGACCGCGGCGGGTTCAACTACCACGGACGAATCGCTGCGGTCGCCGATGCCGCTCGCGAAGCCGGATTGGAGTTCTGATGTCGAACAACAACGATTCCGACCTGCAGCTTCGCGATTCGCGGGTCATCAACATCAACCGCGTCGCCAAGGTCGTCAAGGGCGGCCGTCGCTTCAGCTTCACCGCTCTCGTGGTGATCGGTGACGGCGCCGGTCGTGTGGGCCTCGGCTACGGCAAGGCGAAGGAAGTTCCCCTCGCCATCCAGAAGGGCACCGAAGAGGCTCGCAAGAACCTCTTCGAAGTTCCCCTCGCCGGAACGACGATCACCCACCCGATCATCGGCCAGCTCGGTGCCGGCCGCGTGCTGTTGCAGCCGGCGGCCCCCGGTACCGGCGTCATCGCCGGCGGCGTGGCACGTCAGATCCTCGAAGAGGCCGGCATCCACGACGTGTTGTGCAAGTCGCTCGGATCGGCGAACTACATCAACGTGGCTCGTGCGACCATCAACGGCTTGCAGAACCTGCGCCGCCCCGACGAGATCGCTCGTCTGCGCGGCCTCGACCCGGAGGAGTTCGTACCCAAGGGTCTCCTCAACGCCTACCGTGAGTCCCAGCGTGGACCTGCGCCAGAACCCCTTGAGGTGAAGTGATGGCGATGTTGAAGGTCACCCAGGTCCGATCCTCGATCGGAACCAAGCCCAAGCAGCGCGGCACGCTTCGTGCGCTCGGCCTGCGCCGCATCGGACACACCAACGTTTTGCCGGACACGCCGGACACCCGCGGCCAGATCAACAAGGTCCCGCACCTGATCAAGGTCGAAGCGGTGTCCGAGGATGAGGGGTAACCAATGAAGGTCCATGACTTGAAGCCCGCCGAGGGCGCGAACCGCTCACGCAAGCGCGTCGGTCGCGGCATCGGAGGCAAGGGCGGCAAGACCGCCGGCCGCGGCACCAAGGGCCAGAAGGCCCGCAACACGATTCCGGTCGCGTTCGAAGGTGGCCAGCTTCCGCTCAGCATGCGGGTCCCCAAGTTGAAGGGGTTCAACAACCCGTTCCGCGTCGAATACCAGGGCGTCAACCTCGACACGATCGCCGAGTCCGGTCTCACCGAGGTCACCCCCGAGGCGCTGTACGCCAAGAGCCTCATCTCCAAGGGTGCGCTCGTGAAGATCCTCGGCCGTGGCGAACTCAACGGTGCCGTCACGGTGAAGGCCCACGCCTTTTCCAAGAGCGCCGAAGCGGCGATCGTTGCGGCCGGCGGAACCATCGAGGTCCTGCCCAAGCCCTTCGGCGTACGCCCCGCCTTCCACGGCAGCGCCCACACCAACCGCTGATCTCGCGGATCGGGCCCGCCACAGCGGTTCATCGCTGCGGCGGGCCCCTTCGTAGTTTCGCCCGACGGTCGGCTACGGTTCGGTACCGACGTCGTTTCCATTCTGGAGAGTTCCCTGTGTTGTCCACGCTGCGCAACGTGGTGAAGGTCCCCGACCTTCGAAACAAGATCCTGTTCACCATCGCGATGCTGGCGATCTACCGGTTCGGGTCCTTTGTGCCGACCCCCGGAATCGACCAGAACGCCGTTGCTGCACTGAAGGAGCAGGCAGAACAGGGCGGCGTGTTGACGTTCCTCACGCTGTTTTCCGGAAGCGCACTGACCCGCTTCAGCGTCTTCGCGCTCGGCATCATGCCCTACATCACGTCGTCGATCATCATGCAGATCCTCACCGTGGTGATTCCGAAACTGCAGCAGTGGCAGGAGCAGGGCGCGGTCGGTCAGCGCAAGACCACCCAGTGGACCCGCTATGTCACCGTGGCCATCGCCGTGTTGCAGGGCACCGGCATGGTGTTCCTGTTCCACAACGGCGGCGGCGGGCTCGTGTCGGGTAACTCCAATCTCGACCTCGTCCCGAACTTCGGGCTGTTCCGAGTGTTGTTGATCGTGGTCACCCTCACCGCTGGCACGGCGCTGTTGATGTGGATGGGCGAGTTGATCACCCAGCGGGGCATCGGCAACGGCATGTCGCTGCTCATCTTCGCTTCGGTGGTGAGTTCGCTGCCCGGCACCGGCGGCCAGGTCAAAGCCGAAAACGGCTGGGGTGGCATCGCCATCGTCGTCGCGATGTCGGTGTTGCTCGTGGTCTTCGTCGTGTTCATCGAACAGGGGCAGCGTCGCATCCCGGTGCAGTTCGCCAAGCGAGTCGTCGGCCGGCGCATGTACGGCGGGCAGAACAGTTACATCCCGCTCAAGGTCAACCAGGCGGGCGTCATCCCGATCATCTTCGCCAGCGCGGTGTTGAACCTGCCGGTGCTGCTCAGCCAGGTGCTGCCAGGAGACGGTTGGGGAGCGAGCCTGTCGCGTTTCATCAACGACCGGTTCCGCGGCGGCACCGACCCGCTGTATCTCGCCTTCTACGGGTTGATGATCGTCGGGTTCGCCTACTTCTACACCGCCATCGCCTTCGACCCGGCACAACAGGCCGACAACCTGCGCAAGCAGGGTGGGTTCATCCCCGGCATCCGCCCCGGACCCCAAACCGAGACCTATCTGGCCAAGGTGCTGAGCCGGATCACCCTTCCTGGAGCGCTGTTCATCGCGGCGCTCGCCATCCTGCCTGCCGTCGTGTTGGGGTTCATCCTGTCCGGCGACACCGCATACATCACCCAGAACCTGGGCGGCACCTCGCTGCTCATCGCCGTGGGCGTGGCCCTCGAAACGATGAAGCAGATCGACGGTCAGCTCATGATGCGTAACTACGAGGGGTTCCTGGGCGCGAAGTGACCTCGTCACACCGCGACCCACGAATCAGCGTGCACCCGTCATGTCATCACCTCTTCGTTTGATCATCTTCGGTCGCCAAGGCGCCGGAAAAGGAACCCAGGCGGCACGGCTCGCCGCGCACTACGGGATTCCCCACATCTCCACCGGCGACATGTTGCGCGCCTCGGCGGCCACCGGCTCGGAGTTCGGCCTCGCGGTCAAGGCGGTCATGGATGCCGGCGGGCTCGTGTCCGACGAGCAGATGGAGGGCGTGGTGCGCGAGCGCCTCGCTCAATCCGACGCCGAGGCGGGTTTTCTCCTCGACGGCTACCCGCGTACCCCGCCCCAGGCAGAATTTCTCAACGATCTCCTGGCACCTCAAGGGGTCGATCTCGCGATCAACCTCGAGGTTCCCGAAGACGTCGTCATCGAGCGCATCACCAAGCGTCGCGTGTGCGAAACATGCGGCACGATCTATGCGCTCGGAGACGACTCTGCCGACTCCGGAGTCTGCGCCAAGTGCGGTGGGACCGTGTCCCAGCGTGGCGACGACACCGAGGAGTCGGTTCGCAAACGGCTCGCGACCTACCAGTCGCAAACCGAGCCGTTGATGTCGTGGTTCTCATCCCGGGACAAGTTGGTGACCGTCGACGGTGTCGGCGATCCCGAGTCGATTGCGGCGGCGCTGGTCGCGGCGATCGACTCCGGTGCTGCGTCGTCGTGACGGCGCGCCACCGCAACCCTGCCCCAGGGCGCCGTGACCCGGCGCATTTGTTCCACCACCCCATCACGCAGTAGTGTGCCCAGTCGGCCATCTGTGCGCCGCCTTTTTGGTGCGCAGATCCCGGCCCGGTGAATCGTACATCCTGAGGAGGATGGTCCCCTGCCAAAGCCCAAGGAAGACGCAATCGTTCTCGAGGGAACGGTTATAGAGCCCCTCCCGAACGCCATGTTCCGGGTCGAGCTCGACAACGGCCACAAGGTTCTGGCCCACATCTCCGGCAAGATGCGCATGCACTACATCCGCATCCTGCCGGGCGACAAGGTGCAAGTGGAGCTGACTCCGTACGACTTGACACGCGGTCGAATCACGTACCGCTACAAGTAGGCCTCGGCGACGAGGCAGTCACCCGTTCGGCCGCATCAGTGGCCGGACATCCCCAAGATGAGCGGCGTCGTCCGCTCGATGAGAGCAAACGCTAGAGAAGGCAGAACATGAAGGTTCGACCGAGCGTCAAAAAGATTTGTGAGAAGTGCAAGGTGATCCGCCGCCACGGGCGTGTGCAGGTCATCTGCGAGAACCCGCGCCACAAGCAGCGCCAGGGCTGAGAGGTCACCAATGGCTCGTATTTCCGGTGTCGACATCCCGCGCGAAAAGCGCCTGGTGATTTCTCTCACCTACATCTATGGAATTGGCTTGTCCACCTCGGAGTCGATCTGCGCCTCCCTCGGGCTCGATGAGAGCACCCGGGTCCGCGATCTGACCGAGGAAGAGGTCAACCGCCTCCGCGCCCACATCGAGGAGAACTTCAAGGTTGAGGGCGATCTGCGCCGCGACATCTCCCAGAACATCAAGCGCAAGATGGAGATCGGCTGCTACCAGGGCCTGCGCCACCGCCGCGGCCTGCCGGTTCGCGGTCAGCGCACCCACACCAACGCCCGCACCCGCAAGGGTCCCAAGAAGACCGTTGCCGGTAAGAAGAAGGTCCGCAAGTAATGGCGAAGCAACCAGCAGGAGGGCGTCGCCCTCGCAAGAAGGAACGCAAGAACGTCAACCACGGCGTGGTGCACATCAAGAGTTCCTTCAACAACACGATCGTGTCGATCACCGACCAGGACGGCAACGTGATCTCCTGGGCCTCGGCCGGCAACGTCGGGTTCAAGGGTTCGCGCAAGTCGACTCCCTTCGCCGCTCAGCTCGCCGCCGAGCAGGCCGCCCGTCGGGCGATGGAGCACGGTGTGCGCAAGGTCGACGTCGTGGTGAAGGGTCCGGGTTCGGGCCGTGAAACCGCGATTCGCTCGATTCAGAACGTCGGCATCGAGGTGACCGGCATCAAAGACGTGACGCCGGTGCCCCACAACGGTTGTCGCCCGCCCAAGCGTCGGAGGAACTGATCATGGCTCGTTACACCGGACCCAAGGCGCGGGTGTCGCGCCGTCTCGGTACCAACATCTGGGGTACCAAGGGCGAAAACATCGCCATGGAGAAGCGCCCGTATCCTCCAGGCGACCACGGCCGTACCCGTCGTCGCGGCAACGTGAGCGAGTACCTGCTTCAGATGCAGGAAAAGCAAAAGGCCCGCTTCACCTACGGCATCAACGAAAAGCAGTTCCGCACCCTCTACGCCGAGGCGTCTCGTCGCCAGGGCGTGACGGGTGAGAACCTGCTTCGTTACTGCGAACTGCGCCTCGACAACGTCGTCTACCGCGCTGGATGGGCGGCGACTCGCCCACAGGCTCGTCAACTGACGGGCCACGGACACATCGAGGTCAACGGCCGCCGGGTGAACATCCCCAGCTACCGCGTGCGCAAAGGCGATGTCATCCGACTTCGCGACAAGGCGCGCAACCTCATCGTGATCCAGCACAACATGGACACCCTCGGTCGTGCGGTGCCGGCGTGGCTCGATGCCACCGACGGCGGCCAGGAAGTCTCGGTGCGCGAGTTGCCGATTCGTGAGCAGATCGACACCCAGGTGCGCGAACAGCTCATCGTCGAGCTCTACTCGAAGTAGTCCTCCATGCCCGACCGGCGCCCTCCGGCGCCGGGTTCGGGTGCCCGATTTCCCCGAACGTCTGACCCCGAGGTAGCGAAATATGCTGATCATTCAGCGACCGACCGTCGAAGCCATCGACGATGTAGAGGGCAACCGTCAACGGTTTGCCATCAGCCCGCTCGAGCCCGGTTTCGGGCACACCATCGGCAATTCGCTGCGGCGCACGCTGTTGTCGTCGATCCCGGGTGCTGCGATCACCCAGGTTCGCTTCGATGAGGCGCTGCACGAATTCGACACCATCACCGGTGTCACCGAAGACGTCACCGACGTCATCTTGAACTTGAAAGACATCGTCGTGGTGAGCCACAGCGATGAGCCCGTGACGGTTCGCCTCGACATCGCGGGCCCTGCCGAGGTCACCGCGGCCGACATTCAGACCACCGCAGACGTCGAGATCCTCAACGGCGACCTCCACATCGCCACGGTCAACGCGAAGGGCCGCATCGCCGCCGATCTCACGATCGAGCGCGGGCGCGGCTACCTGCAGGCCGACGCCAGCCGCGGTTCGGGAACGATCGGGGTCATCCCGGTCGATGCGATCTTTTCGCCCGTGCGCCGGGTGGCGTTCACGGTCGAGCCGGTCCGCGTCGAGCAGTCGACCAACTTCGATCGCCTGGTCCTCGACATCGAAACCGACGGTTCGATGAACCCCCGCGAGAGCCTGGCCTCGGCCGGAGGGACGCTTCGTGCGCTCGTGCAACTCGTCGAGGAGATGAGCGACGAGCCCCAGGGCCTCGAGATCGGCGAGGTGGTCATCCCCCAGATGACGTCGCCGGACCTCGACTTGGCCATCGAAGACCTCGACCTGTCGGAACGCCCCCGCAACTGCTTGAAGCGAGCCCAGGTCAACACGGTCGGCGAACTCCTCATGAAGACCGAGGACGACCTGTTGGCCATCACGAATTTTGGACAGAAGTCGCTTGACGAAGTGCTCGTCAAGCTCGATGAGCGCGGGTTGAGCCTGCGCGGACGCAGCTAAGGATCACCCATGGTTGGAACCCCGAAAAAGGCCCGTCGATTCGGCGGCAGCGCAGGCCATCAGCGCCTGCTCATGGCGAACCTCGTGGCGTCGCTGATCGCTGCGGAAGGCATCGTGACCACCGAGGCCAAGGCCAAGGCCCTTCGGCCCGTCGCCGAGAAGATCATCACCAAGGCCCGCAAGGGTGGGCTGCACAACCACCGCCAGATCCTTGCGTTCCTTGGCGATCAGGAGATCGCTGCGAAGCTCATGGACGAGGTCGGCCCGCGTTACGCCGATCGGCCGGGTGGCTACACCCGCGTGCTCAAGCTCGGCCCGCGCCAGGGTGACAACGCCCCGATGGCGCGCATCGAACTGGTCTGAACGACGCCGCTGACCGGCTCGGTCGGCGACGTTGCCACGACCGCGTCGAGACGACGATGGTGCAGGACCCGACATCGAACGAGTCGCCCTCGAACGAGTCGCCCTCGAGAACTGAACCGACCGAGGAGCCGCCCCGACGGGTGCGGCTCCTCGTCGCGTATGACGGCACCCCATTCGCCGGGTTCGCTCGAAACGAGGGGGTGCGCACCGTGGCGGGCGACCTCGAGGCACACCTGTCCAAGGTGCTGCGCGAGCCGATCGTTGTCACCGGAGCCGGCCGCACCGACCGCGGCGTTCACGCGTGGGGTCAGGTCGTCACCTTCGACACTCGCTCCGAACGCCTCGACCTCACCCGTCTCCGCAAGTCGGTGAACTCGGTGCTCGGCCCGCACATCGTGGTGCGCGAGGCCGCCATCGTGTCGAGCGACTTCGATGCCCGCTTCAGCGCCCGCTGGCGCCGGTACCACTACACGATCCTGCGCACCGAGACCCCGAACCCGTTTCTTGCGGCCACCACGTGGCACCTCAGCATCCCGCTCGACCTCGACGCCATGCGGGCCGGGGCGCACCATCTCGTCGGCCAACACGACTTCAGTTCGTTCTGTCGGCGTCCGCCCTCCGGCCCAGGGGGCGCCGCTCGGTCGCTGGAACGAACGGTGCTCGACGTGAGCTGGCAGGAACTCGCCGAGCAGCGTTGGCGCATGGAGATCACCGCCGGGGCGTTCTGTCATCAGATGGTGCGCGCCATCACCGGCACCCTGGTGGACGTCGGCCGGGGCCGCTTCGCTCCCGACGATGTGGCATCGATTCTCGCCGCCCGCGACCGCAACGCCGCCGGCCGGCTCGCTCCGCCCGAAGGGTTGTGCCTCGTGGAAGTCGGCTACGACTCGTGGTGAGGCGCGCCGTCGGTGAGCCACCCATTTGCGACCCGCCGGACCCACCCGATAGTGTGACCAGTCGCGTATGCGGCAGTTTGGTCGCATCACACCGGTCATTCAACAGCTGACACGCCGAAGCCCTCATCTCGTGGAAGGGTCGGCGGCAACAGAAGGTTCACCGTGCCCACTTATACTCCGAAAGCCAGCGAGATCACTCGCGAGTGGCATGTCATCGACGCCGAAGGTCTTGTGCTCGGCCGCCTCGCCACCGAGGTCGCTCGCGTGTTGCGCGGCAAGCACAAGCCGACCTTCACCCCCAACCTCGACACCGGCGATCACGTCATCATCGTGAACGCCGACAAGGTCGTGCTCACCAAGAACAAGGCCGAAACCAAGCAGGTGTATCGCCACTCGGGCTATCCCGGCGGCATCCGCTCCACGACCTACGGCGCCGAGCTCGACACCAAGCCCGCCGAGGCCGTGCGTCGCACCATCAAGGGCATGCTCCCGAAGAACCGCCTCGGCCGTCAGCAGCTCACCAAGCTGAAGGTGTACGCGGGCCCGACGCACCCGCACCAAGCCCAGCAGCCCAACGAGCTCGTCATCGAGCACGCCAAGGCCCGCTGAGTTCGTCTCGTACGGATCGACTGAAAGAACGCAATGTCTCATCCTCTCGTTCAGACCACCGGCCGTCGCAAGCGTGCCGTCGCCCGCATCCGCTTCCGTCCCGGCACCGGCACGATCACGATCAACAAGCGCCCGCTCGAGGACTACTTCCCGAACGACACGCACCGCATGATCCTGTCCGAGCCGCTGAAGGCGACCGCGACCGATGAGCAGTACGACATCGACGCCACCATCCACGGCGGCGGCGTGTCGGGGCAGGCCGGCGCGATGCGCCTCGGCATCGCACGTGCGCTCATCGCACTCGACGGCGAACTGCGCCCCACGCTGAAGAAGGCCGGCTTCCTCACCCGCGACGCCCGCGAGAAGGAATCCAAGAAGTACGGCCTCAAGAAGGCCCGTAAGGCGCCGCAGTACAGCAAGCGCTGATTTCGGTTCTCCGGTGCGTTTCGGTACCGATGGAATCCGCGGCGTCGCCAATGCGCAGCTGACGCCGGAACTCGCCCTCAGGATCGGCCGGGCCGCGGCCCGGGTCCTGGGCGGCGATCTCATGTCGATCGGACGTGATACCCGCTGGTCGGGTCCCATGATCGAGGCCGCCTTCGTCGCCGGTGTGTGCGCCGAGGGGGCCTCGGTCGAGCTTTTGGGCGTGGTGGCAACCCCGGCGGTGGCGTTCCGCTCCCAGACCTCGGGTTGGCCGGCCGCGATGATCTCCGCCTCGCACAATCCCTACGGAGACAACGGCATCAAGTTGTTCGCTGCCGGCGGCACGAAACTCGGCGACGACGTGCAGGCACGCCTCGAGGCGGAACTCGACGCGCTGGCGGCCGAGGCCGCGGCCGGTGAGTCGGCGGGCCGCGAGGTGCCGGGCCGCGAGGTGCCGGGCCGCGAGGTGCCGGGCCGCGAGGTGCCGATCGGCGATCGCGTGGGCACGGTTCGCAGCGCGGAGGTGGTGGGGGAGTACCTCGATCACGTGGTGGCCTCGGCGTTCGGCGGAGATCTGCTCGGTCCGGTGGTCGCTGGGCACGCCGATCGTCGCGCCCTGTCGGTGGTGCTCGACTGTGGCCACGGCGCCGCAGCGTCGAGTGCCGGCGAGGCGTTCCGGAGGCTCGGAGCCGAGGTGACGGTGCTCAACGTCGCCCCCGACGGTCGCAACATCAACGACGGCTGCGGATCCACCCATCCCGAACAGCTCGCGGCGAAGGTCATCGAACTGGGCGCCGACGTCGGGTTCGCATTCGACGGCGACGCCGATCGCCTGGTGGCCGTCGACGGTGCTGGCCGCATCGTGGATGGCGATCACCTCATCGCGATCGCGGCCATCGACCTGCACGAACGCGGTGAATTGCGCAACGACACCGTCGTCGTCACGGTCATGACGAACCTGGGTTTTCGTTTGGCGATGGCCGAGCGCAATATCGCGGTCGTCGAAACGAAGGTTGGTGACCGCTACGTGCTCGAGGCGCTCGACAGCGGCGGCCACAGCCTCGGCGGTGAACAGAGCGGCCACATCATCTTTCGAGATCGCGCCACCACCGGCGATGGCCTGTTGTCGGCGGTGTCGATCGCGGATGTGATCTCGCGGTCGCGACGCCCGCTCGCCGAGCTGGCCGATTCCGCCATGACCCGCCTGCCTCAGGTGCTCACCAACGTGCGTATCGCGTCGCCGATGCCCGATGTGGCGCAGCGCCTCGGCGCACAACTCGCCGAGGCCGAGGCCGAACTGGGTGCCACTGGCCGGGTGCTGGTGCGTCCCTCGGGCACCGAGCCCGTCGTGCGGGTGATGGTCGAGGCGGAATCGCCCGAGGTGGCCGAGCGGTGGGCGCAGCGTCTCGCCGAGGCCGTCGCCGCCCTCGACTGACCCGCGCCAGCCCGCCAGCCCGCCGCGCGCCCGCCAGCCAGCCCGCCGCGTGCCTTCAGCCCGTTTCCCGATAACCAGTGGTCGTGATCACGACCACTGGTTATCGGAGAACGGCCGTAGACTGGGCAATTGCCGCGCATCCGGAGCCGCGGCGCAGGAGATCGCTTCGTATGTGCGGAATCATCGCAGTCGTTCGACGTCACGCCGACCTGAAACGCGTGGGAGCCGACAGAATCATCGACCCGTTGCGCGGAGCGGTCGACCTGCTCGGCGACTCTGTCGGCCTGCCGAGCGTCGAGACGCTGCGGTCGGCCGCCGAACTGGTCGACTCGGTGAACCGCGCCTTGCTGCCCGCCAGCGGTGTGTTCACCCTCATCGACGATCCCGCTCTCGCCGCGAACGCAGCGGATCTCGGTGCCCAACTCGCCGACGCCCTCGCCCGCATCGACGCACACCTCGACGAGGGCGGTGCCGAAGTGGCTGGGGCGCCGATCGACACGGCCGAGGCCGGCGTCGAACGGTTCAACGCCGCCTTGATCGAACTCAAGGATGCGGTCTGGGCGGTCAACCGGGATCGTCTGCGCGCTGCCCGCGAGGTCGCGGCCCTCGCCGGACCCGACACCTCCCCCGCCGGAATCGCGGCGCTGTTCTCCCTGCACCAGGCGTTGAGTGCGGTCGACCGTCTCGAGGTTCGCGGCCGCGACTCCGCCGGCATCGAACTGGTGCTGTATCGCCACGGCCTCGATCTCGCCGATTCAGGCCTGGCGGCCGAACTCGCCAAGCGCAACGACGACAACTTCGTGGCCGGCGGCGTGCGGGTGGACGGCGACTCGCTGGTGTTCGTGTACAAGGCCGCGTTCGAGATCGGTGAACTCGGAGACAACACCGCGGAGCTGCGCCGCCAGATCCGATCCGATGCGCTGTTGCACCGCGTCCTGAGCGGCCCCGAGGTCGAGGCGCTCGTGTTGGGCCACACCCGATGGGCCTCGGTGGGCATCATCTCCGAACCCAACGCCCACCCGCAGTGCTCCGACGAACTCGAAGCGACCGGCGGGAGCCTGTGGACGGCGGTGCTCAACGGCGATGTCGACAACCATGCCGATCTCGTGGCCGATGAGGACCTCAAGATCGCGGCGGCGATCACCACTGACGCCAAGGTCATCCCCGCGCTGGTGAGCCGTCGTCAGATGCAGGGCCTCGATGCGGTCGAGGCGTTCCGTGAGTCGGTGGCGGTGATGGAGGGCTCCGTCGCCATCGCAGCGAACGATGCGCGCGACCCCCAGACCCTGTTGTTGGCGCTGCGCGGCAGCGGCCAGGCCCTCTATGTGGGTCTCGCGGACGACGCCTACATCGTTGCCTCCGAGCCTTACGGCGTGGTTGAGGAGACCGTGAGCTATGTCCGTATGGACGGCGAGACCGCGTCGAACCCCGACAACTCGACGGCGAGCCGCGGCCAGGTGCTGCGCCTCGACGCCAGCGGTGCCGGAACCATCGAAGGCATCACCCGTTGGAGCTATGACGGCACCGAGTTGCCGTTGACCGACGACGACGTGGCGACCGCCGAGATCACCACCCGAGATATCGACCGCGGCGATTTCCCGCATTTCCTGTTGAAGGAGATCTCCGATGCCCCCGGGTCGTTCCGCAAGACCCTCCGCGGCAAGCTCTCCGAGGTCGACGGTCGTTTGCGGGTCACGGTTCCCGACTCGACGCTTCCCCAATCTGTGCGCGACGACCTGGCGAACGGCGCCATCACCAAGATCCTCGTCATCGGCCAAGGCACGGCGGCCGCGGCGGGATCCTCGCTGGCGGTAGCCCTCAGCGAGTTCATCGCGGAGACCCCCGTTCGCGTCGAGGCGGTGCTCGCCACCGAACTGTCGGGGTTCGGCCTCCGAAGCGACATGAGCGACACGTTGGTCGTGGCGGTCAGCCAATCGGGCACCACCACCGACACCAACCGCACGGTCGACCTCGTGCGCTCCCGCGGCGCCAAGGTCGTCGCGATCGTCAACCGGCGAAACAGCGACCTCACCGACAAATCCGACGGCGTGCTCTACACCTCCGATGGCCGCGACATCGAGATGTCGGTGGCCTCCACCAAGGCCTACTACAGCCAGATCGCGGCCGGCCTGGTGCTGGCCACCGCGCTGGCGGACCTCGTCCCGGGCGCGACGAGTTCAGATTCGCCGGATCGCCAGGCCCTGTTGGCCGCGCTGCGTGAACTTCCCGCCAAGATGGCCGAGACCCTCGAGCGGCGCGACGTCATCGGTGCCGCGGCCCAGCGCTTCGCCCCGTCTCGTCGCTACTGGGCCATCGTCGGCAACGGGCCCAACGCCCTGGCGGCCCGCGAGCTGCGCATCAAGTTGTCGGAGCTGTGTTACAAGTCGATCGCGTGCGACGCCACCGAGGACAAGAAACACATCGACCTGTCCGCCGAACCGATGATCCTCGTGTGTGCGGCCGGCCTGGTCGGCTCGACCGCGGATGACGTCAGCAAGGAAGTGGCGATCTACAAGGCCCATAAGGCTGCGCCGATCGTCATCGCGTCCGACGGGGAGAACCGTTTCGACGCTGCGCTCGCGGTGATCGCGGTGCCTGAAACCCACGAGCGCCTGGCCTTCGTGCTGTCGGCCATGGCCGGGCACCTGTTCGGCTACGAGGCGGCCCTCGCGATCGACGTTCAGGCGAATCCGTTGCGTGAGGCGCGAGGGGTGATCGAGAACCTGGTCACCGACCACGCGGCCGATCTGCAACACAACGACCGGGCCACGGCGCTGTTGGAAGGCACCGCCAAGGAACTGCGGCCGCTCGCCCAGACCTTCATGGACGGCCTGCGATCGGGTGCCTACAACGGTCACCTCGACGCGTCGACCGCGGTGCGGGTGTCGTCGCTGTTCCGCTACGCGTCGGGGCTGTCGAGCCTCGACGCCTACCAGAGCGAGTTCGGCAAGATCGGCACCCCCGGGGTCGTGCTCGACGACCTCACCTCGGCGCTGACCGAGGGGATCGAGGAACTCACCCGCCCGGTCGACGCGATCAAGCATCAGGCCAAGACCGTGACCGTCGGCATCAGCCGTTCCGATGAGACGCTGTTGCAGGTGGCGCTCGTCGGCGATGTGCTCGAGGCGGGAGCGCCGCGTGATCGGCTCAGCTACGCGACGTTGCGGTCGCTCGCCGAACTCAGCCCGGCGGTGGTCGACGTGGTCGGCTTCACCCGCTACCGGGTCGAAAACGGCGAGCACGACGATGCGACCGCGGTGGTCATCGATCGCGGCGGGGTCTCGCTGAACCTGACCTCGCGAACCGAGCGCGATCCTCGGCTGCGCGGCACCAAGCACCTCGTGGCACGAGAGCACGAACTCATGGTGGCGCGTGGGCGCGGCGACGGACGCACGGTGTTGATCGTGCCCGAAACCAAGGACGGCCAAACCACCGGGCTGACGTTGTTGCACCTCCGTCTGGTCGATCGGCTTCCGGCGGCAACCGCCCGAGCGGTGTTGTCGGGCTATCGCCGTCGCTACCAAGCGCTGCGCGATGCGGTGACCGAGACCGAGGACCATTTCCGCGACGACCTGTTGGCGGAACAGGACGTGCTCGATCTGTTGTGCGACCCGATCCTCGACCTGGCCGACCGCTGGAGGGCATGACGCCGGCCCACGGTCTCGAACCTGAGGGCCTTGAGGGCCTTGAGGGCCTTGAGGGCCTCGTGGGTGTCGTGGGTGTCGTGGCGGTGGGGATCGACGCGGTCGATGTCGCACGCATGCGATCGGCGCTCGACGCGACCCCCAGCCTGATCGACCGGGCCTTCACCGAGTCCGAACGCGCCTATGCGCTGCGCCAGCGCGACTCGGCGCAACGCTTCGCCGCCCGATGGGCGATGAAGGAGGCGGTGGTCAAGTGTCTCGGAGGGGGCGTTCCTGGGATCGACCTGAGGTGTATCGACGTCGACCGGGGCGAGGGCGGGGAGCCGTCGGTGCGGCTGAGCGGCCGAGCGGCCGAACTCGCAGCGCAACGCGGCATCGTCCGTTGGGTGGTGTCGATGACCCACACCGACACCACGGCCATGGCGATCGCGGTGGGCCTGAGCGCCTGACCCGGCCCCGCCGCCCCGGCCCGTTCTGTAGGTAATCGGTGTTGCTATAGCAACACCGATTACCTACAGAACGCCTGGCGGGCAGAACGGCTGGCGGGCTGGCGGGGCCGGGGCGGGTCAGCGCGTAATCTCCACCGGGGTGACCAACCGCCAGCCGCGGCGGCGCACATTCACGATGGCATCGGGTCCGAGCGCCTTGCGGAGCTCGACGATGATGCCCTCGCATCGTCGCTGCGACAGATCGTGCAGCCCGGCATGGCGGATGAGCTGTTCGCGGCTCACCACCGTGCCGTCGGCGAGGGCTTCCAATACGGCGGCGCTGCGATGGGACAACGTGACGGCGGTGCCGTTGACGACCGCGGTGACAACCGCAGTGACGACCGAGGTGACGGCGGGATCGGAGGTCGAAGCCATGGGAGGCATCCAACCAACCGGGTGTTTCGCGTTCGCGCGCTCATTGTTACGCCTCGATGAACGATGTCGAGGTGTTGACGAAGCGGGCAGAATGTCCGGGTGATTCCTGTGCTGAGTCCTGCCGCCATGGCCGCGGTCGATCGTCATGCCGCCGACTCGCTCGACGAACTGGTCGAGCGCGCCGGCGCTGCGGTCGCCCACGCCGCGATCGAGATGCTCGGAACCGTCTACGGCCGGCGGGTGATCGTGATCGCCGGGTCGGGCAACAACGGAGCGGACGGTCGGGTGGCCGCACAGATCCTCCGCACCCGCGGCGCGGCCGTGGAGGTTCGCGAACCCTCCGATCGGCGCAAGGTGAAGGGGTTCGACCTGCTCATCGATGCTGCGTTCGGTACGGGGTTTCGCGGCACCTGGGATGCGCCGGTGACCGACGGCGTTGCGGTGCTGGCGGTCGACATCGCCTCGGGGGTCAACGCACTGAGTGGAGCAGCCTGCGGCACGCCGTTGCGTGCGACGCGCACCGTGACGTTCGCGGCCATGAAGCCCGGACTGTTCTTCGCTGACGGTCCGTCGTTGTGCGGGGAGATCACCCTCGCCGACATCGGGTTGGATCTCGCCCCAGGCGACCGCGTCGATCGTGCGCCGCTGCACCTGCTCGAGGCCGACGACCTCGTCGCGTTGGTACCCGACCGCGATCGCGCCGCGCACAAATGGAACGCTGCGGTTCTGGTCGTCGCCGGTTCACCGCGAATGCCGGGTGCGGCAGCGCTTGCGGCGATGGGGGCCCAGCGCGGCGGTGCCGGATATGTGCGGGTGGCGTCTCCCGGCATCGACGGCCCGGTCGGTTTCGCCGGCGCTCAGGGCGGCCACGCAACACTGCCGGTGGAATGCGTGCGCGTCGACGCTGCCGAGGCGGACTGGTCCGACGACGTGCTGAGCGAATGCGACCGCGTGCGTTCCATCGTGTTGGGCCCCGGGTTGGGACGCGACCAAGCCACCGGTCGGGCGATCCGGGCGGTGCTGCGCGACGCCTCGGTCCCGGTCGTCGTCGACGCCGACGCGTTGCGGGCGATCGGCGACATCGACTCGGGGTTTACGGAACTTCCGGAGAACTCTGTGCTGACCCCTCACGACGGCGAGTTCGCGGCGATGGCCGACGAGCCTCCCGGGGCCGATCGTGTGGCCGATGCCCGCGATCTCGCCGAGCGCACGGGGGCGGTCGTGGTCCTGAAAGGCCCCACCACCGTCGTCGCCGCACCCAATGGACGGGCGGTTCTGGTGAACGCCGGCGACGAGCGCCTGGCCACCGCCGGCACCGGCGACGTGTTGTCGGGGGTGATCGCAGCGCTGTTGGCTCGCGGCGCCAACGCGTTCGACGCCGCGAGCGCCGGGGCCCTGGCCCACGGTCTCGCAGCCCGGCGCCTGCCGCTGGTGGGCACGGTCGCCGGCGATCTCCCACCGGTGATTTCCGAGGTGTTGTCCGAGGCCGTCGCCGAACAACGTGCGACGGGCCCGCGGCGGACGCGACGATGACGCGACCGAGTCGCATCGAGGTGTCGGCGTCGGCGCTTCGTTCGAACGTCGAGGCGCTCGTCGAGTTGTGTGCTCCGGCCGCGGTGTGCGCGGTGGTGAAGGCCAACGCGTACGGACACGGGGCCGTGCTGGCGTCACGCGAGGCGCTCGCCGGCGGAGCGAGCGTGTTGGCCGTGGCCTTGGTGGAGGAGGCGGTGGAGCTGCGCGAGGCCGGAATCGACGCGCCGATCCTGGTGTTGTCGGCGCCCCAGCGCGACGACTGGGCGACGGTGGCGGAGTTGGGGCTCGAGTCGTTCGTGTACTCGCGCGACGACATCGAGGCGGCCGCGGCGGCCGCTGGGGCGGGGTCCGTCGGCGGCGCACGAGGCGAGGTGGAGGTGGGGCTTCATCTGAAGGTCGACACCGGCATGCGGCGCGTCGGCTGCGAGGTCGGCGATGCGCTCGAACTCGCCGGCCTGATCCTCGACACGCCGGGGGTGCGCCTCGCCGGGCTCGCAACCCACCTCGCCACCGCGGATGAGGTAGCGCCGAGCGCTGGTGCGGCGCTGTGCGACGCCCAACTGGCCGCCTTTTCCGAGGTCGACGCGCAGGTCGCGGCGATGGTCGAGGGCCGCTCCGGGTCGGCGACGGACCGATCGACGAACGGCGACCGCGGCTATGTGCGTCACGTGGCGAACTCGCCGGCGGCACTGACCCGCCCGCAGGCGCACCTCGACATGGTGCGATGTGGCATCGCGGTCTACGGCATCGCCCCGTCGCCGGCGCAGCCGATTCCGGTCGAGTTGACCCCGGCCGCTCGACTCGTCTCGGCGGTGACATGGACCAAACGGGTGGGTGCCGATGAGGCCGTGTCGTACGGGGCTCGGTATCGCACACCTCGTGAGACGACGATCGCGACGGTCCCGGTGGGCTATGCCGATGGCGTCGCCAGGTCGCTGACCGGAGCCGGCGCGGAGGTGCTCATCAACGGTCGTCGCGCCCCGATCGTGGGAACGGTGACGATGGATCAACTGATGATCGACGTCGGCGACGAACCGGTGGCGATCGGCGACGAGGTCGTGCTGATCGGCCGCGCTGGCGCCGATGAGATCACCGCCAACGATCTGGCCGAGACGATCGGGACGATCGGCTATGAGGTGGTCACCCGATTGTCGGCCCGGTTGCCGAGGGTTGTGGTGCCGTAGGACATCGCCCAAAGGTGCCGACGATCTCGGGCCGGTCGGCCCGGGTCACTCGGGAAAACTTCCCAGGGCGGTTGTGGAATTTGGTGTCGATCCGTATCGTCGACCAGATGGGTGAATCGATTCTCGACGACGTTCTCGGCGCCGACAACGCCGACAGCACTGCTGGCGTAGATGGGGATCGGCGCCTGCGCATCGACCGTCGTCGGCTGCTCCAGGGCGCGGCGGTGGCCTCGGCCGGCGGCGCCGTCGCGACGCTGTTTCAGGGTCGGGCCGATGCCCAGTCGGCCAACAAGCTTGAGGGCTACGCCAACCTCACCTCGGTCGACCCAGGCCAGACGATTCGCTTTTTCGTAACCAACGGTCTGGCCGCCGGAGTCCGTTCGACGGCGGCGTTCGCCATCAAGCGCGTCGATCACCCGAACGACGTTCAGGTCCACACGGCGTCCGTCAGCGTCGAAGGTCAGGTGACTCCGGCGAACGCGTGGGCGGTCGGATGCAACTGGAATGAGACCACGAGCTTCACCGTCCCGACCTCGTGGCCGACGGGGCTGTACAACGCGTACTTCAGCGAGGGTTCCACCCGCTCGTGCATTCCTTTCGTCGTGAAGCCCGCGGTGCTGGGCGCCGCCAGCAAGATTCTCTGCCAGGTTCCCTTCACGACGCTTCAGGCCTACAACGGCTGGGGCGGCAAGTGCCTGTACGAGTTCCGGTCCTCCAACAAGGTGCGCTCGTACAAGGTCAGCTTCGACCGTCCCCACGACAACCCCGAGTACGGCGACCTTTATCAGTGGGTTCGTCCGTTCATCCGGTTCGCTCGTCGGCGAGGCATCGAGATCGATTACGTGTCGACGGTCGACCTTCACGACAAGGCGTCGCTGCTCGACAGCTATCAGATGTTCGTCACCGTCGGCCACGATGAGTACTGGTCGCGGGAGATGCGCAACAACCTCGACCGGTTCGTGCGCAACGGCGGCAATGCGGCGGTGTTCAGCGGCAACACCATGTACTGGCAGATCCGCTTCGAGCCGAACGCCGCGGGCGCGGCGAATCGGGTCATCACCTGCTACAAGGACTGGAACGCCGACCCGATCGCCGACCCGGCGCGAAAGACCGTCGAATGGGAGGAGTTCGGGCCGAGCTACAAGCGCGCGTTGGGGACGTTCTCGCAGCACTCCTCGATCGGGCTCGGCTGGGAGCGCGGCGGGGTCTGGTCCGGTACCGGACCGCGTCCGGCCAACCCGTTCGTCATCGAGCGACCGGAACACTGGGCCTTCGCCGGCACCGGACTGGCGAAGGGTGCGCAGCTCGCCGGCGAGCTGGTCGGCTATGAGACCGACGCCCTCAAGTGGTCGCGGGTCAACGGCGTTGCAACGCCGACCGGCACCGATGGTGCCCCGTCGAATTTCAAGATTCTCGGCATCGCCAACCTCGATTCCTGGACGGCGGTGGGGCAAAAAGGCGGCGAGGCCGTCATGGGGACGTTCCGTCGAAACGGAACGGTGTTCAACGTCGGAACGGTCGACTGGGCGAAGGGTCTGACCTCGCCAACCGCCGAGGTCGAAAAGATCACGATGAATGTGATCGAGGCGCTCTCGAGGGTGAAGACCCCGCGCGAGCGCCGCCTTCAGGAGCTGTATCAATACCACGCGGTCAATGCGGATGGGGGATGGCGTTTCGTGTTCGCCCCCTCGCCGTTCTTCACCCAGAAGAACACCGGCTGGATCTACGACGGCCCGGCGTTTTGGGTCTACACCTCGCCACCGGCAGACGTCGACGGCGTCGTGGAAATCAAGCAGTACCATGCGGTGAACCCCGATGGCGGTTGGAACATCCGCTATCAGCTCCCCGAGGTCGCCACTCCAGAGGGCTACGTGTACGACGGGCCAGCGTTCTTCGCGCACGGCACCGCCGGCACCGGCCGCTACCCGATCTATCTGTACACGGCGCCGTCGGCGGGCTCGTTCGATCGGGTCGTCTACTCGCCCACCCCGAATCTCGGTCGCGGGTGGAACCTCGAGGGTGTCGCCTTCTACGCCCCGACCCCGCCGTCGCGACTGTCCGACTGACCGCTGGTGCTCCTGAGCGCTGCGCTCAGGGGGCCGCCGTCAGGTCCCAGCGGGGCTGGTAGTAGAGGTAGCGAGGGGTCATCGTGTCGAGGCCGTAGCCGCATCGCGCCGATGCCCGCATCGGCCCGAGGGTGATGGCCTCGGGCCAGGGCGCGTTCACGGTCCACGTTCCGCTGTCGTCGACCAGGACCGTGCCGTCGGGGTCGAACGGGGTGGTACCGCCGAATCCGCTGTTCACCATCCACTCGACCGTGCCGCCGGGGCACCGTTGCCCCGACATCGTGAACGCGTCCGACAGCGATTGAACCTCGGGGGCTTGCAGCGTCATCGCCTCGCTGGAGCGGACGTGGAACAACGTGGCGGTCATCGAGCGGCGCGGCGGACGAAACGTGCCGCACAACACCCGCACCCCGTACCACCCCTCGAACGCGTCGGGGAGCCGCACGGTGCCCGTCGAACGCATCGTCACCGAGGTGTCCACCGCCGCTCGCGCGATCCGCACGGCTGAACGTTTCGCTCCGTCGTCGGTCTCGAGGTACACCTCGGCGGTGATGGGGCCCACCGGGCAACCCTCGACGGTGACGAGGACGTCCACGTCGTCGCCGGGAACCGGGCGTTCGGGGGAGGTCCGAACCACCACCGAAACCGGCACCGCCTGCGCCGACGCCGGGGTCGCGGCCGGAACCGACGCCGCGCAGATCGCTGCGGTGAGCACCGCGGCGAGGCGGCGCCGGCGGTGCGCGGAGCGCGGGGAAGTCGTGGCGTTCGGCGTGTGGTCGGTGTCGGTCATGTCATTCCATGGAGGCGGGATCCGATGCATGAGCGTACGGCGTTTCTCGCCGCGAACCAACGTCGCCACCGCAGGGGTGTGAACGGGTGGGGTGTCGAGGGATGGCGGGTCGCGGTGCCGGTAGTGTGTGACCGATGCTGAGCGCCCACACGACGTCGCCCACCGAGACAGCAGCGTTGGCCGCAGCGATCGCCGCGCTCGCCGAACCGGGCGACCTCATCTTGCTGACCGGCGATCTCGGTGCCGGCAAGACGGCCTTCGCCAAGGGGTTCGGCCGGGCGCTCGGGGTGGCCGAGGCGATCACCTCGCCGACCTTCACGCTGGTGCGCGAATACTCGGGCCGGCTGAAGCTGTATCACCTCGACGTCTATCGCATCGAGCAGATCGAGGAGGCGCTCGAACTGGGACTGGCCGAACTGCTCGACGAGGGGGCGGTGACCCTCATCGAATGGGCCGACAACATCTTGTCCGAACTGCCCGCGGATCGCTTGGAGATCGTCATCGAACTCGTCGACCCGGCCGCAGGCACCGACCCGGCCACAGGCACCGACCCGGTCGCAGGCGCCGAGGTCGCAGGCGCCGAGGTCGATCTCGACGACTGTCGCAGCCTGCGGTTCCATCTGCAGGGGCCCCGCTGGGCGGCGCGCTCGCGTGCCATCGCCGAGGCCGTCGCACCGTGGACCCGCCCCGAACCGACCTCGAATGGTGAGGCGTCATGATCATCCTCGGAATCGACACCGCGACATCTCAGGCCGGCTGCGCGCTCGGAAGCTATGAAGGCGTCCTGGCGCTGTCTCAGTGCGCGAAGGGTCGCCGCCACGCCGAGAACCTCACCCCGGCGATCCGCTTCATCTGCGAACAGGCTCAGATCGAACTGGGCGAGATCGGTGCGATCGCGGTCGACCTCGGCCCCGGGTTGTTCACCGGGCTCCGCGTCGGCATAGCGACCGGCAAGGCGATGGCCCATGCCCTGCGGGTTCCGGTGATCGGTGTCGCCAGCCTCGACCTGGTGGCCTTCGCAGTCCGGTATTCGTCGCGCCTCATCGTGTCGGCGATCGACGCCCGCCGCTCGGAGTTGTACTACGCGTTCTACCGGCAGGTGCCCGGCGGGGTGCAGCGCCTCGGCGACTATCAGCTCGGCTCTCCGGCCGACCTCGCTGCCGATCTGGCGGAGCGGCGCGACGAGATGCTGCTCGTCGGCGACGGGTTCCAGCGCTATCACGACCTCTTCGCCGGGGTCGACAAGGCCGAGATGGCCGACGCCGGGTTCGCCCACCCGAGCGCGGCGTCGCTCGTGCAACTCGCCCATGCGAAGGCGTTGCGCGAGGAATTCGAACCCCCCGCGTCGCTCGAGCCGATCTACTTGCGCAAGCCCGACGCCGAGATCAATTGGGTCACCCGCAACGATGGCTGACGGCCACGGTGGGTGGCCGTTGCGTGCGACGGGGTCGCTCAACGACGTCGCGATCGTGGCGATGAGGCCCCGCCACCTCGGCGGGGTGGCGGCCATCGAGAACCTGACGAGCACGCGGCCGTGGTCCGAAGAGCTGTTCGCATCGGAGCTCAAACAGGCGACGTCGCGTTGTTGGGTGGCGGTGCGATCCAACAACGAGGTGGTCGGGTTCGCGTGTCTGATGTCGACCGGGTTCGAAACCCACATCACCAACATCGCGGCGGCCGTCGATCATCGGCGTGAGGGAATCGCCACCGCGCTCATGGTGACGATGATGGATGCCACGATGGCGTGGGGCCTCGACGCGGTCACCCTCGAGGTGAAGGCCGGCAACGACGCCGCGCAGGGGCTGTATCGGCGTTTCGGTTTCGTGGCCGAGGGCGTGCGGCCGAAGTACTACGCCGAGACCGGCGAGGACGCGGTGATCATGTGGTGCCGTGGGATCGATTCCGACGACTACGCGGATCGGCTCGCGCAGATCTGTTCCGGCTGAGACCCGTGTGGGCCGAGACCCGTGCCGGCTGAGACCTGTGCTGGCTGAGACCTCGGTGTGCGGCGCCCGGTAACGTGATGACGATGAGCGCCGACCTTTCGCCGACCGCACCGATTCTCGGAATCGAGACGAGCTGTGACGAGACCGCGGCCGCGGTCGTCGCCGGCGGCCGAACGGTGATGAGTTCGGTCGTGTCGAGCCAGGTCGACCTGCACGCCAGGTTCGGCGGAGTGGTGCCCGAGATCGCCAGCCGGGCCCATCTCGATCTCATCGTGCCGATCGTGGCCGAATCCGTGGTTTCGGCCGGGGTCGCCGAAGCCGACATCGCGGCGGTGGGGGCCACGTGTGGGCCAGGGCTGATCGGGTCGTTGCTGGTCGGGGTGAGCGCCGCCAAGGCGTTGGCCCTTGCGTGGGACGTGCCCTTCGTGGCGGTGAATCACCTCGAGGCGCACCTGTACGCCTCGCTGCTCGAGGACCCCGATCTCGAGTTTCCGCTCGTGGTGTTGTTGGTGTCGGGCGGCCACACGATGCTGATCCGCATGGACGGACCCGGGCGCTATGAGTTGCTCGGCCAGACGATCGACGACGCGGCGGGGGAGGCCTTCGACAAGGTCGCCCGGTTCCTCGGTCTGGGCTATCCGGGCGGGCCGGCGGTCGACCGGCTGGCGATGGTCGGCGACCCCGAGGCGATTGCGTTTCCCCGCTCGATGCTCAACGACGGCTACGACTTCAGCTTCTCGGGCCTCAAGACCTCGGTCATCAACCACGTGCGCAAGCATCCCGACGTGAGCGCCGAGGATGTGTGCGCATCGTTCCAGCAGGCGGTGGTCGACGTGTTGGTGACCAAAGCGCGTCGGGCCGCCCGCGAGGTCGGGGCGAAGGGGTTGGCGCTCGGCGGGGGTGTGGCGGCCAACAGCCAGTTACGTGAATCCTTCCTCGACGTGTGCGTGGACGAGCAGATCGCCGGGTTCTTGCCGAGCCATGAGATGTGCACCGACAACGCGGCGATGGTGGCGGCGGCGGCCTGGTATCAGCTGTCCCTGAAAGGTCCGTCGAGCCTGGATGTCGGCGCCTACCCGAATCTCTCGCTGATCTGACGTCGCGGCGAGCCGACGCGGCGGCGATCTGAGGGGGCGCTTAGCACTCGATCATGTGGAGTGCTAACTTGGCACTCGCGCCGGTTGAGTGCCAACACGGTCGCATTGAAGTCCGCAACTAGCGAAAGCCCAACGGAGGCATCTGCATGAACCTGCAGCCACTCGAAGACCGAATCGTCGTTCGTCCCGCCGAGGCGGAGGCGACCACCGCCAGCGGTCTGGTCATCCCCGACACCGCCAAGGAAAAGCCGCAGCAGGGCGAGGTTCTCGCCGTCGGCGAAGGCCGCTTCAGCGACGAAGGCGAGCGGATCCCGCTCGACATCAAGGTCGGCGACAAGGTCGTGTACTCGAAGTACGGCGGCACCGAGATTTCCCATGGCGGCGAAGACCTGCTCATCCTCGCCGCCCGCGACGTGCTCGCGATCGTCAAGTAACCGAAGGACGCAGTCACATGGCAAAGATTCTGAAATTCGACGACGAGGCGCGCCGCGCCCTCGAGGCGGGCGTGAACAAGCTCGCCGACGCGGTCAAGGTCACCATCGGCCCCAAGGGTCGCAACGTCGTGCTCGACAAGAAGTTCGGTGCGCCGACGATCACCAACGACGGCGTGTCCATCGCCCGTGAGATCGAACTCGAAGATCCCTTCGAGAACATGGGTGCCCAGCTCGTCAAGGAAGTTGCGACCAAGACCAACGACGTCGCCGGCGACGGAACCACCACCGCCACCGTGCTCGCCCAGGCCCTCGTTCGTGAAGGCCTCCGCAACGTCGCCGCCGGCGCCAGCCCGCTCGGGCTCAAGCGCGGCATCGAGGCCGCCGTCGCCGCAGCGGTCGAGTCGATCCACTCCCAGGCCACCTCGGTGGACGACGATCAGGGCAACATCGCCCAGGTCGCCTCGATCTCGGCCGCCGATTCGGCGATCGGAAGCGTCATCGCCGAGGCGATCGCCAAGGTCGGCAAGGACGGCGTGGTCACCGTGGAAGAGTCGAACACCTTCGGCATGGAACTCGACTTCGTCGAGGGCATGCAGTTCGACAAGGGCTACCTGTCGCCGTACTTCGTCACCGACGCCGAGCGTCAAGAAGCGGTGCTGAATGACCCCTACATCCTGTTCGTCAACGGCAAGATCACGTCGGTGCAGGACCTCGTTCCGGTGCTCGAGAAGGTCATGCAGTCGGGTAAGCCGCTGTTGATCGTCGCGGAGGACGTCGAGGGCGAGGCGCTCGCCACCCTCGTGGTCAACAAGATCCGTGGCACCTTCAACTCGGTCGCCGTCAAGGCCCCCGGCTTCGGCGAACGCCGCAAGGCGATGCTCGCCGACATGGCGATCCTCACCGGTGCCCAGGTCATCAGCGAAGAGGTCGGCCTCAAGCTCGATGCCGCCGATCTGTCGCTGCTCGGGCGTGCCCGCAAGATCGTGATCACCAAGGACGAGACCACCATCGTCGAGGGCGCTGGTTCCCAGGACGACGTGAACGGTCGCGTGGCCCAGATCAAGGCCGAGATCGACAACACCGACTCCGACTGGGACCGCGAGAAGCTCCAGGAGCGCCTCGCCAAGCTCAGCGGCGGCGTTGCGGTCGTCAAGGTCGGCGCTGCGACCGAGGTCGAGCTCAAGGAAAAGAAGCACCGCATCGAAGATGCGCTCTCGGCCACCCGCGCCGCGATCGAGGAAGGCGTCGTCGCCGGTGGCGGTACTGCGCTGCTTCGTGCCCGCGCCGGCCTCGCGGATGTGATCGCCGGTCTCGAGGGCGACGAGGCGACCGGAGCCAAGGCCGTGCATCGCGCGCTCGAGGCGCCGACCCGCCAGATCGCCGAGAACGCCGGTCTCGAAGGTGCAGTCGTCGTGCAGCGCGTCGAGGCCGAAGCTGGTTCGGTTGGGCTCAACGCCGCCACCGGCGCATTCGAGGACCTGCTCAAGGCCGGCGTCATCGATCCGGCCAAGGTGACCCGTGCGGCGTTGCAGAACGCGGCCTCGATCGCCGGCCTGTTGCTGACCACCGAGTGCCTCGTCGCCGACAAGCCCGAAGAGGCTGCGCCGGCGATGCCCGACATGGGTGGCATGGGCGGCATGATGTAACGAACGCTTTTGCGTCGCTAACCACGAATACAAACGAAGGGCGGCGGGCACATGCCTCGCCGCCCTTCGTCGCGCCCAATCCCGCCCCGGACACTGGGCGGGTGCCCGATTACCATGCGGGGCATGGCACTTGGGCCGCGAGGCGGCGACCAGATCATCCCGCGGCCACCCGACGTCGTTGTCGGCGCGCCACCTCCGTGGTCGAGCCTGGTTTCCCTTCCCGATCTGTCATGGAACAGTGTCGCTGAGCGGGTTCGGTCGTTCCCGCCAGGGGCGCCCCCAGAGTTCGCAGTTTCAAATTCGGCGGATGCTGCGGTGTTGGTGGCTCTGATGCCATCGTTGAACGGCATGACAGAAGTCGTGTTCACTAAACGACCTCAAACGATGAAGCAACACTCAGGTGAGATCTCGTTCCCCGGGGGGAAAGTTGAGCGTGGTGAGTCGTGTCGTGATGCCGCACTCCGCGAGGCACACGAAGAGGTGGATCTGATGCCTCAATCTGTCCAGCTTGCCGGACGGCTCGATGCGCTCTCCACGGTCGCAACCGCATTCACGATCTATCCCGTCGTCGGGCGCGTCAAGGAATCGGTCACACTGACACCGCATCCTGCGGAAGTAGCGTCAATACTTCGAGTCGGTGTCGATGAACTCCTTCAAGAGGGTGTGTATCACCAAGAGGTTTGGCAGGTGGCGGGCCACGAATGGCCAATGCATTTCTATCTCCTCGAAGGTGAGACGGTGTGGGGTGCCACAGCCGCCATCCTCACCAATTTCCTTGGATTGCTCACCGGTACCAGGCCACCCGCGGGGAGGCCGCCTATTACCGATCGATGGATGATCGACTGACACCCTGGTGGCAGACCCTCCGCCCGCTGAGACAGTAAGCGAGGGGGGTTGCCGCCCTCATCCGTGCGTCATCGGCAAATCGGTCGGTGACGGCGGGTCGGGTTGATCTGCCGGCGCT
>JAMLGM010000013.1 GCA_023957975.1 Microthrixaceae bacterium | reverse complement strand
GTCAAACCGAGGTCGGCGCTGTAGATCGATCCGTGCACCGACCGCGCTTCATCCGACGCCAAGAAGCACACCACCGCTGCGACCTCCTCGGGTTCGGAGGCACCGCGGTAGCCGATCATCGTCTGCATGAGCTTCCAGTCCGTGTCCGGCGGGAAGGTGTCGGCGACCATCATCGGCGTGTTGATGCCGCCGGGGGCGACGGCGTTCACCCGCACGCCGGTCTTGATGTACTCCGCAGCGATCGACCTGGTCAGCGCGACCACCGCCGCCTTCGAAGATGAATACACCGTGTTGTACGGGGCTCCCATCAGCGCCGAGTTCGAGGCGATGTTGACGACGCTGCCGTTGCGGTCGAGCAGATGCGGGAACGCCGCCTGAATCATCCAGAAGGTCCCCTTGACGTTGACGTTGTAGATCAGATCGAAGGTCGACTCGTCGACGTCGGTCATATGACCCGCCCGCATGACACCGGCGCAGTTCACCAGCGTGTCGATCTGCCCGAGATCATCCATCGCTACCGAGACCAGACCGTGTGCGGTCATCCGGTCGCTGATGTCACCCGTTCCGAACGACATCGAGCCGCCAGCCTCGGTGATCAACCCTTGAGTCTCGATGAGGCCCGCCTCGTTCATGTCGACGCCGAAAACCCGCGCCCCCTCGGAGGCAAGACGACGTGCCACGGCTCGTCCGAGCCCCGAAGCTGCGCCGGTGATGATGGCGGTACGTCCTTCGAATCGCATGGAAACTCCTCCCTGAGCAGCGCTCCACGGCAGCCGCTTTCTGACGGTTCGTCAGGTACGGTAGCGCTATGCAGGACTATCCCGTAAAGCTCGGCATGATGTTGTTCACCCTCGTCGACCCCCACCGAGGCAGCGAGGTGGCGTACAACCGCTGGTACGAACGCGATCACTTCTACGGCGGATGCATGATCGGACCCGGCATTCTCGCCGGATCGCGTTGGGTGGCGACCCGCGACTACAAGAACCTTCGCTTCACCGGCGCCGGCGAGTTCGACTCCCCCGTCGCCGCGCCGATCGACGCCGGCAGTTACCTCGCCACCTACTTCGTCCAGAAGGGCCACGAGGCCGAGCACTTCGGATGGGCCACGCCCGAGGTCTTCAAGCTCTACGAGGCGGGGCGAGGTTTCGACGAGCGCGAACACGCCCACACCGTGCTCTACTCCCACACCACCGCCGCCTACCGCGACTCCGATGGCGTGCCCGTCGAGCTCGCGCTCGATCACCGATTCGCCGGGTTGACCTCGGTGCACCTCGACCGGGCCGAGGGCGTCTCGCACCGCGATCTCGAGGCCTGGTTCGAAGACAGCGGCCGCATCGGGCTTCTCGACGAGACCTCACCGGTTGCCATCGCGGCGTCGTGGCGACCCGTTATCCCCAAGGAAGGCGAGGGAGCGGCTCCGATGAAGTTGGGGTCTGGGCCGGGCACCACCCAACGGTCGATGCAGCTGTTCTTTTCCGACGAGGCGCCTGCGGGCCACTGGGATCGGTTCCACGCCTATGCGGAGGCGGTCGAGGCCTCGGGAATCGCCCGGGTCGTGTTGGCGGCCCCGTTTCTCCCGACGATTCCCGGCACCGACACCTACACCGATCAGCTCTGGTAGCCGATCGGGGGCGAGGCAGCGTCCCGTTCAGTTCTTGAGGAAGTCCAGGGTTCGTTGCCACGCGAGCTCCGCGGCCGCCTCGTCATAGCAGCCGTGCTCACCCGGCTCGGCAAACCAGTGCACGGCGTCGGGGTAGTGCCACAGGACGGGTTCCGAACCCGCCTCGAACAGCTCGGCCGACAGCAGGGTCACGTCGTCGTCGGAGACCATGACGTCATCGTCGACGAAATGCCCGAGCACCCGCGCGGTCATCGCCGAGAAGTCGAGCGACGATGTGCCGTAGTAGATGACCACCCGGTCGAAGGACTCCGGCTGACGGGCCGCCGCCCACAACGCCAACGACGCCCCCATCGAGAACCCGACCACCGAGATCGGTCCGCTCGGATCGTCGCTGGCCGACCGCAGCGCGACGGCGCTCGACAGCACCAGATTCGCCGCAGCATTGGGATCCATGTCGTCGAGCGCCTGCTGAGCTTCGTGTGCCGTCGCCGGGCATCGACCACCGAACAGGTCCGGAGCCAACACGACAAAGCCCTCGTCGCACAGCCGGTTGCAGAAATCTTTCACCGCCCGGTTGAGGCCCCACCATGAATGCAGCACCAACACCCCGTGACCCCGCCCGGCGCCATCGTCGCCGGGTCGTACCAGATACGCGGAACCCGCACCCTTCGGCGCACGAACCGGAAACCGCAACAGGTCGTCGTCACTCGTCACCCGCCCATTGTTCCACGCCGTCGAACCGGCGCCGGTAGCGTCGCCGCCATGCGCAAGTTCTGGCAGCGCCCGCAACAGATCACCTCCCACGACCTCGTCACCACCACGATTCGCACATGGAAGACCGAGGACCTCCAGTCGATGTCCTGGTCGGAGCCGCTCGAATGGCTGACCCGCGACCTCCAGCACGAGGCGGGCCTCACCGACGAGGCGCGGCCGATCGTGCGCCAACGACTGCTCGACCTCCTCTTGGACCGCGCTGTCGGCGGACGAACCGGGGTGGAGGCACCCGCGTCGGGAGCCGAACCCTCCTCCGAAACGCGAACCGTCGTGCTCGCCGGAACCGATCCCATCGCTATCGCCACCCTGGCGCGCCACTACGGCGCAACGGCCGCCAACGATCCGATGATGACCGAATTCTGTGGGCTGGAGTGGGAACTCGACTTCCACCTCCCTCATTTCGCCGAATGGCAGGCCACCGACCCCCTCGCCGCGCAGTACTCCAGCGCGGCACAGCGCAACCGGTTCGCGTCCAACAACGCAACCGTCGCCAACCTCGCCACCCACCTGTGGGCTGCGTTCGGGCATCTCGAACACCTGACACAGATCCGAGCGGCGGCACCTCGCGCCGTGATCGTCGTCCTCCACGGCGGCGACGACTCGGCTGCAGCGAACGAAGCCTGTCGGCGTCGCGCTCAGTTCTGCGCGAACGTCGAGCGCAACAAAGTCGAGCGGTACTGGGCATTTCGCCTCGCTGCCATGCGCGACACGAGCAACGCTCAGCTGATGGGCTTTCGCACCGCGATGGACCCGCGCCTCATCGAGGTCAACGCATCCGAGGCTCTCGACAACCCGACCGCGCTGGCAGCCGACATCGCCGCCCGCCTCGTCGCGGCCTGAACGGCCGACGCACGGCGGCGACGAACCCCTACGCCAGCACCGACGCAACCGCCTCGAGCATCTCGACGGGTGCGTTGATCTGGGCGGTGGTAATCACCGTTTCCTTCCACGCCGGCAGCTCCGCGAGGATCTTGTCGAAGGGTCCGATGAGCGCCACCTCCTCCACCAACCGCAGGGGCACCGCCGCGATCGCGTCGGACTTGTGACCGTCGAGGTACAGGTCCTGGATCCGCACGCACTCGGCCTCGAAACCCATGCGGGCGAAGACATCGAAGTGGAAGTTCGCACCCTTCGCTCCCATGCCCCCGATGTAGAGCGCCAACATCGGCCGAAGGAGATCGGCGGCTGCCTCGACGTCATCGTTCGGAATGATCGGCAGCGGCGACACCACCTCGAACCCGTCACCGAGGCCACCATGACGGGCGTCCTCGCGTGCGAATCCCTCGCCGAGCGCGGCACGGTAGTGGGCGTCCTGGCTCGGGCCGAACCAGAACGGAATCCAGCCGTCCGCAATCTCTGCAGCGAGTGCGACGTTCTTGGGGCCCTCAGCGGCCAGCAGCAACGGAATTTCGTTGCGGATCGGGTGCACGGTCGACTTCAACGCCTTACCCAATCCGGCACCGCCGTCATAGGGCAGCGTGTAGTGACGCCCCGAGTAGGAAACCGGCCCCTCCCGCCGCAGAATCGCCCGGAAGATGTCGAAGAACTCACGGGTGCGCTCGAGCGGGCGCGGGTAGGGCTGTCCGTACCAGCCCTCAACCACCTGTGGCCCCGAGGCACCGAGGCCCAACATGAGCCGTCCGCCGCTGAGGTGGTCGAGTGTCAATGCGTGCATCGCCGTGGCGGCCGGGGTGCGCGCCGCCATCTGCACGATGGAGGTGCCGAGCTTGATCGTGGAGGTGTGCGACCCCCACCACGCAAGCGGCGTGAACGCGTCGCTGCCGTAGGCCTCGGCCGTCCATACCGAGTCGAATCCCAGGCGTTCTGCCTCAAGGACCGCCTCAAACGCCCCTTGCGGCGGCCCCGATGACCAGTATCCCGTGACGAGTGCAACCTTCACGGCTCGACCTCCTCGGTCTACTCCGGCCGACGAGGGTCGCCGGGGGACGGCCGCTGAACGGCCTCGCACGACCGTACCCGTTCGACCGAATCGAGCGCCCGCCGAACTGCCCCATCCCGCTGCACACCCAGCGTTCGCAGCACGCGGTTCGTGAATACGCCGCCGCGAGTCATCCTCCCGGGCCGTTCGGGCGTCAAGGGCGCTCCGTCGACGACACGGGAGGATCGACCCGACCGTGGTTACGACGCGAGATTCTGCGCCGCGAAGTCCCAGTTGATGAGATGCGACAGGAACGTCTCGATGTAGCTGGGGCGGGCGTTGCGGAAGTCGATGTAATACGCGTGCTCCCACACGTCCATCGTCAACAGGGCCTTTTGGCCGTGCTTGAGCGGAAGGTCGGCGTTCGGGGTCTTCGTGATCTCGAGGTCGCCCGAGCCGTTCACGATAAGCCACGCCCACCCCGAACCGAACTGGGTCATGCCCGCCTGGGTGAACTGCTCTTTGAATCCGTCGAGCGAACCGAACGCCGCGTCGATTTTCGCAGCGAGGTCGCCGGTGGGAGCACCGCCGCCGTTCGGCGACATGGAGTTCCAGTAGAAGGTGTGATTCCACACCTGAGCGGCATTGTTGAAGAGCGGACCGGCGTCGGCGGCGAGGATGATTTCCTCGAGCGACGCGTTCTCCTGCGCGGTCCCTGCGATGAGGTTGTTCAAGGTCGTGACGTACGCGTTGTGGTGCTTGCCGTGATGGAACTCGAGCGTCTCCTGAGAAATGTGAGGAGCGAGCGCATCGATCGCGTACGGCAGAGCCGGGAGTTCAAAAGCCATGATTCTTCCTTTGTCGAGAGCTTGTTCGGGAGCTCAACATGTGCAAACTACCCGATGGTCCACGTCGGTCAGGACTCGTCGGACGAGTCGCCATCGAGCCCCAGGAGTTCAAAGATCCGCTCCTTCGGGCGGCCAACGACCGCTCGGTCGCCGACGACGACGATCGGGCGCTGCAACAACTTGGGGTGAGCAGCCAGCAGCGGTACCACCTGCTGCGCGGTCTGAACGTCCTCCTCGGCGAGGCCGAGGTCCTTGAAGTTCGCATCGCGTCGAACCAGTTCGGTGACCGGGTTCTGCAGCTTGTCGACGATGCCTTGCAGTTCGGCTGCATCCGGCTTGGTCTTGAGGTACTGGACCACATCGACCTCGATGCCTGCGTCCGCGGCGATCTTCAACGCCGTCTTGGACGAGTTGCAGTTGGGGTTGTGATACACGGTGACGTCTGCCATGGAACCAGCGTTGCAGTGACAGCTCGACCTCGCCAGCCGCAACGAAGCCACGAGCGATTCGCGCAGGAGCGGACGCTGCATGGGCCGAATTCCTCAAGCTCGTCGGGACCATGCCGATGAAGACAAGGAAGCACCGGCGGCACCTGCCGATGACGAACAGGCACAACTTCGCGGCCGACGCTGGCCGGCTAGAGGACCGAGGACACATGGCGGTTGACCCAGCGCTGAGCGCAAACGATCTACGGATGCCCACGAGCGTCGAACTCACCGGGCTGTCGTCATCGCTCATCGAAGACATCATGTTGCGGATCATCATCGCTGAAGGCCGTCCGACGATGGTCGGAGTGGCCCAGCGCATGCACTGCGCCACCGGCATGATCGAGTCGATCGCAACCTCGCTGCGAGACCGTCGCCTGATCGAATACGAGGGCATGCAGGGTCGGACCTACGTGCTGTCGGTCACCGAGCAAGGCCGCTCCCAGTCCCGGGTCCGCAGCGAGGAATGCAAATACGTCGGACCCATTCCGGTTCCCCTCGATCTCTACTCTCGGGTCGTTCGTGCCCAGACCCCGGAACTCTCGTTGAACCACGAGCAGCTCACCCGGGCGTTTTCCGACCTCGTACTGTCTCCGAGTCTGATCGACCAACTCGGTCCTGCGATCTGCGGCGACGGAGCGATCTTCCTGTACGGGCCGCCAGGAACCGGCAAGTCGTCGATCGCCGAACGTTTGATCCGAGCGTATGGCGACTCCGTTCTGGTCCCCTACTGCGTCGAAGTCCAAGGTCAGATCATCTCGGTGTTCGACCCTGTGCTCCACGAGCCGCTCGATCAGCAGCCCGATGAGCTCGACCCCCGTTGGGTGCTGTGCCAACGGCCAGCGATCATCGCGGGTGGCGAGATGCACGCCGGCATGTTGGATCTCAGTCTCGATCGCGAGACCGGCATCTACCTGGCGCCACTGCAGTTCAAGGCCAACAACGGGATCTTGGTCATCGACGACTTCGGGCGTCAGAACATGACTCCGGAAGAGCTGCTCAACCGTTGGATCGTCCCCCTCGACCGCCAGGTCGACTACCTGACCCTCGGCGGCCGGAAGTTCCAGGTTCCGTTCGAGGTCAAGGTCATCTTGTCGACGAACCTCGACCCGGAGAGCTTGGGAGACGAGGCGTTCTTTCGCCGGATCCACAACAAGGTGTACATCGGCTGTCTCGACAACGAACAGTTCGGCTACGTGCTCGACCGCGTTGCGCGAGCAAAACGGTTGCAGTTCACCGAACCGGCAGCGCGCCGGCTGCGCGATGTCACACGCTCACGGGGCGACGGCGAGCTGCGCGCGTATCTGCCCGGGGTCGTGTGCAAGCTGGCTGAGGCGATCATCCGCTATGAAAATCTCAGCCCTGTCGTCACGCCCGAACTCATCGATCGGGTACTCGAGCTGTACTTCGCCAAACAGGTCAAGGTCGGCGAGCCCACCGGATCACAGGTGGTGATGCCCGCACCCGTGGCCGAGCCACCTGTAGCACCAAGCCGTCCTCCAGCGTTGGCGTCACCGTTCGGCGACTGACTCGTCGGGCTCATGTCGGGCGAGGCCTCAGGCGCAGGGTGACGATCTCGAATGGGAGGATCGAGAAGGTCACCGAGGTGGTGATCCCGTTCGACTCCCATCGCAGCGAGGACTCGTCGCTGCGAACATGCCGCGACACCGAAGCGCAGCGCTCCCGCCCGTCGACCATCTGCACCGCGCTGGCAACGAACCCGACGCACAGTTCCACCGGGCCTCTCGCGCCAGTGGATTCATGGCAACGAACCACGACGTCACCGCTGCCGTCGTCGGCGGCCTTGACCGCCTCGATCACGACCGCGCACGACGACGAGGACGCGATGGCGACGCCGTTGGCGACGAACGGATCGGCGTCGGCCTGGCCGGGGTCGCCTCCCTCGCCTCCGAACTCACGGATGGTGTTGTTGAGCAACCACGCCTGGGCCGCCACGCCGGCGCCATGGCGATCACCGTCGTGTGGCATCAACGAGTAGGTGAATCGATGCGCTCCCTGGTCCTGTTCGGTGTCGGGATACCTGGAGCTTCGCAGCAACGACAGCCGCAGTTGCACCGCTGGACGATCTCCACCGTCAGGCACGATCCGGGTCGCATCGTGTCCGTGTTTGGAGTCGTTCAGCAGTGCCACACCGAAACCCGGCTCGCTGCAATCCACCCAGCGCAACGCGCACACCTCGAAACGTGCGGCGTCCCAGCTGGTGTTGGTGTGGATCGGGGTCGAGCACTCCCCGAGTTGCACCTCGCGAGTGAGCGAGGTCGAGTGCACATCGATCGGGAACGCCACCTTCAACAACGTTTCGCGTTCGTGCCAGTCGACCTCACATTCGATATCGAGACGAGGTGAACCCGCCCGAAGGACATACCGCTGCACGACCTTCGAAGAGCCAAACGACCGTCGCACCTCGACCCGGACGACGAGCGGTCCCGCTTCGAGCACCTCGATGCTGTCGACCTCACGTTGCTCGCGCGGCCGTCGCAGCGTGTAGTCCTCGATCTCCCAGGCATCGAAGTGGGTGGGTAGATCCTCGAAGGTTTGCAGCACGTTGGCGACCGAGCCAGGAGCCACGACCTCACGGCCAGTCTCGTGATGCACCATCGACGACACGTGGCCCTCGGCATCGATCCGCACCGCCACGACGGCGTTGTCCAACTCGATCGAGCTGCCCTCGACGGTGGCTCGGACCTCCTCAAGGTCGATCATCGCCTGGCTGCGAGTGCTCACGCCGTGGGGCTCGAGACTGAGCGGCCACTCTTCGACCGTCCCCGCACGCCGTCGAACCGGCACCACTGCGTGCACAGCAAATGGGGTCGGATTCGCCACGATGGCTTCGCTGGCAACCGGGGCCAGGCGCGTGAGCGCGGTGTGGATCAATTCGGTCGCCTCCAACTCGATCGAGGAGTAGGACTCCTGCGCCTCACGATGCACCCACCCGATGGAGGACCCCGGCAAGATGTCGTGGAACTGAAGCGTGAGCAACGACTTCCACAACCGATCGAGTGCTACCGCCGGGTAGCCGCGGCCAGCGTCGCCCCCGTACGCTGCGACGCTCCACACTTCGGCCTCTCGCAGCAGCGCCTCGCACCGGCGGTTTCCCGCTTTGGTAGCTGCCTGGGAGGTGTAGGTGCCTCGATGCATTTCGAGATAGAGCTCCCCCACCCACCGCGGGGCGTCGCGGTACTCCTCGATCGCCGCGTCGAGCATCGATGACGGTGCGCCGATTTCGACCAGGGGCGATCCCTCGAGGTCGCGGACCCGCAGGAACTGCTCCAACATGTCTGCGGTGGGGCCGCCACCTCCGTCGCCGTGGCCGAACGGCATGAGCGAACGGGTGGATCGACCCTTGTCGGCGAAGGTTCTCACCGCGTGTGCAAGCTCGTGTCCCGAGAAGTTCGCGTTATAGGTCTCCACCGGCGGGAAGTGGGTAAACACCGTCGAGCCGTCGATGCCCTCCCACCAGAACGAATGATGCGGAAAGCGATTGGTCGTGTTCCACGACAGCTTCTGGGTGACGAACCGTTCGATGCCCACGTGACGCAAAATCTGCGGCAGGTTCGCGTTGTACCCGAACACGTCGGGCAGCCACCCTTCGGTGCATTCGACCCCGAAGTGCTCCTCGAAGAACCGCTGTCCATGGGTGAACTGGCGAATGAGCGCCTCACCGCCGCTGAGGTTGGCATCGGCCTCCACCCACATCCCTCCCACCGGAATCCACGTGCCCTCGGCGACTGCGGCGCCGATGTCGCGGAACACGGTCGGGTAGTGCTCGCGCATCCAGTCGTAGTGGAGCGCCTGGCTGCACGCGAACCGGTGCTGTGGGTACCGCTCGATCAACGCCAGTTGATTGGTGAAGGTCCGGGCGCACTTGCGACGCGTCTCGCGCAGCGGCCAGAGCCACGCTGTGTCGATGTGAGCATGGCCGATCGCGGTGATCCGATGTGCACTCGCCGTCGCCGGCGCCGACAGCACCGCGGCCAACTCCGCTCGACCCGCCGGCGCCGTTCGGGCAATCGACGCTGCGTCGGCGAGGTCGAGACGGTCCAGCATCGTTTCGAGCGCGCGAAGAATCTCGTGGCGTCGCGGGTCGCCCCAATCGAGCTGCTTCATCAACCCGTTCAACGCCCGCACGTCGTGGCGCAACGCCTCGACCTGCGGATCGACGAGCACGAGTTCGGCCCGACTCAGTCGATACAGCGACGCCGACCCTGCGGTGGCGAGATACGACGCCGGGTTGGGAACCGCTACCGAGAGGTCGGGATTCGATGCAGCCTCGAGGGCCAGTTCCACCGACTCCCCACCAGAGGCGGCGTCGGTGATCGGCAACTCATGATTGAGCGGGTTGAGTCCGCGAAGCGGCTGCCATCCTTCGGCGGTTCGTGTCCAGAACAGGCCCTCGCTCTGGAACCCCGGCCGGTTACTGAACCCGAGGTCGATCGCCGCTCGCACGACGCCGCCGGCCCACTCGTTCGGAACCGCCCCCGCGAGCGTGAACCAGGTCGTGCCCCATGGTTTGCCGAACGACGAGCCAACCTCCATCGGCCCAAACCTCGCCGCCATCGCCTCCGCCACGCCGACCGGCTCGCCCGGCACCTCCCACCGGGCCACCTCCAACGGGACGCGAGCACAGATCCTGGCCGGTTCGACGCGTTCGAGCACCATTCGGCGCAGACGCGCCTCGACCCGTTCACGATCGTCGTGCATGTCCCCTCCCGAATCACACCGGCTTCAACTGTTGCATTCAACAGCATCGTCGGTACCCTGACGACATCGCTCGACATCGGGCGATACACATTCCCATGAGCGACGTCGATAACGAAGCAGAAAATGAAGAGGCCCGTTTCGAAGGGGTCTTTCGCCATTTTCGCAAGGGTGGGCTCGGCAACGATGCCGCCTGGGGCTCGCTTCACGACCTGACGCAACTGTTCGTGCAGACCGCCTCGTTTCTTCTGCTGGGACGCAAACTCGGCGTGGAAGACTATGGACGCTACGTCGGGGTCTACGGCATCGTCGGTCCGATCGGCGGTCTGACCTGGTCCGGCGTTACCTTGGCGGTCCTCCAACGTCGGCTCGGGGAGCGCGACTCGATCAACAAGACCGCCCGCGACTTTTTCCTGCTTGCGATCGTGCTCGGCGTGTTCGCCACCTCGCTCGGCACCCTCATCGGCAGCCAAATCATCAGCGGGTTGGCGGTCACGACGATTCTGGCGGTGATGACCGCCGAACTGGTCGCGAACGCGTTCAACCAGGTCTCGTTGTCGATGGTGCAGGCCGAACATGGATTCGCATCTGCGACGCGCCTGAAGATGGTCGTGTTGTTCATCCGCGTGAGCGTGCTGATCGCACTTGTCGCCGTCGATTCGCTCACCATCGGGCATCTGGCCGTCGGATTCACCATCGGGTTCTTCCTGTACACGGCACTCCTGGTGCGCACGGTTCTTCCCGCGTTCGGAATTCGCGTTCAGCTCGCCCGACCCAGCAACGGCATTCTGCGCGTGACCGGGTCGATCTCGCTACCCATCGCAGCGGGCGTGCTGCAGCAAGACGGCGATAAGGCGGTTTTGAACGCCTACAACTTTCAACACGATGCAGGGCTGTACGGCGCGGCCTTTCGCGTCGTTTCGATGGGATTGATGCCGTTGCGCGCCCTCGAGGCTGCGGCGTTTCAACGATTCCTCCCCCACGACGAAAGCAGTCGGAACCAACACACCCGACGCGCCTGGCGCTTTTCGGTGCTGTCGCTGACCGGAAGCATCATCATCGGTATCGGCATCTACATCTGCGCACCGTTGCTCGACTTCCTCATCGGTCAGGATTTCGCCGAGGCCGAAGCGATGATCCCTTGGTTGTTACCGTTCCTGCCGCTCACCGCCATTTCCAATGCCCCTTCGAATGGGCTCCTCGGACTTGGGAAGTTCCTTCCTCGAGCAGCGGTCTACGGCGCCGGAGCGCTGACGAGCCTGACGTGTTACATCCTCTTCATTCCACGGTTCCATGAACCGTGGAAGGGAGCAGTGCTCGGCACGATTCTCGGCGAACTCCTGTTGGTCATCCTCGGCTGGACGTTGCTGTTGCACTACCAACGTCAGCACAACCGGACGCTCGTCGATTGACTCAACCCAGCGGCTGACTCACCGAGGCGCAGCCGTCGGGTCACGCGCTCAGCGGCGCTGCTCGACTGTGAATGCGCCCGCGCGTCGACTATGAACTCATGGCGCCTATGAGTGACCACGAATCGGACCACAAGCGATCGACCTCCCGACGGAACTGGCTGGTAGCAGGAGCGGTCGTAGTGATCGCTGCCCTAGCGGTCACCGTCACAATCGTCCGCAGCGGCAACGACGACGACGGGGGTACCACGCCCGACCGGAGCGGGCCCGAGCCCACCGCATCGCAGGTCACGACGGTGGCCCAGCTCGAGCTCGACTCACACGCCGACCCATTCGGCACCCGGATCACCGCCACGATCACCCCGCCGGATGGGGTCGATCAGATGCAGATCGGCCTCGATCCCTCGGTTGGACTGGGGGAATGGCGCGATTTGGCGACCACGGTCACCCTCGACGCCTCAGAGGGCTACCAGGAAGTGTTCGCCCGCTTCCGCGACAGCACCGCCAGTGGCAGCGGAGCCTCTCCGACCGACTTCACGGTTGCCGGCATCACCATCGACTCCGGCTATGAGGCCGCTACCGCCGACCCACCGGTTCCCCGCTCGATCGGCCTGATCACCCCCCAGATCCTGGACGTCGTCGTCGAGATCGGCCGGATCGACCGTGGCATCAGCAACGACGGCGACACCTACACCGGAGCCACCGTCGAGCCGACCAGGTTCGATTCCGGATGGAAGATCAGCGGCCCGAACGCCCCGACGCTCAGCTTCGTCGACCGCATCTCTACTCCCACCGACGGCGGACGTGACGCCACCGGAGACATGAAACTGTTCGCGGTGCGCCACGAGGTTCGCCTCGGGTTGTCGGCACCACTTGAACCAGGCGCCACGTACACCGTCACCTCTCCGGTGGGCTCCACGATCGAACTCGTCGCCGATGACCACCTCGCGCACAGTCCCGCGGTGTCGGTCAACCAAGCCGGCTACACGTCGACGGGAACCAAGATCGCCACCTACGCAATACCCAACGCGCTCGGCTCAACCAGTTCACCGACCGCCGTCGAGTTCGCGATCGTCGATTCCGAGGGGCGCGAACACTTCCGCGGAACCGGAGTTGCGGCGCCGTCCGGCAGCGAGGCCGGCAAAGGCGACCTGACCGACGCCGCTGTCTGGAGGCTTCGTTTCGATGAGGTGGCGACCGCCGGGCGGTACCGGGTCTGTGTCGACGAGGTCGGCTGCTCACCGGGCTTCGCCGTCGACGACGCGATCTGGAGTCGCCTGGCTGCAACCGTCGCCCACTCGCTGTATTACCAACGAAGCGGTATCGAACTGAACCAGCCCTACGGGTCGTTCAGCCGGCCGCGGACGAACCACCCCGATGACTACACGACCGTCCTCGAAACCAACCTGACCGGATTCGACGCATCCGAACAAACCGACGAGACCCTCTTCGATTCCATCACCGCCGAGGCAACGACCACCCCGGTCGCGGATGCGTGGGGTGGTCACTTTGACGCCGGAGACTGGGACCGGCGCACACAGCACCTCTTCATGGTCCGCACGCTGTTCGATCTCGCTCGCAGATACCCCGAGGCGTTTCCGGACGGCAGCCTGAACCTGCCCGAGTCGGGCAACGGCATCAGCGACCTCGTCGACGAGGCGCTGTGGACCGTGGACCTTTTCCGTCGACTGCAGCGCGAAGACGGCGCCGTGCGCGGCGGCATTGAGAGCGAGCGGTTCCCCGATGCCGGCATCGCCTCGTGGCAAGACACCATCACCCGCTACGCCTTCGCACCGGACCCGTGGTCCTCATGGGTTTACGCCTCGGTGGCGGCCGACGCCTCGATGTTGTTGGCCGGCATCGACGACCAACGCTCCGTGGAGTACGCGTCGAGCGCCGTACGAGCTTGGGAGTGGGCAGCGACCCAGCCGGTGCCGACCACCGACGGCGACCCGGCCAACGCCAAGGTCCTCTCACAGCGAGCCGTCGCTGCGGCGGCGTTGTACGACCTCACCGGCGAAGATCGCTTCGTCCAATCGTTCGCCGCGGACGTCCCCTTTCGCGACCTGCCCGCCAGCACGCTCAGCTGTCACAGCTTCGAATGGTGTGACGCCGGGTGGAGATACCTCCTGATCGACCAGGCACGCACCGACGCCACTCTGCGGGCAAACATCGAAGCCAGCTTCGCTTCCGTGGCATCCGCGATCGCCGACGCATCGGACACGACCCGATACGGGTGGTGCCTCGAAGATCCGGGGGTTCCGATGGTCTGGGGCATGGGAGTCGGTGGCAACCCACACGTTGCGACCCTGTTGCGAGCGTGGCTGATCAGTCAGGACCCACGCCTCCTGGAGCTTGCGGAACGCTGCAGCGCCGTGTCGCTGGGCATGAACCCGCTGAACAACTCGTTTGTCACCGGGGTGGGAACCAACCCTGTTCGCCACCCGCTGATCACCGACGCCTCGTTCGGGGGGCTTCCGGTTTGGCCGGGTATACCGGTCTACGGCACCCATCCCCTCGATGACCTGGCATGGGTGGCCGAGTACCGTCTGAAACCCGCCGGCTCAAATGTCGCCGCCGCGACCTTGCCGTTGCTGCGCTCGTGGTTCGACCTGCCCGACGTAGCGGCGATGAACGAGTTCACCATCTGGCAATCCCAGGCTCCCGCCATCTGGGCGTTCAGCGTGCTGGACCAGGCCCGACGGTAGCGTCGACGACCTGCGGACCGCGCCTCAACTCGTCAAGGCGGGCTACCTCGGCGAGATCGTTGGCCCTCGCGGTCTTGAGCAGCATCGCACGCAGGATGAAGAACACCGCGATATTGGGGCCGAGCAACGCTGACTCCCCGACCGACATGATCGTGATCCCGACGATCACCGTGAGGCAGAACATCGGAACCGACAACGACCGGCGGAGCTCACGGATCGACGCCCGGTAGATCCCCACCAACACGCCGATAACCGCGATCAGTCCGACCAAACCGAGTTGCAGCCCTACGTCGAGGGGACCGCTGTGGGCGTGGCCGGCCTTGAAACCGATCTCGCGCATGAGTTGGAGGCTCATCGAACTCAGCGGTACGGCGAACAGGCCCTTGATTCCGTACCCGAGGATCGGGCGCTCGGCCCACGCGTTCAACACGGCCGACCAGATCTGCGTTCGCCCGGTGAACGTCAGGTCCTTGCCGGCCGCGTCGGCGAGTGTGGCCAACGAACTCACCGCGGCGATGATGGCAAGCGCGACGAGCGCGATCGTGGACACCAGGAACGTGACCGAACCTCGGCTCGAAAGTCGACGGTTGAACGCCACCCAGACCCTCACTGCTGCCACCACGACCAACGCCGACCTGCCGGTGGTTGAGTCCGATCCGATCATCAGCACCACAATCACGGCGTAACCCGTCCACCGTGCCCAACGGGTGCGGTAGAAGGCCATGACCGTCGGAAGCGCGACGACCATGAACCCGGCCATGGTGTTCTTGTGGATGAACCACCCGTGCCAGCCGGTGAGGTCCGGCGCCTCGCCAGTCGGATCGATGTGCATCCGCGCGAGCGGATCCACCACGACCGCCAACAGGGTCACCGCAAGCGCAACTCCCACGAACAGCTTCAATCCGGCGATCACGTCACGGTTCGGCAACGCCAGCACCAACGCCGCCACCCCAACCGCGACAATCATGTCGGAACGCAGCCACAGGATCGCGTTGTCCGGATCGGCCGACCATCCGACCGATGCGATCAACAAGAGCATCAACAACGTCGGAGCGATCGGAATGATGACGGTCTCGGGTCGGGGAACGGTGATCGCCATCGCGATCGCCCCGAGGCCGAGCAACAGCGGCACCGTGTTGGGAATCAAGACGCCGTCGATCGCCAGAACGGCGCGACTGTTGAACAGGAGGCACAATGCGAGCGCAGCGACCGCCAAGGGACGTATCAACGGGTCCCACGAGCGTCCCCGATATCTGGATCTGGTGATGACGGGCGCAGCGGTCATCGGCATCAGTGGTGTTTCACCCGTAGGCCGAACCGCCCGCCGACCAGCCCGACGCCGATGCAGATGGTTGCCAGGGAATAGCGAAGGTGGGGGTCCTCACGTCGGACGATGCGACGCAACGGCATGGCAAAACCGTTCACCAGATACTTGATGCCGCGTAACAGCAGGCGATTCGGCGCCTCTCCGCGATGCGACGACGTGACGTACATCGTGTTGCCGAACCACAGCTTGTTGCGCAGTTGGTATCCGAAACGACACCGCTCGAGCGGGACCTGTTCGTACACCGGTGCATGCAGGCTGTAGCGGTGAACGATCCCCGCCGATCGCGCCGTGTCGAACCACACCATGTCCTCGCCACCGAGTTCTCCGAGTTGCGAGCGAAACCGCACGTCGGGATGGGCTCGCAACCACGCTGCCGAGATGAACACGTTGGCCGTCGTCCCGTAAGGCGGCTCCTCGCCATCGGTGTACTGCGCGATGAGGTTGAGAAACGGTTGTTGCGTCAGCCATGCCGGGGCGTTCGGGGGAGCGATATCTTCCACGGGCCCGGTGACCAGGTCGGCACCGGTTCGCTGCTGTGTCGACGCCATGATCTCGATCCAGCGTTCGTGGGGAAGACAGTCATCGTCGATGAACATCACCCAGTCGGCATCCATGTCGAGCGCGGTGGCGATCGCTGCGTTCCTCGCCGTGGAGATATTGCCCGAAGCCGTCGAGGTGTAACCGATCCCTCCGGAGAATCGCCCCTCGAATTGCGACACGACGCTTCGAGCGCCCGCTTCGGGGCTGTCGTCGATGATCGACACACCGACGGTCATGGTCTCGATCGAATTGGCCTGTGCGGCGAGCGCACCGAGGAGCCGTCGCAGGGGTTCGTTACGCCGGTACGTACAGATCGACACCACGACTCGCCGTGGCTCGACAGCCCCAATCATCGTGACCGAATCTGTCGCGATCGGGAGCGCAATGCGCTCAAACCGTTCCACATGTGCGGGGAACGGCTCGCGGCGGTCGCCAACACTTTCCGAGCCGGATCAAGCCGCGGCGCCGCTGCCCGGAGCGTGCGCCGGGATTCGGCACATTGCGAGCGGTCTTCCATCATGCGCACTCCCCGCCCCCAACGGATGAACGACCAGTACCGCTCGATTTCCTCGATCACCGGACCGAGCCCATGGTTCTCGACGATGATTCTGGAGAAGATCTCGTCCTCCTGAGGGGCCCAACCGACGGTGGTCGAGGAACCGCCGTGCCACCGGTACAGCGTGTGAACCCCGGGGACGTAGGCGAACGATTCGCTGCGTCGGGCGATTTGGTAGGACAGCCAGATGTCATACACCGGGTCGATTTCCGGCGGGAACTCGCAGTCGAGCACTGCCGTCCGGCGCAGGATCGCGCAATAGGCGGGCTGCGGAGCGTTCCACACCGCAATCAGACGAAGTGCCCCGGCGAGGTCGATGTCCAGGCGGCCGGCGGGCAAGCGGTCTCGGTGAGAGCGCTCGCGGAGCTCGGCGGTCTCCTCGGTCAACACTGAACCCTCACCGTCGATCAGGTCATAATCGGAAAACACCATGGAAACGGACTCATCGGCTTCGATGACCGGCAACAGATCCGCCAAAAAGTCGGGACACCAGACATCATCGTCGTGCAGCGACGCGACGAACGGCGCCGAGGCGTTCTCGATCAGCCACAACCAGTTGCCCTGCTGGCCGAGGTTCTCCGGGTGGCGGACATAGCGAATCCGCGGGTCGTCGTAGGTCCGAACGACCTCCTCGGTGCCATCGGTTCGACTGTTGTCGCCGATCAACAGCTCGAAGTCCGGCATCGTCTGCGCCAACGCCGAATCGATAGCGTCGCGCAGGTAGGCCGCTCGTTCATAGGTTGGAATGAAGATGGTGACCCTCGGGGTCATGGTTGCTGCGCTCCTCCGGCTCCGGTCAATCGCTCTACCAATGCTGTCGGCGTTCAGCGCCGACAAATAAGTGCTGTCCGGCTCATCCGCACCGGCCGTTCGACCTAGTGTCGCTCACCGCGTCGCCTGACGCCGTCGAAAGACCGCGTTCTCGACGCGCTGACCCACCGCTCGCACGGCGTGCCGCGCCGTGCGATGCAACGGATTTTCAGCCAACCACCGCTCGAACGCATCCGCCACCACGCCGTTGAGCAACGCCATCCAACGCTCGGCAGTGCGCTCGTTGGTGTAGTCCGCAGCACGAATGCGGCCTTGGCCAACGACAGCGTCATAGAACCTCGGATTTCTGTTGAGCCGATCCAACGCATCGAGCGCCTGTTGGGGTGTGGAAACCTCGAAATAATCGAGGTCATGGCGTCGCAGCTCGCGATAGGCAGGCTCGTTGCCGAGGATCGCCACGACCCCAGCCGCCCAGGAGTTGATCAGTTTGCTGGCCGGCTTGGTAGCGGTTTCGGTCGGGGGGATGTCTCGCACGGCCAGCACCGCGTCGACGTCTCGGTAGTCATTCCAGCCGCTCGTTTGTGTGGCATGGTCAAAAACGTCGCAGCGGAACCGGATGTCGCGACGGGCGAGTTCCCGGCCGAACGAGTCGCTTCGAAACCGGGCGTCGAGGTTCACGAGATCGCCTTTGAACACGAGATTCTCAACTCGACTCGGCCGATCGGGATCGCGCCTCACCAGTCCCGTTTGCGTCCAGTGAGGTAGAGCGAACTCGGTCGGCCGAGTGGCGATGGTCTCGTTCATGGTGAGCGTCAGATCGCCAAGAATCGGCCGCGCCCAATCGGCGCGGAACGCGACGACGAAAGCGTGGGCGGTGCGATCCGAGATCCGCAGGTCGACACTGCTCACGACATTGATCGCATCAGGCTGGAACTCGGCGCACAATTCAACTTCGTAGCCCAAGCCCGCCAAGACCACCGCGCTCTGCACGATCGCGAGATCTTCGTGGGTCACGACACGTTCGTGCTGCCCGTCGAGGGTGGCCGGCCACGATGACCCGTCGAACAGATCCGGCCACCGTTCCGGATTGCGGCACACGAACACGACCCGATGGCGAAGCGACCGCGAGCCAGCGCCTGGCGACCCAAGCTGATGCGTCAAGTCATGCATCGCCATTTCTCCACATCGCCTGGACTCGGGCAGCCAACAGAGACGTCCGTGAGTTTACGCTCCAGGCGCGGCGATCACCTCATGCGATCGTGGGAAATGCCTCACACTGTTCACGCCACAACTCGTCGCACAGCCGGCCCGCTGGCACGTCGACGTCGTCGAAGGTCAACGGAGTGTCCTGAGCGACGTCGCGTTTGAGCACGGCGCCATCGCTCAGGCCCATCGGCAGGAGATTCTGCGACCGTGCGGTGGGGGAGTTCTCCATGACCCCGTAGGAGGCGAACCCTCCGACTCCGTCGAGGACGGTACCGGCGGAAAGGTCAAACTTCGCAAGGGCGACCACGTCGGTGACCGGAGCACCCTTCGGCGTGATCGTCGCATCGTTGAACAGCACAGCACGGGCGACGGTCAGCGGGGTCTCGAGCGGGCTGAGGTGATACGGGCGGTAGAAGGTGTAGATCGGCCCGTCACCCATCTTGTAGATCTTCATGTACCGCTCGTGCAGCCACGAGTTGCTGTGTGCGAGCACGAAGACACCGAAGCTCGGTTCAGCGCCGAGAATGTAGTCGACGATGCCGGTACCCTCGGCGTAGAGCTTCTCTGCCGGGAACAGGTTCACGGCTTCCTCAACCCGGGAACAACTCGGGCCCTCCATTCCCCGCTCGCTGACACCGAACCCGGTCGCGTTGGCGACGCACGCCATCTCGGCAGCGATCTTGGTTCCGTCGGCGAAGCTGGTGATGTGCTTCGGGCGTTGGAAGACGTTGGCGGCGAACCCGGCCTGTGTCTCGGGGGTACGACGATGGTCGAGCAACGACTTGATGTTGCCGTAGACGACCGGGGTGAACCCCATCATCTCGGCCTCGCGGGCAAGGTTCATCAAAACGCCCGGCTGATCGCCGTCAGCGTCGGTGAACACGACCCCAGCGCTGTCGGCTCGCTTCTTGAGAATGGGACCGAGCGTGCAGTCGAGTTCGGCGTTGAGGAGCACGAGGTGCTTGCCGTTCGCGATCGCTCCCACCGCGTTGTGGGCACCGAACTCGATTTCGCCGGTCGCCTCGACGACCGCCTCAACCTGACCGTTCTCGTACACGAGCGACGGATCGTCGGTGATCGCCGGTCGACGAGCGGCGATCGAGCTGTCGAGTTCGGCCTGTGTCGACACGACGTCGACGTCGTGAATGCCGATCTGGCTGAACGCCTGTGCAGCTCCTGCGAGCGTGCGGTTCGCCACCACCGAGATCGTCATACCAGGGGTGTGATCCATCACCTGGTCGACGAACCCCTGGCCGGCGAACCCGGATCCGATGAGCCCCACCCGGACGGGGTCCCCCGCCTCCTGGCGCTTGTGCAGTGCGGTGTCGACGATGATCATGATTTACTCCGTTCGAGCTGTACATCGGGCCAGGCCCGGTCCTTGTCCGACACGATCACGCCATCGGTGATCGGCCATGTGATCCCGAACGCGGGATCGTCGTAGCGAAGTCCCGTCTCCGCCCCTGGGGTGTAGGGACTCGACACGGCGTAGAGGACAGCGGTGTCGTCCGCCAGTGCCTGATAGCCCTTCGCGCAATACGGCGGCACATACAGCGCGTCGAATCGCTCGGCCGACAGCTCAACGCCTGCCCAGGCGCCGTAGGTCGGCGAGTCCGGTCGGACATCGGCGATGACGTGATAGCTCGCTGCGGCGAGGCAGCGGAAGAACTTCGCCTCACCGTGGGGAGGGTTCTGCACGTGCAGCCCGCGAATCGTGCCACGACGGTGATTCGTCGACAGATTCATCTGCGCGATCTCACCCACCGCACCGTGCTCGCGCAGTTCCTGGGCGCACCAGGCACGCGAGAACGATCCGCGATCGTCGACGTTCGGTTCGAGTTCGATGTAAAAGGCGCCGGCGACGCCGAGTTCGGTGAACTTCATGACAGCGAGCTCAGCGCCAGAAGAAGTCGTCGTCGATCTGACCCGTGTCGATCAGATGCTTGATCTGCTTGATTCGGGTGTGACCACGGAATCGGTACATCTCTTCGTCGAAGCCGATCCGGTCGAAGATCTCGATGAGTTCCTTGGCCCCACGCTCGACGTCCCACGCGCATTCGAAACCAGGGAGTTGTTCGTGGATCTTCGTGAAGTCGGCCCGGTAGTTTCGCTTGTCGGCGCTGGAATCACCGAAGATCAGCTCGCACCCGGGAATGAGGCTTCCGATGATTTCGGCGATCTGGCGGACCTGATAGTTCGAACGGTCGTTGCCGACGTTGAAGATCTCGTTGTGGATCACGTCGCGGGGCGCCTCGAGGGTGCAGGCCACGGCGTGGGAGATGTCGAGGATGTGCACGAACGGGCGCCACGGAGTGCCGTCGGAGGCCATGCGGATCTCTTTGTAGAGATACGCGCTCGCCGCCAGGTCGTTGACCACGAGGTCGAAGCGTTGGCGCGGAGAGGCACCATACGCTGTGGCGTTTCGCATGAACGTCGGCGAGAAGTTGTCATCAGCGAGTGGCGACACCTCCTGTTCGATGAGGACCTTGCACTTGGCATAAGCCGTGAGCCCACCGACCGGGTCGCCCTCCTTCGAGGGCCGTTCGCCAGAAGCGCCGTACACCGAACACGAACTCATGTGGACGAAGCGCTCAACACCGGCTTCCTTCGCCAATTTGGCAAGGCGCAGGCTGCCCTCATGGTTGATCTTGTAGGTGACGTCGCCGTTCAGCTCGCCGACCGGATCGTTTGACACCTCAGCGAGGTGCACCACGGCCTCGTAACCACGCAGGTCGTCGAGTTGGATGTCGCGGGTGTCCTTGGTGAGCATGGCGGGACGCCGCTCATCGGTGTTGTAGAGCCACCCCACCCGATGGAATCCGCTGTCGATACCCGTGACGTCGTGGCCACGCTCAAGCAGATAGTGACCCATACGCACGCCGATATAACCCTCGGCTCCGGTCAGGAGAACCTTCATTCGTTTGTCTTGCCTTTCGATCGAGCGGTCGTCGCGAATGTTCGAACCGCTCAGCTCCAGATTTTCCAGGGCGCTCCGCCCTTGTCCCAAAGACCCTGCAAATAGATCTTGTCTCGAAGGGTATCCATGCACTGCCAAAAACCGTCGTGGCGGTACGCATTCAATTCTCCGGCGGCCGCAAGTCGTTCCATCGGCTCGCGGGCCCAGTCGACATCTCCGGGGATGTAGTCGAAGATCTCGGGCTCGAGCACGAAGAATCCACCGTTGATCCAACCCTCCTCGGTTTGGGGCTTCTCGTCGAAGCGGACCACCTGGTCGCCCTCGATCGCCAGCGCACCGAAGCGGGCGGTCGGATGCACGGCGGTGACCGTCGCGAGGTTGCCGTGGGCCTCGTGGAACTTGACGAGGGCCTCGAGGTCGACGTCGGAGACCCCGTCGCCGTAGGTCATGAGGAACGGTCCGTCGTCGACGTACTTCTTGATCTGGGAGATCCGCCCTGCGGTTTCGGTGTGCTGGCCCGTGTCGACGAGGGTGACACGCCAGTCGTCACGGACGGTCTCGTGGGCCTCGACCGTACCTTCCCCGAAGTCGATGGTCATGTCCGAGGCCAACGCCAACGAATCGGAGAAGTACCGCTTGATGTACTCGCCCTTGTAGCCCAGACAGATCACGAAGTCGTTGAACCCGTACGAGCTGTAGTGCTTCATGATGTGCCACAGGATCGGTCGATGTCCGATCTCGACCATCGGCTTGGGCCGCACGTCGGTCTCTTCGCTGAGCCGGCTCCCGACACCACCAGCAAGTATGACTACCTTCATCCGCCGCTCCTCATGCTGCGCTGTGAACACTTGACGCACAGAACGTGCCGAAATCGACTCGGTGGTTCAATGAGGATTTCGGCCCGTTTGTTGTCGCCCACATCACCGATACCTCCCCGGACGTCGACGAACTCATCGTGCCGGGTCCAACGATTCCAGTTCCGACGCCGCTCGCTCCCACTTCTCCATCAGCTCGGCGGAGCGGTCCTTCGCCGCTCCGAACACCTCGGCGAGTTCGGTGGCACGTTCGTGGTCGCCGTACACGGCCGGATCGCTCAGTTCTCGGTTCAACTCCGCGACCTTGGCCTCGGCCGAGTGGAGTTCGCGTTCGAGCCTCGCCACGGTCTTGCGTAGCTCTTTGCGCCGCTGATGGTCCCGATTGGTTTCGTTCGAACCCGATGACCGCCGCTGTTTGTCCGGCGTCCGCTCAGCGGCCGGTTTTGCCACGGCCGTTGGCTTCGATGGTGCCGGGTCGCTCTTGGTCGGCGACGCCGCGGCGGTTCCTCCGGCAAAGGACGGGGTCAACACGGCCTCGTCGACGCCGTGATGCCGCCGCACCGAACCATTGCGCACCTCGAGCAGATCCTGCGCGACCGAGCGGATCAGATATCGGTCGTGGCTGACCAGCAGCACCGTTCCCGGGTAGGCGCTGAGCGCGTCCTCCAACACGTCGCAGCTCGGTAGGTCGAGGTGGTTCGTCGGCTCGTCGAGGATGAGCAGGTTCACCGGGTTGGTCATGCAGATCGCCAGGGCCAGGCGGGTGCGTTCACCTCCGCTCAGGTCGCCGACGAGCCGATCTGCCGACTCGCCCGGAAATCCGAAGGCCCCCAACACCGTGCGCAAGTTGCGATTCTTGGGCTGTTGGTTCCCGACCTGAGCCGTGAATTCCATGGCGACCGTACGCGTGAGATCGAGCGATTCGACCTGGTGTTGGGCGAAATAGGCGATGTCGACGTTGTTGCCCATCTGCAGCGTGCCGGCGGACGCCTCGAGCTCGCCCATCAGAAGCTTCAGCAACGTGGACTTCCCCGCCCCGTTCGGGCCGACGAGGGCGATCTTTTCGCCACGCTCGACGACGAGGTCGACCCCGGTGAGCACCTCCTCGCCGCCGTAGCCCACCGACACTCCAGCGAGCTCGGCCACGACTCGCGAGCTGCGACGAGGTTCCGGGAACGAGAACTTGGCGACGATCTGGCGATGGTCCGGCAGTTCGATTTTCTCGATTTTTTCCAGCGCCTTGATCCGGCTCTGCACCGCTCGGGCCTTGGTCGCCTTGTAACGAAAGCGTTCGATGAAACGATTCGCCTGGTCGAACTGTCGTTGTTGTTGAGCCTGAGCGGCACGAAGCTGCGCAACCCGCTCGGAGCGTTGCACCACGAATTCCGCAAACCCACCGACGTACTCGGTCGCGCCGCCACCGATCACCTCGATGACCCGCTCGGCAACGGCGTCGATGAAGTCGCGGTCGTGGCTCACGAACAGGATCGCTCCCTCGTAGCCGGCGAGTTGAGTCTCAAGCCATGCAATGGAGTCGGTGTCGAGGTGGTTGGTCGGTTCATCGAGTACGAGCACCTCGGGACGCGACAGCATCAGCCGGGCAAGCGCGGCCCGCATCCTCCATCCGCCCGAGAGTTCGCGAAACGGGCGATCCGCGTCGGTGTCGGCGAAGCCGAGACCGGACAGGATGCGCCGAGCCTCCGACTCGAGCCCGTAGCCCCCGAGTTGTTCGAATCGAGACTGCAGCTCGCCGTAGGAGTCCAACGCCCGGTCGCGTTCCGATCCCTCCGCCGCGGCGATGGTGTCGAGCAGCCCGCCGAGTTCGGCTTCGAGGTCACGAATGTGGTCGGCGCCCGACAACACCTCATCAAGCACGGACCCGGCGTTTTCCGCCAGCACCTCCTGGGGGAGGTAGCCGACCCGCAACCCCTTGGTTCGGTGAACCTCGCCCCCGTCGGCATCCTGGAGGCCTACGACGATCTCGAGCAGCGTGGTCTTTCCAACACCGTTACCGCCCACCAAGGCGATGCGACGCCCCGGCAGCAGCCGAAACGTGACATCGGAAAACAGGGTTCGGTTGCCATGAGCCTTGGCGATGCCGGAGACGGTGATCACGAAGGGACCATGCTATGGCAACGACACCGGCTCGCCGCACCCGGACCCGCCGACCGATAGCGTCTGTGCCCGGATGGACGAGCACGACGTGGAACATGACACCGGCCGCCGGGCAGGGTGGCGCCAGTTCCGGACCTACTGGTTCGGCCACGTCGCGTCCTTCACGGGGGAGTGGTTCACCAATCTGGCGTTGCCGTACGCCGCGTTATCGATCAACGACAGCCCCTTCTTCATCGGGGTCATCGAATCCGCCGAGCTGATATCGACCCTTGTCGTCGGGTTGTATCTCGGACACCTCGCCGACCGCATGTCACCGCGGCGCGTCCTGATCACTTCGGACCTCGTTCGCAGTGCCGCATTGTTGACGGTCGCGTTGTCGTTCGCTTTCGGGGCTCCACCGGCGTTGCTGCTCGTGGCGGTCGCGTTCGTCCTCGGCGCCATGCGCGACTTCCACGACAGCGGCGAGGGGGTCATGATGGTCTCCGTCGTCGATGAGCGCGATCTCGTCCGGGCGAACGGCTGGTTCCAGATCTCGGATGGTTTCGGCCACATGACCGGATCACTTCTGGCCGGGGTGGCCGCATCGATCGGTCTGGTGGTCGCATTCGCCGTGGACGCGACCTCCTACGCGCTCGCCGCCGTTGCGGTCGTGGCCATGGGCCGCGTCCAGGTCAACCGGTCCGAATCAGGCGTCGCCGATGGCCCCACCGAGGGCCCTCCTGAAGCCGCAACTTCGTGGCGCGTCGTCGCCACCGCCTTGCGTCGAGACAACCGCTATTGGCGGGTGTTGACGACGATGGCGCTGACGAACGTCGCGAGCGCCTGTTTCATGGGCCAGTTCGTCAATTTCGCCGACCTCGAGTTGGGGATTTCCCAGTGGCAGGTCGGACTCACCTGGAGCGTGATGGGCGCCGGGTCGTTCCTTGCCGGACTCTGGCTCGACCGGGCCCGCAACATCACCCCTCGATCGATCCTCGCCGCCCCAGCGGTCATGGGAGGTGGGCTCATCGCGGTTGGGCAGAGCCACAGTTGGGTAGTCACGCTCATCGTGTTCGGAGCCGTCGGCTTCGTTCTGGCGTGGGGAGCGGCCCTCATTGCGGCGATGCGCCACGCCTCGTTTCCCGCGGAAATCCAGGGACGGGTCGCCATGGTCACGCGGCTGGCCTTTGCGATGGGCATCATCCCCGCGGTGTTGGGCGCCGGGGCGCTCGCGAGCACGATCGGATCGTCGCGGACGTTCATTGCGTTCGGCACCCTCGCCGCAGTCGGCCTGCTGTTGGGGCTGTTCCTTCGTGTCACCGACTTCGAGTCCCTGACCCGGCCCCAGACGACCCAGTGAGCACTAGGTCGAATTACCCAAGAACCAGTTGACCACCTGATGTTCGGCGGATAGGTTCAGGCCCGCATTTGGCGATGCGGAAGGGAGGAACCACCATGCGTGCATCTCGTTTCAAGTGGTAATTCCACTATCCCGTGGAATTCCCACGCACAGAACGGGCCTCCCCTCAGTGGGAGGTCTGTTCGTTTTTGCGCCGACAATCCGGGTCGGAACGCAGCGGCGGAACTCTCACCACATGGCGTCAGCGATCATCGCCCACAGCGGCAGGCTCACCAGGCACAGCGCCCCACTCCAGAGAATCGTCGAGGCCACCGTCGCGGCGCCGACGCCCTCATTCTCAGCGATCGAAAACGTGGAGACCGCCGCAGGGCAGGCCGCTAGCACCACGAACACCGTGGCCAGGCCTGGCTCGAGGGATCCGGACGACACCATCGGGGCACACAACGCCAACGTCACCGCCGGAAGTACGACCAATCGGGTGACGCACGAGAACACGACGCCCGACACGTTCGTGGCCTCGCCATCGCCGCGGCTCCGAGCCAGGTGTACCCCGAGCACGAACATCGACGTCGGAGCGGCTGCGACCGCGAGCGGATCGAGCGCGTTGACCGCCTCGGTCGACACCGCTGGGGGAAGCACGCGCATGGCGATGCCGAACAGGGGCGACCACATGAGCGGCTGGGCGAGTGCTCGCCTCCACACCCTCGACGACCGATCCGTGCCGCTCCAGCGATGCAACAGAATCGGCCCGATCAGCACTGCGATGGTGACCTGGACCGCGACGATCACCGTCGCCGGTCCCCGCAGGTCGTCGCCGAAGACGCCGATGACGAACGGGATCCCGATGAAGGCCGTGTTGCCGAACAACAGCACCAATGTCGTCGTCCCGGCGATCCGGGCACGGCTCAGGGGGGTACTCAACCATCCGACCGCGACCGCTACAAGCGTCGTCACCCCGATCACGGTCCAGAACCCCCAACCGGAGATGGCGTGCAGGTCGACCCGCAACACTCCCAATGCGATCAGCGCCGGGAAACACACATAGAGGACGAACGCGTTCAGACCGAAGATGATCCGGTCCTCCGGAGGCACCACCCGCCGTCGGGCGAGCAGTAGTCCGGCCGCTGTCGGCACCACCAACACCAACAGCCGAACCGCGTTGTGCCCAAAGGCGGCCATGTCGAATGCGGCGATCATCGCGCCCATCCTTGCGCATCACAGGAACCCGATAGCGTGTGCGCCATGTCCAACGAGAAGCCCAGCGTCACCATCCCCGACACCGCCGCACCGTCAGAGCTCGTCATCGAGGACCTCATCGTCGGCGACGGCACCGAGGCGGTCGCCGGGGCGGTCGTGTCCGTGCACTACGTGGGGGTCGCCTGGTCGACCGGCCAACAATTCGACGCGAGCTGGGATCGCGGCGACACCTTCGAGTTTCGCCTCGCCGGAGGTCAGGTCATCGCTGGTTGGGACCAGGGAGTGCAGGGCATGCGTATCGGCGGCCGCCGCCGCCTGACGATTCCGGCACACCTCGGATACGGCGAACATGGCGCCGGCGGAGTCATCAAGGGCGGCGAGACCCTCGTGTTCGTCGTCGATCTCCTCAACGTCGGCTGAGCCCTGGTCGGCTGAGCCCTGTCATCGTCGGACCAGCGCTCGTCGACACTCCACGAGGTCACCCTGACAGAATCGCCCGGTCGAACAGGCTCACGAGGCGCTGTGCTTCGGTCGAGGAGTTGAACTCAGCGTGCACCTTGGCGGCACCCGCCGCCCCCATCTTCTCGCGCAACTGCGGGTCGCGTGCCAGGTCCTCGATCGCGGAGCGCAACGCGACGTCGTCTCCGGGCGGCACGACGCGCCCGCTGATGCCGTCTTCCACCAACTCGGTGACGCCGCCGACATTCGTGGCGATGACCGGTCGACGACGGGCCATCGCCTCCATGAGCGACACGGGCACGCCCTCGGCGAAGCTCGGCAGCACGAATACATCACAGCGTTCCAGATGCGCCTGCACCTGTTGTTGGTTCTGATAGCCCGTGAAGCGCACTCGGTCGCTCAGACCGAGATCCGCGGTGAGCTCTTCGAGTTCGACGCGCTGCGGTCCGTCGCCCACCAGCACCAGCCGCACGTTCTCGCCCGCCTCGACGAGCTGAGCGATCGTCTCGAACAACACCATGACGCCCTTGACCGGGTCGAGCCGACCGACGAACAACAGGTCGGTGGTGCCATCCGACCGGGGCCAGCCGGAATCGTCCGCGTCGATCGCTTCGGGTTCACTCACACCACAGTGAACGATGTACAGGTGGCCCCACGCATCGGGGCTGCAGAACAACGCCGCTTGGGAGCGTGCGAAGTTCGAGATGGTCGCTACGAATCGCGCTCGTTCGATCTTCGTTCCGAGGTGCCACTCATGCGGCTCAAAGAAGATGGCCGGTCCGTGAAGCGTGAAGCTGTATCCGATACCGCTCAGCTCGGAGGCCAGCATCGCAACCGTGCAGCTCGAGTCACCGAAATGGTTGTGCAGGTGTTCAACCTTGCGGCGGCGCATCTCCTCGGCCAACACCGCCGCTTCGGCGAAGTACGCCAGCTGGCGCATCACTCCGTCGAGTCCGGCTCGCCGCGTCCGCGCCGCCAACGATGCAGCTCGAACGAACCGATGCGGGGCACGCCACAGCGCCGACAAGGCGGATCTCACCAGCGCAGCCGAACCATGACCGAGCAGATAGGTGGTCGCCCCCCGCTCCTCGCGTTGCATCGTTCCGACGAGGTGTTCGGATCCCGGCTCGCGCACGGCGAATCGTTCGACCTTGACCCCTGCAGCCTCCACCGCCCGCACCTCGCGCTGAATGAACGTATCGGTTGCCCGGGGGTATTCACCCGTGAGATAGGCGATCGTCGTCATGTCCGCCCCGCGACCTCGGTCAGGACATCGTCACGCAACGAACGCACGAACGCGTCGCGTTGGGAGATGGTCGGGGTCCATGCGAGCAGGCGCTTGGCCTTGACATTCGAGTACCGGAACGGTTTGAAACGCCCGTCGAGTTTCGCCGGAACGAGCACGCCGGGGAACTTCGCACGTCCACCGAGCATGGAGCGGTTCATTCGGTCGAGCAGGTGAGCGATTCCGCTCATCACCGGCCACGGCACCGGAACCGACGAGGGAGGTGTCACATACGCCTCCACGTCGCGCGCATAGTCCTTCTGTGTCGGAAGATCGTCGTCGACGATGTTGATCGTTTCGCCGCCGACCCCGTCGGCGTCGATGGCAGCGACGATCGCCGCTGCGGTGTTTTCGACATAGGTCATCGGCATCGTCGCCCGGGAACCGATCCGCAGGAACACCGGCCCGAGCTCTGATCCGAGGAGCGGATGCCACAGGTTGTCTCGGCCGTAGATCATTCCCGGCCGCAGGATGACCACCTCGCGGTGCGCCATCTCCTCGCGGTACAACCGCTCCTGGATGAGCTTGGTCTGCGCGTACTCATCGCGGTCTGTCGGCGACCCGTCGATCGGCGAGGTCTCATCGATCAGCGATCCCGCTTCGATCGCCGAAAAGTCGTAGACCGAAAAGGTGCTGATTGCCACGAGCCGCCTCACCCGACTCCGCGCCAACTCGTCGATCAGGTTCTCGGTCGCGATCACGGTTCCTGCGAACTGCGTCGCGAAGTCCCCCGCCTTCGCCGCGGCCAGGTGCACCACCACGTCGACGCCGTCGAACGCGCCGGCGATGGTACGGGGGTCGCGCAGATCGCCACGGTGCAGTGTCAGCCTCGGATGGGAGGACAACGTCGGAAAGGGATCGGAGGAGGCCGGACGAACGAGCGCGACCACGTCGTGACCTGCACCGAGTGCGGCCGCGACCACATGACTTCCAACGAACCCGGTCGAGCCGGTGATGAACACCTTCATCGCTGCCCCTCCCGGGTCGTTTCGGTGAGATCGGAGGCGCTCTCGCGGCGGCCGGCGACGAGTCGGTCGATCAGCTCGCTCGCTGCGAGCATCTCCTCGGGGCCCACCGGGACCGGCGTCTCGTTGGCCAACGAACGATAGGTCTCTTCCAAAAACCGGTTGAGGCCTGCGTACGGGCCTGCCTGCATGATCTTGCGGGCGAACGAACGGGGACCGCCGAGGAACTGGTTGACCCCGCCGATCATCAGGTTGGCGATCGAATTGAGCTGGTCTCCTACACGCCGTGGGCGGTTCTCCACCCATCGGCCCGAGAAGAGTTCGGCTTGCGCGTACCCGTTGGCGCCTCGCACCGTCACCTCGAACTCGTCGGGGGATGCGAGCGCGCTGAAGCGAATCCGTCCGTGCACCGGGCCCCATGGCGCCGACCCGACGAGGATCGCATCGAGGTCATCGACGGGGATGTGCGCCGCTCCGCAGTGGGCGCTCCATTCGCTCGCGACCCGCTCCCACCGGGCCCCACCGCTCAGATAGTTCACCAGATAGGTGAAGTGCGTGATGAAATCGTGGACGACTCCTGCCGGCAAATCGTGGATCGGACTGGGTAGATTCGGGTCGCCGAAACGGCCGGCGGGATCGGTCACTGGGAGATGAATTCGCACCTCCACCTCCACGACGTCGCCGAGCGGCCCGTCGCCCGTGAGGGCCGCAAGCGCCTCGACCTCGGGGTTGAACCGGTAGTTGTGGTTCTCGGTCAGCACCCGGTCACATCTCCGGGCAACCGCCAACAGGTCCTGCAACTCCGCTGCGGTCGCAGTGATCGGCTTTTCGCAGATCACATGGCTGCCCGCCTCCAGTGCCTCCGCGGACAACGCCGAGTGAGTGGCCGGCGGGGTGAGCACGTGGACCACATCTGGCTGGGCTTGATCGAGCATCTCACCGAAGGTGGCGAAGCCGGTGGTCGAATAGGTCTCGGCGGCGTGGCGTAGCGCCGCCGGCGATCGGTCGCAGACGCCGACGAGGTCGATATCGCGTGACGCGGCGAGGAATCCAAGATGCTCCTTGGAAATTCCACCGGTGCCGAGTACGGCCGCGGTCAGTCGTCGTTGGGCAGAAGGGGGAAGGGTCAAGGGGGCTCCTTGCCGTGGTCGACGTCGGGGTGCCGACGACAGGACATGTTACGGAGGTCTCGGCGATTCGCCACCCTCGACCCGCAACAAGTTGCGCGAGCGTCAGCCCCTGCTGTTTCGAGCGGCGGCCGACCGATCGCTCGGATGGAGATGTGGGCGCGAATCGGGATTCGGTCGTTAGCATCATGGGAAATGTCCCCCTTGAAAGCACGTGGCGACGCGTTCGAACGGGTCAGGGTTTTCGACCTCGACTTTGTCAACGCTGCGAACATCGACCCGGTGTGCGAGACCATCCTTCAGGATGATCCGGGCACGCTTGACGTCGCTCCGGTCGTGGTCACGCCCAACACCGACATCCTGCTGCAGTACCGCCAAACCCCCGACGAGGGGTTCCGGTCGTTCTTTTCCTCCGCTTGGCTGATCTTGCCGGACGGCCAACCGATCGTGTGGGCGAGTCGCCTGCTCGGCTCACCGTTGCGTGCGCGCCTTTGCGGATCCGACCTGTTCGCCGCGCTCTGGCCGCGACTCGTTCAACAGCGAGTGCCAACCGTGGTGTTGGCGTCGTCGCAAGTTATCGCCGACGGCCTCGCCGCGACACACGATCGCGCCACGATCACGGTCGCCCCCATGATCGACGCCGCCGACGACCGCGCACTCAACGACATGGCCGTTCAACTCGCCGATCAGGTGACCGAGAGCGACGCAACCGTGGTCATCTTGTGCCTCGGCCATCCCAAGGATTCGTTGATCGCCGCTCGTCTGCACGGTGCCTTGCGGACACGAGGGCGGCCGCTGCCCTACGTGCTGTGCCTCGGAGGGTCTGCCGAGATGTACCTCGGGGTTCGCCGCCGCGCCCCTCGCTGGGTCCAGCGGCTGTCAGCGGAATGGCTCTATCGGTTCGCCCAGGAGCCTCGGCGTCTCTTTCGCCGGTACTTCATCGAGGACGTCGGCTTCATCAAGGTCGTCGCCTCGGAATGGCGGGCGCAACGCGGTCGGACACGGAGCCGACCTTGAGCGCTCCTACCGTCTCGGTCATCATCCCGGTCGGTGGAGTCGACGACGACCTGTTCGCCCAACTCGATGCCCTCGCTGCCCAGACCTACGACCGTCCCTGGGAACTCGTTCTGTCGATGAATCAACCTGGGCAGGCTCGGGACCTCCGCATCAGCGAGCATGCTCTTCACCCGCTCGCCACGCTGGTGATGGTCGATTCCTCGGCGATACGAAGTGCGGCACACGCGCGCAACTCCGGAGCGACGGCCGCGACCGCCCCGATGCTCGCCTTCTGTGATGCTGACGACATCTGCGAGCCGACGTGGTTGAGCGAGATCACCGCAGCGATGGCGGACCACGACGCTGTGGGTGGCCATCTCGACGAGGAGCGCCTGTCCCCTCCTGGTCAAGAGAAATGGCGTCCCCCCGCTACTCCAGGCGACTGTCCGTCGTTTCTCGGGCACCGGTATCCGGTGTCGGCGAACATGGCGGTGACCCGTTCGGCCTTCGATGCCGTCGACGGATTTCCGGAAGGGTTCACACGGTGCGAGGACATCGCGTTCGGATGGGCGCTCGAATCCGCCGGGATCAACCTTGGCTTCGCTGAACGAGCGGTCGTTCACTACCGCCATCGCCCCGGTCTGTGGACCATGATTCGTCAACATCATTTCTATGGAATCGGCATGAGCGAGGTGCTGATTCGCCAGGGACCTCCCACGTCCGACGACGGCGCTTCGCCTCCCTCGGTTTTTCAAGCGAACAGTCAACGCGTGACACAACGCTCATTCATCCACATACTGCGTCGAGGCGCTATCGCGTCGGGACGACTCCGCGGGCTCGTCCAAGAACGCCTCCGTCGCTCCTGATTCTCTCTTTCCACCCACATTCATCTCCCCTTGGGCACACTGGATTGCCCCGATCTTCTGCCTGAAAGGCTGAGCAATGGAATGGTCATTCATTTCTGCAGCGGTGCGACGACGCCTCGGACTGGTCATCGCACTTGCGGTCCTCGGAGCACTGCCCGGGTTCCTCGGGCTGGTGTCCTCCGGTGACTCGTACCAGGCGACCGCGACGATCAATGTCGCCGCCCCGACCGGCAACGGTGCCGCAGCCGCAGCCAACCAACCCGACCGGTGGGTGCTGAGCCAGTTGTCGGTGGTGCAGAGCATCGACACCCTCGACGATGCGGCGGCCACACTCGGCAGCGACTGGACCGGGGCAGGAATCGGCGCGCTGATCAACGTCGAACAGGAGCCGGAAACCGACCTGATTCATGTGACGGCGACCGCAGGCGATGCATCCACCGCAGCGCTCGTCGCCAACGCTGTCGTCGACACCTACATCACCGAATCCGCCAATCGCCTTCGCGAGGCCCGTCAACCGGCAATCGACGAGCTGCAAAAGCGACTCGACGACATCACCGCGAGGCTCAACGGGCGTGCGGCTTCCGAAGGGGTCGAAGCCATCGTGGGTATCAACCCGCAGATCGCCGACGCGATGGAGGGTTACATCGCGAATGCGTCCAATCCCAGCTACGTCATTCCCCAGGACTCCCAGATCGTCCCCCAACTCGTCCAACAGCGCGACCAACTCCTGGTCGAGGGCGACCGGATTCGCTCGGCGATCAGCGACATCCAACTCAGCGCGGTCATCGAGGCGACGAGCAGTGTCATCGAGCGAGCCACCGAACCCGATGGGACCACCGCCGGTCTCGGCCGCTACCTCACCGTTGCCGGCTTGATCTTCGGCGGCCTGGTCGGCACCGCGCTAGCACTCGTGATCGCCCAGTTCTCCTCGAAGGTGCTCGACGAGCAGGTCGCGGAGAACATCTTGCGAACCAACATCGTCGACTCGATGCCACGCAGCCGCGCCTACGCCGCATCGCCGCTGCGGGCCCTCACGACGAGTCCGCCGGAGATGGTCGAAACGATCGAGCGCATCGGCATCCGTGCCGAAGCCATGGCCAGCTCCGAGATCGATCAGGCGCTCACGATTGCCGTGCTCGGCACGCAGCCCGACTCCGGCACCACAACGCTGACCCTCGCTCTGGCGCGTCGATTCGCCCAGGTCGGCTACTCGGTCATCGTGATCGACGGCGACCTGAACACCCGCACCATCTCAACCCTTGTCGAGGCGGAGCCCAACGGTGGCATCAAGGCCGTCCTGAGGCAGACGGCGAGGAATCGCCCCATCACCGACTCGGTGTTCACCTCGACCGACCTCGACAAGGTCCGGGTTCTCGGCACCGGCAGCATCGACGCCCACTCGTCGCTGCGGCGCGACGCGCTCGGCCCGATTCTCGAAGCGGCACGCTCCCGCGCCCAGGTCGTGTTGTTCGACGGAGGGTCGCTCACCGGATCATCGGTGAGTGTGTTCGCCGCCCGAGCGGCCGATGTGGTGGTCTTGGCAGTTCCGCTGCAGAGCCAAGATCAACGCACACTCACCGAAGCCGCCGGACTGTTGCCTGACGACCGCTCCCGGGTCCTCGCCGTGGTGACCGCCCCCGGGCGCCGCCGGGTGCGCGAGGCCCCGCTGCCGACGGTGGACGATTCCGACGATTCCGACGAACTCGCGGACGTCAGCTGATGACCGAACGAAAACTTGGGTATCGCCCGGGACTCGACGGAATCCGATCGGTGGCGATCGGCCTGGTCCTGTTGAACCACACCGGTCTGTCCATCTTCGAGGGCGGCGGCAACGGCGTCATTCTGTTCTTCGTCCTCAGCGGATTCCTGATCACCAAACTGATGATCGAGGAATGGGGACGCACCGATCGCGTCTCGATCGGCGGCTTCTACGGTCGTCGGGCGGTGCGAATCCTGCCCGCCCCGACCGTCATGTTGATCACGCTGTTCTTGTTGCGCGACGTCATCACCGACACCGTCGAGACGCGGGCGTACCTGATGAAAGAGTTGTTGCTGTCGGCGACCTACACCATGAACATGCGCCCGCTGTTGGCGCCGTACCAGCCGGTGATCGACGGCGAACCGTTCCTCGGCTACCTCGGCCACATGTGGAGCCTCGCCGTCGAGGAGCAGTTCTACCTGGTCTGGCCGTTGTTGATGGTGTCGTTGTTGTTGCCGTTTGCATCTCGCCTCGGAGTTCGGGCGGGGGTCCCCCTCAAGCTGACGATCGCAGCCGCAACGATCACCGTCGTGCGCCTGTGCATCTACTTCCTGCCGTTCGTCAACTCCGACATCGCCTCGATCGCCGTGTTCAGCTTCGACGGCTTCGCACTCGGCGCGGCGCTGGCGTTCGCTCTCCACTACGGCAGCGCACCCCGTCTGGAGTCGCTGCTCGCTCAGTCCTGGGTGCCGTGGGCCGCGCTCGCGGTGCTGTTCGCCGACCTTCTCGCAGGCCGGTGGACCCACGATGTGACCTCGGTGTATGTGGCCTACACCTCGATCGCGTCGGCTGCGCTCATCGGCCACATCATGGTCGCGCCAGAATCGATGCTGTCGAAGGCCGCTGCGATGGCACTGCCGGTGTACATCGGCAAGTTGTCGTACTCGATCTACCTGTGGCACAACCCGATCTGGGTGTACGTCAGTTCGAGCCGATTCGACCTGCCGCTCGTCACGCTGACTCTCATCGAATGGTCGGCCACCGCCGTCATCGTGCTCATCTCGTACTACGGCATCGAGAAACCAGCGTTGAAGCTTCGGCACCGTTTCGTGCGGTAGCGCCCCAGGCCGACCAGTGGCCCAGGCCTCAGAGATCGAACAGCGATGGTTGACGCCACTGCTCGTGACGCAACAAGAAGGCCTTTGCATCTGTCCCGCCCGCGTACCCGGTGAGCGTCCCGTCCGACCCGACCACCCGGTGGCACGGCACGATGATCGGCACCGGGTTTCTGCCGTTCGCGGCACCGACGGCTCGGGCGGCACCTCGATCGGCGACCCGCAGCGCCTGCTCTGCGTAGCTGATCGTCTCGCCATAGGGAATCTCGGACAAGGCTGACCACACCCGACGCTGGAACTCGGTGCCCAACACATCGAGATCGACCTCGAAGTCGCGTCGCTGCTTGTCGAAGTACTCCTGCAGCTGTTCGGCCGCCCGGTGGGCGTGCCGAATCGCCTGTCGCGATGGAACTCCGTTGCCGATATCGATTGCGGACAACGACTCCTGCGCGAACAACACCGCGCGAACCCCCGCATCGCTGGCCACGATGGTGAGTTCCCCAATCGGGGAACTCACCCGGCGAACGGCGAGGGCGACGTCGGAAGCCACCGCTGCGGTCATGGGGTTGGCGTTGAACGGGTCAGCCGGCCGGAACGACCACGACCGGACACGGAGCGTGATTCACGATCTGCGTTGCGACCGAGCCGATCAGGAGACCAAGGAATCCGCCGTGGCCGCGCTTTCCGATCACGATGAGGTCGGCGTCGTCGGCGAGCTCAAGAATCGCCGGCGAGGCTCCGCCCTCGGCGATGACCGGTTGGACGGTGACCGAATCCGGAGCAACGACGTCGGCGAGGATCTCATCGAGCGCCTCAGCGGAGGCCTCGTGCATCGACTCCGCCGGAGGCATCACTCCACCGATGCCCATCGAGCCGACCGCGGCCGCGGGGTAGGTCCAGCTCATCACGGCCTTGACCGTGCCTCCGCCCTGACCAGCGGCGAAGTTGATCGCCCACTCAAGCGCCGCAAGCGAGTTCGGAGAACCGTCGACGCCGACGATCACCACCGGTTGTTCATTCGATACTGAAGTCATGCCCACATCGTCGCACGTCGGCCGCGGCGCCGCAGGTTCGCCGACAAGTCATCCCCCACCATCGCCTGCGGGAGGTGCCGCCAAGGCGGGACAGGCGCCGGTCACACCCTTCGCTCGAAGGACGCGGGCAACGGAAGCATCGACCTGCTGAGCGTCGATGAGCCCGCCGCTGATGGCTCCGGTGATCGCATCATGGGCCGGCTGAACCTCTTCCGGCTTCGACACCAGCGCTATGTCGGCACCGGCACTGATCGCCATCATCGCGGCCTGCGACTCGGGAACGTGCATGGTCACCGCGCTCATCCCCAGCGAATCGGTGATGACGAGACCGTCGAACCCTTGATCTCCACGCAACAACTCGGTGATCGCCTCGCGGGAGATCGAAGCAGGAAGGCCGCCGGTCGACTGCGAGATGGAGCCGTGGCTGACCATGATCGCCGGCGCATCGAGCGCGATGGCCTGCTCGAACGGAACCAGGTCGTTCGTTCGCAACTCTTCGAAGGTCCCCAGCGGTACTGCTGCCTTGTGCGGGTCGGCTCCCCCGGTTCCGAGACCGGGCCAGTGTTTGACGACCGGAATGACACCGGCCGCGGTCATTGCCTGCATCGCGGCCAGCCCGTAGTTCTTGACCGTGGTCGTGTCGTTGCCGAAGGTTCGCGTGCCCAACTCAGCGCCGGTACCGATGTCGAGCACCGGCGCAAAATTCATGGAGAACCCGGCCGCCTTCATCTTCGCCGCGAAGTTGCGATACAGCAGCGTCGCGTCTCCAACCGACATCGACTCCGCAACCGAGCGTGCCGCGGGCAGTTCACCGAGCGCCGCCTTCAATCGCTGTACGGTGCCGCCTTCTTCATCGCTGGAAACCAAGAGGGGAAACGTCGCAACCGACCCCACCATCGCAACCTGACCCGCGACTTCGGCCGCCTGATCACCCACCAGCCCGTAGCCGCCGACAAGGCGTTGAGACACCAGTGGAGCGGCACGTCCCGGCGTGTCCACAAGCACCATCAACATCTCGGCGGCCTTTTGTTCGACGGTCAACTCCCCGACACACGCAGGCACGTCAACCGCCGGCTGCACCTCAGCGAGGAGGGTGGTGACCGTTTCGGCATCAGAGGTGGACCCGGCCTCGACACTCACCCGAGTGGCCCCCACACATCCACTCACGACTAACACGGCCGCGACTCCGATCGCCATGAAGCGGCGGGGGCTGGATGGCTCGACGGCATGCACCACGGCGAACACGGTACCGGTCGGCGCCGCCGGTCGTCCTCTCGCCGTTCAGACCTCTCGTGTGCATAGGCTCAGGCGCCACCGAACTGGAGAAACCGACGTGACGATCCACCTGCCAGTACCACATCGACGGGGCCTCGCCGCCGTGTTGGCGGGCGCCCTCTTGTTCACCGGGTGCAGTTCCTCCAACGACGCAGCGGCTCCGACTACCGCCGAGCGGTCGGAGCACGGGTTCCGCGTCGACGGCGTGTCGACCGCGTTGACCCGCGTCACCGGCGGCGACGTCGTGGTCGCGGTCGAGGGCACGGCCGAAGTCGCGACCTTCCAACTCGACGGCGCTGCGCTCGACACGTCTGTGGTCGCCCCGGGCAGCGGAACGCTGATCGACGACGAGAACCGAACGCTGTATCTGATCAGTGGCCTCGACGAGGGGGACAACGACGTCACGGTTCGCGCGGGGGACGAATCGCAATCGATCACGATCGTGAATCATCCGATCTCCGGACCGGTGTTTTCCGGGCCGCATCTCCCGATGCCCACCTGCACGACCGACGACTTCGGCCTCGGCCCCGCCACCGGCGAGGACTGCTTCGCCGAACCCTCGCTCCGACGCGCCTATTTCACCGCTGACCGGACCCTGTCCGACCTTGGAGCCGACGAGGTGGTGCCCTCAGACGCCTACCGCGACGAGCGTGGCAACGCGGTGGAGGTCGAGGTGGAAACCGGCGTGATCAACCGCGGCGTCTACGAGATCATGACGCCGGTCTCCACCGAATGGAACGGGCGGCTGGTGTACCGGTTCGGCGGCGGCTGTGGGGTCACCTACAGCCAAGGGTTCATCATGGCCAACGATCCCGACCTCGAGCTCTTTGAGCGCGGCTATGCCGTCGCCACCTCCACCCTCAACACCTTCCAGGTCACCTGCAACGACGTCATCAGCGCCGAGACGGCGATGATGGTGAAAGAGCACTTCGTGGAATCCCACGGAGAGATCGCGGTCACCATCGGCGAAGGCGGCTCGGGCGGAGCGATCCAACAACTCCTGATCACCCAGAACTATCCAGGCATTCTCGACGCGATCGCCCCCACCATGCCGTTCCCGGATGCGGTCACGATCAGCGGCGGAGTGCTCGACTGTGCCCTGCTGAACGACTACTACCGCCGCGCTGGCGCAGAACTGACTGCCCAACAACACACCGCCATCAACGGACACATGACCGAAGGAACGTGCTCGTTCTGGGAGGAGACCTTCGCCCCTGCGGTCAACCCCACCACCTGCGGCTTCGGCGACATTGTCAACAGTGCCGCCGCTGCGATCCCCGGGCTCGGCGACGCTGAGTTTCCGAGGCCACCTGCCGAGGCGATCTGGAACGCCGACTCCAACCCCGACGGGGTGCGCTGCACGCTTCAGGACGGCAACGTCAACGAACTCGGGATCGACGATGACACGGGCTTTGCCCGACGGCCATGGGACAACGTCGGCGTGCAATACGGGTTGTCGGCGCTCAATGAGGGCGCGATCGATGTCGACGAGTTTCTCGACCTCAACTCGGGCGTCGGCAGTTTCGATATCAACGGCAACATCGTCGCGTCACGCGCTGCGATCGATGCCGAGACCGCCGCCGTGGCGTACCGCAGCGGCCGCGTGCTCGGTTCGCTTCAACCGCACATGATGGCCGTTCCCACGATCCTGGTGAACATCTACACCGACCCCACCGGCGACATCCATGACCGGTTTCGCATGTTCAGCATCGATGAGCGACTTCAACTCGACGGCCACCAGGCACCGAACGTCGCGTTGTGGACCCGATCGGTGCCGCCGGGGGCCGGACTCGTCGAGTCGTTGTCGGGGTCGATCGGCTTCGGGATTCAACTCGTCTCGACCCTCGACGAGTGGGCGACGGCGCTCAAGTCCTCCTCGAAGCAGGTTGACGCAGCGGCGCTCGCGGCGTCGCGTCCGGCCGCGGCGGTGAACTCCTGTTTCGCCGCCGACGCAACGTTGGTCGACAGCGGCGACGACATCTACGACGTCGCGGGTCCGTGCCGTGATGATTTCCAGACTTTCGGCGACAGTCGGATCGTCGCAGGAGCTCCCCTGCGGTCAGACATCGTGAAATGCAGCCTTCAGACCCTCGACAGCGCGACGACGGCTGGCGTCTGGGCCGTCGAGTTCACCGATGAGCAACGCAAGCGCCTAGGCGAGGTCTTCCCGGATGGGGTCTGCGATTGGTCTGCGCCGGGCGTCGGCCAGGAACCGAACGACGGACCCTGGCAGGACTTCAGCTGACACCCGACGTGCCGCTTCGACCGCGGCGACCCACGGCAACGCCGCCGACCACGAGCGCGACCAGTGCCACTGCGATCCCGGCGATGAGGGCGGCCGGGCTGCCGTCATCACCGGCGGCGTTCCCGAGGGGCTCGGGCGCGGCCGCCTCGGTCGTGGGCGAAACAGCTTCGGTGGTCGGACTCGGTTCGTGGTCGACGAGGAAGATCGGATTGGTGATGACCGTGCGGGAGGTCGCATCGCTCACCTCGATGCGCACCGTCGTTCCGAGACCCCCACCGTCCTCGCCCCGCTCGGCATCCCACGTGTAGGTGAACTCGGACCCGACGACCGGCACGGCCTCGACCTCGGCTCCGTTGCGGATGATGTGCAGCGTCTGGCCGTCTCCGTCGCGAACCGTGGCGCTGAAACTCACAGAGTCGGCTCGGAGCGAATCGCCCATCATCGCCTCGGCCCCGCCGGATGCCCCGGTGAATTCCACCGTGGGCGAGTCGGCGGCGCCTCGAACCTGGATGTAGGTGTGCCCCGCCTCGAGTGCCTCGGTCACCGCTCCTCGCGACAACTCCTTCGCATAGACCATCGTTGCGGTCGAACCGAGGGCGGGGCCGCGCTTGTCGTCGGATCCGCTGACCGCCGTGATCCGGTGCCCGGCGTCCAACAGGCCTTGCCAGTAGTCGATCGCCGTCTGGATGAACGGGTTCTCGACGTCACCCACGACCGGCGTGTTGGTCACGAGTTCCAACGTCGTCACCGCATCCCAGTCGATGTCGTCGCTCAGTTGAAACTCACACCCGCGACACAGGCTGCCGAACTCCGCTTCGGGGAACACCGTGGGATGCGCCACGCCGAACAACGCCCCGTCGGCGATCGAGTCGCGCTGGATGCCGCGTAGCGTGACACCGTCGAACCCCTCCCGGTATTCGATCGTGTTCGGCGTCTCTCCCAACACGATGGCGTGTCCGAAATAGGTGATGACCTCCCTGCCCGGCCAGATCAACACATCCGGGTTCGCCCGCTGTACCGCTCCGAGTTCCCGATGGTGGCGGGTCACCACGTATTCGGTGATCGGCATGATGTCGAGTTGCGCATCGCGGCCGTATTGCACCGTCCCCTCGTAGTCGGGGGCCTCTGGCAACGAGTTCCACGAGTGCATGTGGAAATCGCCGCGGTACCAGCCCGGGTCGGGGTTGGCGACATGGTCCGCGTCGACGGGGTCGGCAGGCGTTTCGCGCCCCGCCGGACCATCGCTGCACGAGATCTCGACCGTGTACGTGGCGCCCTCGGCTGCGATTTCCGCCAAGCCGAGTTCCACGTTCCACGTTCCCGGCTCGATATCGCCAGGGGTGAACGCCCGATCGGCCGTCTCGGCGGAGACCCACGCCCGCGGCATGCCCTTGTCGAGCCGACCCTGACGCGAGCCACCCCAGCCGCGAAACGCATCGGGCCCGGAGGTCCCGGAGGCATCCCACAACCCAAGATCGAGCGTCGTGCCCTCCGACGGGGCCCACGAGTAGCCGACCTCGACGCGGGTTGCGCCCTCGGGAACCTCGAACGGGAGGAGCAGATAGGTCTTCGCCTGATCGGCACTCACCGTTCCGGTCATCGTCTGCACCGAACCGTCGGCAGCGCAGGTCGGAGCCGTCGACTCCTGCGCCCCGGCCACGGAGACCGGAACGACCGTACCGCCGGCCAACCCGGCCCCAAGGGCCGCTACCGCCGCCCCGATCACCGCGAATTGTTTCAAGAATCGAGCCACTCGGGCAGCCTATGCCTGTGCGTCGGTTCGCCCCAGGATCACCCCGTTTCGCATCATCGTGACCGGACCGTCCTCACTCACGACGATGACGATCGACTCGGGATCGTCGAACGAGTACCGACGACCGGAGGTGTGGCGCATGCCGCGGTGCCCGTCGACGTCGGCAACCGCCGCCGCACTCGGGTTCAAACGAACGCCGATCTGACGCAGAATCCCCGAATTGTCGAATACCGCCGCACCGTCGATCTGGGCGAGGACGTGACGTAACGGCGTCAGATCCTCGGGAACCGCAATGTCGAGCGGGGGCGGTTCGGCCATCCGCTGTTCGAACGCCGGGCTGCTCGTGAGCGTGTTCTGCATGATCAACAGTGCGCCGATGCCGCGCGCCCCGAGGTCGTGTACCGCAAAGGCCAGCAGCGTGGCCAGGGAGTGTTGAGCGTTTCCACCCCAGGTGCGCATCGCCGAAATCCACCGCGTCACGAGCGGCTCTCGGTGCCAACTCATCCCGTCCCAACGCATGACACCGTGCTCGCTCGCATAGCGGACGGTTCCCGAGGAATGGCGTTGCACGATCGCCGCGCCGAACGCGTCGACCATCACCACCACGTCTCGTTCCGAACTTGCCGGACGGTCAAACACCGCGAGTTTCTGGGCTCCGTCGCCGCTCAACACGAGCCAACTCGAGGCGCCATCGGCGAACCGTCGGGCGTCGCTGCGCTGCAGGTCGCGCAATGAGCGCGAGGTCACCTCAAGGTTGGTGGTCTTGCGCCAACGAGACCGGTCGACCGTCGGAGCGATCACCGCTCCGTACGTCGGCACGCGCCGCTCATGGATCAGCGGATGCAGTGCGTAGTCGATCTCCTCGGCAACGAGGCGGTCGAGTGGGTTCTCGACGTCGAGGTCGACGCCGTGCTCGTCGAGTTCGTCGACCAGCCGCCTCAGCCGCGGCGATGGGGGATCGCTCCAGCTCACCATGGGCTGACGATAGCCCCTTGCCCACAATTCCCTCGCCCGCATCCCTCCATCGCTGGTGTTACCCATGACACATGGTGCAGATACCGAGGCCAACCCTCTTGACGCCACCCGTACTATCAATTGTCGATCCAAACGGATCGCGACTCCCCGCGCCGTTGCGACGCGGCGGTCATCCACGGATCTCAAAGGTTGTGCTCTCTTGGCTAAGCAGCGTCCCGAACGCGACGAAGAAGACCTTGTTCGCCTCTACCTGAGCGACATCGGCCAATATCCGCTCCTCACCAAGGACGGGGAGGTCGAACTCGCAAAGGCCATCGAAGCCGGCACCGCGGCGAAGGCGGAGATGGAGGCAGCCGACGGCTCGCTCACCGCAGCCCGCAAACGCGAACTTCGCCGCCTCATCCGCACTGGCGAGGAAGCGGAACTCGCGTTCGTTCAGTCGAACCTTCGCCTGGTCGTCTCCATCGCAAAGAAATACCAGGCATCCGGGTTGCCCCTCCTCGACCTCATTCAAGAGGGCAACCTTGGCCTGATTCACGCCGTCGAGAAGTTCGACTGGCGCAAGGGTTTCAAGTTCTCGACCTACGCCACGTGGTGGATCCGCCAGGCGATCACCCGCGGCATCGCGAACACCGGTCGCACGATTCGACTTCCAGTGCATGCAGGCGACGTGCTGAGCCGACTCCAAAAGGCCCGATTCCGGCTCGAAACCACCCTCGGTCGCCCGGCCACCCTGCTGGAACTCGCCGAGGAACTCGACATGCCGGTCGCCAAGGTCACCGAGGCCATGCGCTACGCCGCCGACACCTTGTCGTTGTCGGAGCCGCTTCGCGCTGACGGCGACGCCGAACTCGGCGACATGATCGAAGACCGCGGCGCCGAGTCGCCATTCGATGCCGCGGCCGTCGCGTTGCTGCCCGAGCAGATCAACCGCCTGCTCGGCCCACTCGACGAACGCGAACGCCAGATCCTCAAGCTCCGTTTCGGGCTCGATCGCGGCGAACCGCGCACCCTTGAGGAGGTCGGGGAGCACTTCAACCTGACCCGTGAACGCATCCGCCAGATCGAAGCGCGGGCCATGTCGAAGCTGCGCCACCCGAGCTCCGACACTGGTGCCAAGGACCTGCTCGCGGTCTGATCGACCTACGCGATACCGAACGGCCCACGTCTTGCGACGTGGGCCGTTTGGGTTTTCTGCGCTCGGGATCCTTCAGGTTCGACCTCAATCAACCGAATGAGAAGGTTCACGAGTCGCGCAGGGTGCGCGACCTCGGCCAGGACGTAGCGATGAACTCTTTCACCGACCTTCGCCAGGATGACGACGACACCGACGAAGCCGACGACTTCCTTCAGCGGCTGAGCGAACTCGATCAGTTCGTCGGAGCCCCTGACGCCACGTTCTCCCCCGCCATCGATCACTTGGGCGATTCCGTCAGCTCAGGCGATTCGGGTTCCGACGAGGCCAGCGATTTTCTCGAGCGCCTCGACGACCTCGACCGATTCGTTTCGGCGCAACGCATCGACCTGGATGCGTCCGATGAGGCCGAGGAATTCCTCGAGCGACTCGGGGACCTTGACCGATTCATGCCCGCCGACGCGACCGCCGAACACTCACAAGCGGCGTTCTGTCCTCGTTGCCGACGTCCCGCAGCCCCCGGTGACCCAGAGGTTGTGCGAGTCGTTCACATCCTCGGCACCGTCGGAGGTCGCCCGGTCGACGGCCAGCCAGCGTTCATGCACCGCTCGTGCCGCGTCGACAACGATTCCGAGTTCCGCGAGATTCACTAATCGAACGCCCCGATTGAGCCGCGTTCGACCGCCGCGTAACATCCGGCGGCGTCCGCCCTCGTAGCTCAGTTGGATAGAGCGACCGCCTCCTAAGCGGTAGGCCACAGGTTCGATTCCTGTCGAGGGCGCCGATTCCACCCTTGACCGTCCGTGAGGCATCTACGATCGACTCACCCGGAGCAAGGACCCTTGATGACCCACCACGACACGACCGCTCGGCTCCACCAGATCGGCGCCGTGGAGGATCAGGTGGGGCTTTCGCAACGCACGATTCGCCATTACGACGAGGTCGGCCTGGTCACCCCCTCTGGGCGTTCCCCCGGGGGATTCCGGCTGTACACCGACGATGACGTCGCACGGTTGAAACACATCAAGGCGATGAAGCCGCTCGGATTCACCCTCGAAGAATCGGGAGATCTGCTAAGGATCCGCGATCAGCTCGAACGCGGCGAGGCACTCAGCCCAGCCGAACTCGACTATCTCACGGCCAGCCTGTCGAGGGCCGAGGAGCGGTGCGCAAAGCTCGCCCGCCAACTCGACGAAGCCAAGGCCCTCACCGCAACCATGCGAGCCGAGATCGACTCCGCCAAGCTTCGCCCCTGACCCCGCGAGCGCGCTCGTCGCTCCCGTCGGACAGTGCTGACCTGAGCATGTCCCACCAGGTCACAGCGAGCGCCGCGACCACTCTACCCTTACGTTAGGGTAGAGTGGTCGCCGATTCTCGCTCCGTGCCTTTGGCCAGCACCTGAACGGAAGACCCGCGATGCATGCTGCGCACAACCTGTCACGAGTGAGCACCGCCTGGTGGAGGACCGCACGGTACGCACGAGCGATCGGCCCACGCGTTCGGAAGTACAGCCGGTATTCACTCGCCGAGCGGCACGCCTTGGTGACCGGCGGTTCATCCGGAATCGGGGCGGAGTTGTGCAAGGAACTTGTCTCCAGGGGCGCATCGGTCACGTCGGTGGACGTGACCCCCCCAACGTGTGACGTTGCCGGCATCACCCACCTCGACGGCGACGTTCGAACCTTCGACTTCGGTTCGCTCGCCCCGATCGACCTCATCGTGGCAAACGCTGGCGTCGTCGATTCGACTCGCCATCGGCCCCTCACCGAGGACGCCGTGCGACGCCTCATCGACATCAACCTCGTCGGCGTCGCTCGGACGCTGACCGCTCCAACCACACCAAGTGGTCGCGCCCTGATCATCTCGAGTCGCTCTGCCGTAGCGCCCGAGGCACCGGGTGCGTTGTACGGCGCCACGAAGGCCGCAGCGCTCAACTACGGGCTCTCCGCAGGATCGGTGCGCCCGACGACCGTCGCGTTGGTCGGCATCACCGCCACCAACCTGTTCGCTGCGGAGGCCGACTACCAAGGCCGCGCTGTCGACCCACCCCGATCGACATTTGGCGATCCGTCCGAGGTCGCTCGTGCGTGTCTCGACGCGGTCGAGGCCGGCGACCCGCTCGTCATCACCGACCGCGACACGCTCCGGGACGTCTCAGCGTTCGGGTTCGCGTTCCTCACGGCACGACTCCGTTGACCGGCGTCACACATCCGCAGCGATATCGGCTTCACTACGGGACGAGCACGCGGCCCTTTTTCGCTCTGGGACGACATTCGGTAGTGTTCACCGCACAACCGGCCGCGCAGCAGATCGTCGCGAGCGATCAACCGACAACGGCGTCGGCTGATCGACGAGGCAGCGGGGGCGATCAAACCGTGTCCTCGACGCAATCAGGGCCACGACAACACTGCACCGAGACCCATCGCGCCGCCAACGGAGCCGGCGAGCCGGGCAGGTGGCTGAATTGCGGTGCCCGTCGGTTCGGGCAACCGCGAACAACGAGAGGGACCCCGCCGTGACCGATCAGTACCTTGCCGACGCATTCAACCTGGTGGCGCACCGAAACCCTGGGGAAAGCGAGTTCCACCAGGCGGTCAAAGAGGTGCTCGACACCCTTGAGGTCGTGCTGAAAAAGCACCCGGAGATGGCCGAACAACGCCTGATCGAACGCGTCTGTGAGCCGGAACGCCAGATCATCTTCCGGGTTCCGTGGGTCGACGACGAGGGGTGTATCCAGATCAATCGGGGCTTTCGCGTCGAGTTCAACAGCGCCCTCGGTCCCTTCAAGGGCGGCCTGCGATTCCACCCCTCGGTCAACGTGGGCATCATCAAGTTCCTCGGTTTCGAACAGACGTTCAAGAACGCCTTGACGGGCATGCCGATCGGTGGCGGCAAAGGCGGCTCCGATTTCGACCCCAAGGGAAAATCCGACGGTGAGATCATGCGGTTTTGCCAGAGCTTCATGACCGAGCTCTACCGGCATCTCGGCGAGTACACCGACGTTCCCGCAGGCGACATCGGTGTGGGTGGACGCGAGATCGGCTATTTGTTCGGGCAGTACAAGCGCATCACCAACCGTTACGAGTCGGCCGTGCTCACCGGCAAAGGGCTGACCTGGGGTGGCGCGCTCGTGCGCACCGAGGCGACCGGCTACGGCGCAACTTTCTTCGCCGAAGAGATGCTCAAGGCCCGCGGCGAGACCCTCGACGACAAGACCACCGTGGTGTCGGGGTCGGGCAACGTCGCGATCTACGCCATCGAAAAGGTCCACCAACTCGGCGGCAAGGTCGTCGCAGCCTCCGACTCGGCCGGGTACATCTACGACGAGAACGGCATCGACCTCGACCTGCTGAAGGAGATCAAGCTCGTCGAGCGCGGCCGAATTTCCACCTATGCCGATCGCCGCGGCTCGGCGAAGTTCGTGTCCGGAGGGAGCATCTGGGATGTGCCCTGCCAGGTTGCCCTTCCAAGCGCGACCCAGAACGAGCTGACGGGCCAGGACGCCGAGACGCTCGTGCGAAACGGGGTGATCGCTGTGTCGGAGGGTGCGAACATGCCTTCAACCCCCGAGGCGATCGAGGTCTTCCAGGCGGCGAAGATCGCCTACGGCCCGGGTAAGGCGGCCAATGCCGGCGGCGTCGCGACCTCAGCGCTCGAAATGCAACAGAACGCCAGCCGCGATTCGTGGACGTTCGAATACACCGAGGAGCGGCTGCAAAAGATCATGCAGGGCATCCACACACAGTGCATCGAGGCGGCCGAGGAATACGGCGACCCAGGCAACTACGTGCTCGGTGCCAACGTCGCTGGCTTCTTGAAGGTTGCCGACGCCATGATGGCCTTCGGCGTCATCTGACCCGAGCCGCCCGGTGGGCATCACGACCTGAGGGCATCACGACCTGAGGGCGTCGCGCACCTGGGTCAGCAGGTCGTCCTCGCGTTGGTGATAGATCGTGGGGATTCCCGTCGCCGACTCGTGAGCCGACGCGATCCAGTTCATCACCTCGTGGCAGTCGTCCTGGGTGCGCACCTTGGTGAGCGAACCGATCTCACAGGCCGGATGATCCTGGTCGAGCGAAATGGCGATCGGCACCACGTAATCGCAGGTCATCATCAGGTTCATCGTGCCGTTGTAGAGCGGCTGCAGATGCAGACTCGGCGTGTCCTCGCGCACGTCGCCCCGCCGAGCACGAAATGCCGCCCGGATCTTTCGAGCGAGGCCGCTGGCGACCGAGATGTCCTGACTCCCGCTCGCGGCCATCGCAAGGATCTGCCCGCCTCCCTCGAGGCGTTGCTCGAGCAGGTGACGCATCACGAGGTTGTTGGCGCGGGCCAGGTCGGGGTCGAGTTTGGATCGGCGACGACTCGCCGTCTGAGGGACGCTGTAGAAGGTCCGACACATGAGCCGCAACACCTCAGTGGTCGCGATGTTGAACACTTCGGTGGTCGCCACCATACGACTCAACAACAAGTTCGAACGATCGGTGAACTCGTCGAGTCCCACGTGTTCACCGAGGACTCCGAAGGTCCGGTCCTCATCGCACAACGCCAGAACCAACGCTGACAGAACGAGTGCGATGTCATGGAGTTCTCCGTGATTGGTCACCACCGCAACGTTGCAGCCCTCATTGACCGTGAGGTGGTAGAGGCTGGTGAGGAGATGGTCGTAGCGGGGATCGTTGATCGGGTCAGCCAGGACCCGGTCGAAATCCCGGTACGCGAATCGGCTGTACAGCCGCATGGTGTCGAGGCCCTCGGGAACGGGGTCGACAACCACGCAGCTCGGATCGTGATAGTCCTTCGACGCGTCATAGGGCATCGGCTTCAACAGGCTGTCGTGGCCCGTGCGAAGTAATGCTGTCAGGGACTTGTGGTACGCCACCGGCTCCGCTGCCGCGAGAATTTCCAGCGCCTCAGCAAGGCGGGCGGCCGAAGCGGCACGCTCTTCGGCGGCGTGTACGAGCGATTCGGCCTCCTCGGTGCCGTCGTCCGCCTCCGAGGTTGTCATCTCATCGATTGAGCCGTCGGCGCCATCGCTCGAATGGGTCTCGGGATGGTGAGAGGACTGGGGATGATCCATGACCTGCCAGCGTAGATTCTTCGTCATCGACGGAGCTACGCAGCCCATAACATCCACCCATGGCTCAGACCCACACCCTCCAAGGAATGTCCGCACTCGTCACCGGCGGCGGAAGCGGAATTGGATTGGCCTCGGCTCGAGCGCTCGTTCGAGATGGAGCCTCGGTCACGATCATGGGCCGCAACGCCGAAAAGCTGGCGGCCGCCGCAGCGAGCCTTCGCGAGGACGTCGTCGACGGCGCGGCCGTCACCGAGCACAGCGGTGACGTCGGCAACGAGGAGGATGTCAGGGCCGCGGTCGCCGCCGCGTGCGAGCCCACGGGACGTCTCGACATGGTGGTGGCCGCGGCCGGCGACGGCACGCTCGGGCCGGTGATCGCCACGTCGTTGGACGAGTGGAACCGTGTCCTCAACGTCTGTCTCACCGGCACGTTTCTCACCTTCAAGCACGCGGGGGCCGTCATGGGCCGCAACGGCGGTGGCTCGCTGGTCGCGATCTCGTCGCTGGCGTCGTCGATCACCCACCCGTTCATGGCCCCCTACAGCGCGGCCAAGGCCGGTATCGACATGTTGGTGAAGACGATCGCGGATGAATTGGGCCAGGTCGGGGTCCGGGCCAACGCGGTCAACCCCGGCATCATCGAAACCGATCTCGTGTCGATGATCACCCCCGACAATTCGGTCGGGCAGAGTTACCTCGACGCGATGCCGATCAGCCGATTCGGCAACGTCGACGACGTCGCGCCGCTGGTTCGTTTCCTGTGTGGCCCCGAGTCATCGTTCATCACCGGCGAGACGATCACGGTCGACGGCGGAAATCACCTGCGCCAGGGCCCGAACTACTACGAGTTCGCCTCGGCGCTCTACGGCAGCGCGGCGGACGGCATCGTCGAACCCTAAGCCCGGGACGCTCAGACCACGCCACTTGCCGAGGTAGTTGAGGACGCCGAGTCGGGTTGCCTCACCCCAGTCTCGGACACCATCCTCCCCGCCTCCGCACCGTCACCGCGGCCACTTCCCCAACGAGCCGTCCGCGATGAAAGTCCTGTACCTGATCGCTACCCGTCGAAGGCCGAACCGCCAAGACCTCACCGGCCAAATCCGAGGCTGGAAAACCATTTTGAACACCCTGACCATCCACTACCCCGACCGCATCAACGGCCGGATCTAACCAACAAACCCGGAGTTTCT